>JAFUGP010000100.1 GCA_017469335.1 Succinivibrio sp. | reverse complement strand
CGCTATTTAAGGAGTGGGCCAAGCCCAATGAACTCTTAAAATCGTTGGCAAACTTTAGCTGCTTCAGACCGACGTTAGATACCGTGAGCGCAGTGGGGTGATCTTTGTGCAAGCTCTTAAACTTAACCGCGCTTACTATATCTTCCAGAAAACAAATTTTCCGCGGGCAGGGCAGGGCAAGAAACTCATCTGCGAGCTTTCTGGAGGCGGTGTGGAAGAACAGCACCAGATAATTGAGATTGACGCGCTGTCGTCTTTGATCAAAGGATTTTTGCGCGGCGCTGAAACTGCGGTAGTGCGTGAAGTTGAGCACGATATCGCCCAGGCGTCCCTGCGGGAAATTCGCGCCGGTTACCACGGGGTGCGGTACAGAGCCGTAATCCTCCAGCGGCTGCGAGAGATACATGGGCAGATTGCGCAGCAGCTTGAGGTATTGGGTCTCCTCAATGGTGAGATTCAAAAAAGGCGAGGTAAAACGCAGACCCAGGGTTAAGTAGGTAAAGCGTGAGGCGCACATGTCCGCGATGATGGTGGGCGGGGTTTGCCGGATGAGACGGTAGCGCTGCACCGTAAAGGAGCTTAAGCACAACGCGGTGGCCGGGATGATGAGATCATCGGGCACGCCCAGCTCATAGAGCTGTTTTTGCGCCATGCGGGTGAGTTCATGCTGAGGGTGATAACTCTCGGGCCTGAACTGCGTAAGCCCGCAGATAATTACCACCGGACGCTTAAGATCGTGCGCGGCGGGCGTGGCGGGGGTAAAGCCCAGCTCACAGAGTGCGCCATAGAGCGGCTGCAGCGCCTCGGGGGGATCGTTTGTGAGCAACAGCCCGGGGGTGATGGTTTTGGCCAGATGGAATTTCAAGGCATCGGTGATGCTCAGGCCTAACTCGGCGATGATGAATGAAGCCTGCGGGATAAAGAGATCTACGCACTGCAGAGCAGACAGAGCGGCCCCGCCTGAACTTTTAGATTGACGGGGGGGGTAACATGTTGTTTTATATCCATTTTATGTTTTGATCTTGAAACCGGCACCGTTTTATTCCACCTGCTCTTACGGCAAACCGTACCGATTATAGTGTAACGCGCCGCCCCGGGCAATGGCTTGCCGCGTCAGTCGCCATCCGACGTCCGGCACCGAGCCGCCCCGGCGGTTCCTGAGCGCTTCAACGAGGGAGGCAAAACAGCTCTGTGAGGAGCCTCTACTTCTTACAGGGCATACAGCACGGTCTCCGTGGCCTCGAAGGTGTGGTGACGCAGATAGAGCGTGTAGTCGGGGTTGAGCGAGAGGATATAGGCGGGGATGGTGAGAATATCCTCCGGTCGGTGGTAGACGCAGATGGCCAGTTTGGGTTTGTTCCTGCGGATAAGCGTGGCCGCGCCCTGTAGGGCCTGCAGCTCGGCCCCCTCAATGTCCATCTTGATGAAGGTCACCCGGCGCTCACCGAGCATTTCATCTAAGGTGGCGACCTCAACCTCAATGTCCCCCGCGTCAGCGGTTTGGGCGCTGACGCCTGCAGCGGCACCGGCTGTGTCCGTGAGATACCCGGTGGAAAGCCCGCTGTTTGCAAGGCGCAGCCGTCCCGGTCGTGACCACAAGCCGGTGTTGCAAAGTCTTACTCTGCCCTGGGAGAGCGGCAGCGCCAGCTGCGCGGCGCAGCGTCGGCAGTTTTGGGGATCGGCCTCAAAACACCAGGCCTGCGCAGCGCTCTTCCCGGCCCATTTGAAGAACTCCTGCGTGGTGCTGCCGTCATAGGCTCCGGCATCTACAAAAAGCTCGTTCTGGTCATGGTAGAGTTCGGGCAGCCCGAAATACTGCGCGCCGATCAGCTCGCTCACATTTATTGCCACCTCCTGTGCAAAGCCCAGTGACTTGATCTGAGCCATGATGGCCCCGGCTGACGAGGCCGAGCACACTAAGATCTGCTCTCCGCGCCGGTAAAGCTCTGCAAGAGCCTCCGGGTGAGTTGGAGGCGGCAAAAACGGGATCTGGGTCACCCCGCCTGTGTTCCAACTGCGGGGATCGTTGTCGAATACGCCGCGCCAGCAGCCCGGCCACAACGTGTTGAGATGAGCAACCGAGGTAGCAGTGACACCCCACAAGTAATGTTGGCGGCCGCTGTGCTGGACTTTGCTCATCAAATCTTCCACATTCATGCAGTGCCGGTAGATATCCAGAAGATAGCTCTCCTCGCCGCTTACCCGCCAGGTCAGATAATCCAGGAAGGTACGCCGGGAGCGGCTGTCGCCTAAGTGCGTCAGAATTTGCCGCGCCAGAATTTGCCGCGGCAGCGTGATGCCGCAGGCAGCGTCATTAAAAACGGTCATGACGGTACCCCCTTTACGGCATCATGAGCGCTTCTATCATCGCCGGATCAAATACCGGGATGTGCAGCGCCTCCTGCACGGCCTTGCGCTCTCCGTAGGAGTCGTCGATGAAGATGGCCCCGGCTCCGTGTTTGATGCAATCGGCCTTGGCTGCGTCGTGCGGGATCTGAATTACTTCATCAAAGAGCCCCAAGAGGCGGTATTTTTGCAGCTCCTCGGCAAGCGGGCCCTCGTGACGGGAGAGCAGAATGAGTTTTTTGCCGCGGTTGAGGCACTGGTAGAGAAAAGCGAGCAGCTCAACATTGACCTGCCCGTGCAGTACCAGGGTATCGTCAAAGTCAACGTAGACAGACTCGTATTCAAGGTTGAGACGGTAGGAGTTATGCAGGGCGCGGTCCAGCTCGGGCTCGCAGTCGTTCAGGGCCAGGGAGTCTATCTCCACGCCGTTGAAGATATCCAGCGTCAACAACGGCAGGTTTACCCCCAAAGCGCGGTGCAGCGCCGAGCTGCCGGCGATACGGGAGGCAATCTCCAGGAGCTTCAACTCTCCCTGACTGTCCTCGCGCATCTGGAAAAACCAGCCCCCGCGCTGGGTGAGCGTGGAGTTGATGATTTCGGCGTAACGTTTAAATTCCGAGCGCTCGCAGGGTGCGGTGCTCACGCTGATGCCGTTTTTGATGCGATCCCTGGAGCGCCCCTTGCAGTAGATGAGTCTGCCCCGGGCGTTGGTAAAGCAGTCTATGGTGTACTCACGTCCGGGCAGGTACTCCAGGATGAGTCTGCCATCGCCATCCTGCTGGTTCAGGCGCAAGGATTCGGCATCGTCCACTTTAAGGGTGCCGACCGCGCCCTGACCTACCGCGGGCTTGAGAAACACCGGGAATTTGGTAACCTCCGCGGCGGTGGCGAAGATCTCAGGGAGAGGCAGCAGATCCCGGAATGTTTGGTAGGTTTTAAGCTTGCTGCGCGTGATCGCGGCCGTCTCATAGGGCGGGGCGATCACCACGGGATCCAGACAGTGACGATAACGGGCAAATACGGTCAGCACGCCGTCCATGGCCGGGTAGATGAAGTCAAACTTATAGGGACGAATGCGCTCGTTGAACTGCCTGACCGCCTCCTCGGGATCGCCGTCGCGGATAAAGGGGAGCTTGTCGAGGTGCCGGGCAAAGGCAAAGCGGCCGTGATCGCGGCTGCAGGAGCCCCCGTAGAGGGTGTAAAAGCGCGAGTAACGTGTGGCTTTGAGGATCTCCAAAGCGATCTCGGTGCCGCAGGGGTAGATCAGAACTTTTTTGGGTGCTCCCGCCATGTCACACCTCCGTGCGCTGAGCACCGCTCAGGCCGCAGCACAACGAGATGGCTTGAGGCGGCAGGAGCGCGGGGCGCATAGTAAGGGCGCAGATCTGCCGCAACCGATGGCAGCAGGGGAGGGGCGAGAAAACATGAATTGCCCGGGCTAAGGATGGCAGTGCCGGCAGCAAACGGTGAGCACGGCGGGCCCGGAGGAAGCCGAATTCAAAAAACCTGACGGGGGGGGGTAAGCGCTTGATAGTTATGTAAAAAATTCATTTACAACCTTTATTGTTGCTCTTGGTGGTGGTGTCGGAGCTAAGTGAACGGTGGCACTTCAGGCAAAGCTACCTGCCACATTATAAAACTTTTTCTTCAGCGAGATCCTGCCGTTGACTGTCTCCACTATTTTGGCGGCGATCCGCTCGGCGGCATGACCGTCGCCGTAGGGATTTTTAACCTTAAGGCATACTTGCAGAAACTCCCGGGAGAGGGCTTTTCTAAGCGCGGCGGTGATGGAGGCGGTATCGGGAGAGCAATTGATGATATTGCCCGCCTGCAATCGCCCGCGCTGGCGATCGCCGATGTTGACGGTGGGCACCTGAAAGGCAGGGGTCTCCGCGATGCCGCTTGAAGAGTTACCCACCACCACCTCGGCTAATCTCATCAGCGAGAGATAGCGCCGCACGCCTAACGAGGAGAACAGGTGCAGGTGGTCATGCCCTTTGACCTCCTCATCAAGCAGGCGGTTGATGAGCGCGCCGCCGCGATCGGCGTTGGAGCGGGTGATGACAAAATGCAGATCGGGGAAGTGATTAAGCGCCTTGATAAAGGCTTTGATGTCCCGCTCGGGGCTGCTGTTCTCCAGTGTTACCGGGTGGTAGGTGCAAAGTCCCAAAGGCGCGAAAGGCAGCTTTAACTCAGCGCACAGCTCGTCGCGATCCATAAAGTCAGTGTGCAGCGCGTTGTCGATGCCGGGGGAGCCGTAATTGAACACCCGCGCGGGATCTTCGCCTAGCTGAATGATGCGCTGTCTGCTCTGCTCGTTGGTGGGGAAGTGCAGGTAGCTCATCTTGGTGATGGCGTGGCGGAAAGCCTCGTCCTGGGCACCTTCGGTGGTATCCCCGCCGCACAGGTGAATGACGGGGATATTAAGATCTACCGCTGCCAGAGCGAACATCAGTGTTTCGTAGCGATCTCCAAGCAGCACTACTGCCGCCGGACGCAGGCGCTCAAAGCACTCACCCATGCCTTGGAGTGCCGCGGCCTGATTGCGCACGATGTCGAGAGGGGAGTCGGAGTTTACGGGGATTTCAACGGTCTCATCTATGCGCAGATTGTCATTTTTGATCTCATCTATGGTATGCCCGTAAGCAGAGGAGAGATGAGTGCCGGTGACGATGAGATCCACCTTAAGCTGGGCACTCTCATAGGCTCTTAATTTTCTGATCACGGGGCATAACAGGCCGTATTCGGCGCGGGTGGCGGTGACGACACAGATGGTTTTCATAAGTTAGCAGCTCATCGTGTGAAGAATTCGCAATTTTCGGCTCGCGAAATTTGAACAGTGGTGCCAGGGCAATCTTAGATCGAGTGATTAAGATAATCGACCGTCAAGCTCAACTCTGTGGCGATGGCGGCAGCATGCTTTCACCCTCACTGGGCGCTGTCAGGTCGTGACAAATCAGCTCATCATTGACGCGCTGATGGACTTTTGACACGCAAAACTGCAACGCGTCGCTTACCCTCCTGGTTTCTGCCCTCATCTCAGCTGCTTCGGTTTTGACCACAAAGTTGCCGTGGGAGGGGTTGTTAGGGAGGGGGGCCCGGTTAAATGACAGCCGTCCCGTCCGTATTTCAAACTCGAGAATCGTGCGAACCATTTGCATGTCCAGCTCGGCTATGCCCGCCTTGAACTGGATCTCGCCCATCCCCGCCTGACCTTCCTTGGGATCCTTGCGCTGATCTCTGATGTAACCGAAACTTTTTTCATCATCGTTCCAGGTCACGGACATGTCTGAAACTGCAATAGTGGCAATTGTGCTTACGGAGGTATCGGCGGGAGTTGCGTCTGTTCCGGGGATTTTGTCTTTTTTTCTGGACTCGCTGAATTGAAAGGCGCCCGGCCCCACCCGGAAATCACCTCCATCGTGGTTCTTGCTTTTGAAGTTGTCCGGAGAGCTCAGACCGCGAAAGCATACCGGCGGATAATCTGACAACATGCTTATTGGCCCAGACAGCGAACAAGGTTGACGGCGTCGGACACTGCCCGGGGCAGTGATTCGCGGTTGAGCATGATGGTACGTCTGATGGTCTCCCCTAACTGTTTAACATCGCAGGCTATGCTGCAGAAAGGCCGGCTGGGATCGAAGATAAACGCCACGCTGTACTGCGAGCCTGTCCACTCAAACACCGGAGTGTTCGGATCATCGCGGCTTAATTTTAAGGGTGGCATGAACAGCAGATCCTCAACGGCTTCGCTGGAGATGGCGCGGTCAAGCAGGGACAGAAAATCCCCGACCAATCCGTTTTTAAGTGACGTTATGTCCTGAGTGTCAAACTCGGAGAAAACCCGTTGGGTGACGGGGTTGCGGCTTTCATAGCCCGGATCGGTCCACTCGCCGTCATCGCCTGCGGCGGCATCCTGCGGCATCGCCGATCCGTCACCCGGTGCAAGTTCGGGGTACCAAGGAAGCAAGGTGTGAGCCGAGTCGCCCTGCATTACTGCATCTTCGTCAATAAAAAATAGTTGATCGTACCCGGCTCCGCCCAACTGATTGACTAACTTATTCATGCTGCTCCACCTCGCCTAGTTTTTCTCTTAAAAGTTTGCTTGCGCAGCGCTCGATGATGTTTTCAGCAAAACCATGCAATGCTTCCAGTTCATTCATTCCCCGGGAGGGGGCACAAGGTTTGGCGGTCATATATTCCGCATCCAGGATAAAGCAGGTCTCGGTCTCGCCGCGTACCCGTCCGAGCAGATGCTTGTAGCGGGCCAGGTGCTCCTTCGCGTCATCAAGCTGCATGACTATTTCCTGATTGTAAGAGCCCACCTTGTCCTCATCGCAATTTATGAAATATCCGGCAATTTTATCCGTAAACAGCTCAGACCAGTTGTGACTTTCCAGATCCAAGTCCTTACGATTGAATATGTTGATGTAGCGCAGGCTGATTTGCTTGAAAAGAGCCGGCTGGTAGATTTTTAAGAAAGCTCTTACTATGTTTTCCGCGTGTCCTTTAAATTCACTCCAGGTACTGTAGCGCGAAAAGCGCAGGATCAGTTCTTCGTTGCTCAAAGAGATCTGTCCTCCGTTCCCGCCGGAGATACCGGCTGCTCTTGCTACATCTGCAGATTCCTCGCTGAATGTGTGCAGTCTGCTTTTTTCAACTTTCATAACCGGCAGTGCGTTCAACTGGCCAGGCAGAACTATTTCATTTTTTTGCTGCCCGGATACTTGGTACTCGGGGAAAGAATTTTTTACTTCTTCTTGGAAGGCTACCGGCGGTTCGGTGTCGATTTTGAGGATGGTGGGATAGCTAAGCCGCAGAAGGACGTTTTTGATTTGGTTGTTGGTGTAGGTGTATTTGCTCATGTTCCGGTAATAAAAGGTTCTGGAGTGAAACAACTCAGGTTATTGTACAGTTTTTAAGGCAAGGTAACGGGAGTATTGTGCGATGGAGATCAAAGAAGACCCCTGAGGATGCGTGAATGCAGACGTCAGGGACAAGAAGGAGCGGATGACGTTTGGCGGTAGGTGTGGCTGGGGACACTGAGGATGAGGGGCAGCAGCGCTGCGGCAGTGCCGGAAGCAGCGCCGGTCGGCAAAGCGGCATGAGATGGTGGCAGTGAGGATACGGTGGTGCTAGAATAGCGCTGTAAAAATGAACTTGAAAGTGCAATATTAGAGCAAATCATCATTTAAAAATGAGTAATTTAATTATGCAATACAACAAGATAAAATACCTGCTGGGGGGGGGTAAGCCCTTATAAGCTCTGTGGCCTGAGAAGGCTGCGCCTTACTTTATTCTCCTCACCGCTGTCTCCTATTCTCTGCTGTCCGGTCCTGCCGGCGGCAATTCCTGCCTGTCATACCTGTCATAAGCTGCCCGGTAAAGCGCCGGGCTGTCTGTCCTCTTTACTTATCTTCTGCGGGTGCACCCCTGCTTTGGTGTCAGTGCGGAGGTACCGCCATGACTGAGGGCAGACTCTACATTGTCATG
>JAFUGP010000099.1 GCA_017469335.1 Succinivibrio sp. | reverse complement strand
TGGCTGATCATCCTCTCAGACCAGCTAGAGATCGTAGCCTAGGTGGGCCTTTACCCCGCCTACCAGCTAATCCCATCTGGGCGCATCCGACAGCGCATTGCTGCTTTCCCCCTCAGGGCGCATGCGGTATTAGCAGCCGTTTCCAGCTGTTGTCTCCCACTGCCGGGCAGCTTCCCAGATCTTACTCACCCGTCCGCCACTCGCCGGCGGAGATGGCAAGCCATCCCCCCGCTGCCGTTCGACTTGCATGTATTAGGCCTGCCGCCAGCGTTCATTCTGAGCCATGATCAAACTCTTCGTAAATATATTCTCTTGACTTGGGCTTCGTGTCTCCCCTCAAAGTATCCCCATACCTGTACATACCATACAGCTACCGGTCACCCTAAGTTTCACACGAAACTCTTTTGGTCCTCTCAAGGACCCGCACAGATTGTCCGTTTATCCTGTTAAAGAGCTATGCGGCGCTTTGGCCGCACACTGTCTTGCGACAGCGGATATGCATTATAGAGAAAATTTGCGGGGTGTCAAATTTTTTTTGGTTCCAGAAGGGATATTTAGATTAATTGACTGTTATACAAAGAATTATTGTCTAGAACTTTCTTGTTGTACCGGAGAGTCAGAAAAGAGCCTTACGGACATGGGTGTCGACCGTTCAAAGCTATATCATATTGGTCTATTACTATATTTTTCGCAAATTTACACTTTGACAGCTACAATCCCAAAAACCCGCCTGACTGCCGCTGCCACAACCTGAAATAAACTCCGCCTATCTTGAGCAGTTCCTCATGTGTGCCCTCCTCAACAATCTCGCCATGATCAAGCACCAAAATTCTATCCATCACGGTCAGGGTCGACAACCTATGAGCTATGGCTACGACTGTACGCTGCTCCATAACTTTGAGCAGATTCTCCTGAATTACGCTCTCGCTCTCGGAATCAAGCGCGGAAGTAGCCTCATCTAAAATCAGGATCGGGGCATTGCGCATCAGCACCCGGGCCAAGGCGATGCGCTGCCTCTGTCCACCCGAGAGTTTTACACCGCGCTCACCTACCATGGTACCGAAACCCCTGCCGCCCCGGTAATCGGATAGATTGGCGATAAAAGACAAAGAGTCGGTCAGTCTAGCTGCCCGCTCCATAGCCTGTACATCCTGAGAATCACTGCCGTAGCAGATATTTTCACCTACCGTACGGTGCATCAGTGCTGGATCCTGCGCAACCATCGCAAACTGATCGCGCAACAGATCCTGTGAGATAGAACGAATATCCACCCCATCCAACTCAATAGCGCCCTTATCCACGTCATAAAAGCGCAACAGCAGATTGACCAGCGTGGTCTTGCCGGCACCGGAGGGTCCGACGATGCCAAGTTTCTCCCCGCACCTGATCTCAAAGCTCAGATCCCTGAACACCGTCCCGCCGCCGGGGTAGGCAAATTCCACGTTTTTGAAACTCACCTTGTCATGGAAACGCAGCTGCTCAACAGGCTCACTGGGATCCTGTACGCTGATTGGTCTGGTTATGGTATGCATGCCGTCATAGACCGTGCCTATGTTCTCGTACAGAGCTCCCACCTCCCACATCATCCAGCGCGACATGTTGATTATGCGGATGGCGATGGCTACCGCTATGGCGATGCTGCCCGAGGTCACTGCCCCTCCGGACCACAGTGCCAAGGAAAGTGCCGCCAGACCTATGAGCAGCAGATAATTCATAAACTGTACGCTGACATCGTACATGGTCAAAATGCGCAGAGCCGTGTATTCCGTGCCGATGAAAGCCTTCATGGAGTCTTTGGCGTAGCTGGCCTCACGGCCCCGTCCGCCGAACAGTTTGACCGTGGAAATATTTACATAACTGTCTACGATGCGCCCCACCATATCGGATCGGGCATCGGCCTGCCGGGCCGCCGCCTTGCGCAGCTTGGGCAGAAAATGAGAAATTGCCGCCAGGTACAATACCAACCAGATGACCAGAGGCGTGGTAAGCAGAGCATCGGCATCCCACAGCATCCACAGCATAGTGGCGATGTATACGGCCATGTGCACCATCACATCGACCAGTTTTAGCACTGCAGTGCGCACGGCCAGAGCTGTCTGCATGACCTTGTTGGCCACCCGCCCGGCAAACTCATCGGTGAAAAAGGCCAGCGACTGTTCCAGCATATTGCTGTGCACCCGCCAGCGGATCTGCATGGGAAAATTACTGGAAATAGTCTGGTGCAGCAGCAAAGAGTGCAACAGTGCCGCCAGCGGCAGCAGCACCCCGGCCAGCAACAGCATCACCGCGAGTCTGCCCCCGTAATCAGACCAGAATTCAGAAGGGCCCGCGGAGGCGGCCGTCCAGTCCACCAGACGTCCCATACAGACAAAAAAGAGAGCCTCCCCGGCGGCCAGAGCTGAATTAAGCAGCCCCACTGCGGCGATAAACTTCCACAATCCCCTGCTGTAATAAAAAATAAACCTGATCAGACCGGTCGGCGGATGGCTGTGATCAAGACGCGGAAAAGGCGGAACCAGGGTTTCAAAAAAATGCCACATCCGCCCCTTTTCGGCAGCCTGACCTGCAGCTTTTGTGCCTCGCTCCCTGGGGGCACCTCTGCGTCTTGAGAACACTCCTATTTCTCCATGGAGTGCATGATGTCATTAATGCGGTTGTTGGCCACGTCGACATGTCTGGCCAGAGCGGCCACATGATTGGGCAGCATGGCATCACCTCGATCATTGCCTCCGGCGGATACATACAAGGGAGAAAACTTGGCAATGTGGTCCAGGCGCTTTAGAGCCTCACTTACATTTTCACGCCCACCGCGCTCCTCCACGGAGGCGTCAACCGCCAGAACCGCGCGCAGCACATTACCGATCACTGCGCAGACTCCTTTGACGAAGTACACGTTGTTGTCGCACTCCAAGTGCGAGGCCGGCTGATTATTTAAGATCCCCAGTGCATAGTCAGTAAGATTGGAACAGTACTTGAGAATATCGTAGATATCATCGGATTTGAGATTGAATACTCCGGCCTTCTTGCCGCCCTCACCCACGCTCTCGGCCCATTTTTGCCAATTTCTGATCCCGGCGCGGTACTTGCCTTCACAGTCATAAAGAAACCAAAAGCCCCAGGCCTTTTCGCTATAGGTGAAATAGCGGGAGGTGGCATCCACCAGCAAATCGGGCAGTTTATCGTTCTTGCCGTAGCGCGCTGCGGTCTTGGCAATAATATCCGAGGCAGGGCGAGTAGCGTAGATCACACCCAGTTGGTAATTGGCGGTGTTGTCGATGATGTTGGGAGCAAAAAACAGATCATTGGGCAACCAGCCAAACAGGGTATCCAATTGCCCGGCCAGTGCGTGCGTCACACCCTCTGCCATGATACGGGCGCGCTCTTGGTCTGTCGCTTCAGACGGCAAGGATTGAGGCTCGTAAGCCGAACCGGAGGGGGAACTGATAAGGCCTAACGCGAGCAGATACAGGATGTAAACCCCCAGTATCGCCGGTACCACCTTTTTGAGTTTTTCTTTGAGTTTATCTGTATCCATGCCTTTCACCTGCACTTTGCGTCATAGCCGCAGCCTACAAGAGTGCATTCCGGATCGGTTGCGGTTGCCGCAAAAAAGCTCTGGATATTGAGAATACAGGAAAAGGTCGGAAATTTACACGGCCGCCTTGGCATTTTGCGCAGGCAGACTGTCTAGCCAATTTAAGGCCGCCCGCAGGCGGCCGTGTATGTATGGTGATGAAGGATGTTTAACCTGCCATGACCACTGCGGCTATGGACTGGGCCAGCCGCTCGACATTGCGCTCGGTGATGCCGGCAACACAGATACGACCCGAGGCCACCGCATAGATACCGTAGTCCTCGCGCAGTTTCTCCACCTGCTCCTTGTTCAACCCGGAGAAGGAGAACATACCGTTTTGTTCGGTGATAAACGAGAAATCACCGGCTCCGGCCTCTTTGAGTTTTTCGACAAGCAATACGCGCATGCGTCTGATACGATCACGCATAACGCGCAACTCGCTCTCCCACTCGGCGCGCAGATCACGATCGCTTAAGATGGTGGTGACGATTTTTTCACCGTGAGCCGGAGGATTGGAGATAGCGGTACGGATAGCCACCTTCACCTGAGAGAGCACCTTGGCGGCGGTTTTCTCATCGGCGCTGACCACAGTCAGCACACCGGCACGTTCGCTGTAGAGTCCGAAATTCTTCGAGAAAGAACTGGATATAACCACCTCAGGACAACGGCGTATGATCTCCCTCACCCCCCAGGCGTCTTCGTCAAGACCTTTGCCAAAGCCCTGGTAGGCAAAGTCCAGTGCCGGTAACAGATGACGTTTGGCCAGAAAATCGGCAATTTCCTCCCACTGCTCATGGGTGGGATCAATGCCGGTGGGGTTGTGACAGCAGGCATGCAGCAGCACCACATCCCCTTCCTTGGCCTGAGAGAGCGTCTCCAACATGCGCTCGAAGGCAAGATTGTGATTGATGCGATCGTAGTAGGGATAGCGCTCAAAATTGAGACCGGATGAGTTGGCAATCTGGTAGTGATTTACCCAGGTCGGATCGGAGATCCACACCGTACGGGTCAGATTCTGCTGGTGGATGAAGTCGGCGCCGATACGCAATGCACCGGTACCTCCCGGACAATGACAGCTGATGGCTCTGCCGCCGTCGACCAATTCGCTGCCGGCGCCAAAAATCAGCTCACGAGCCAGACGTCCATATTCAGGCAGACCGGTGATAGGCAGATAACTTTTGGTGCTCTCTCCTTCCAAAAGTAACTGTTCGGCTTTTTTAACACTCTTGAGGATCAGTGTTTTGCCGTCTTCGTCTTTATATACCCCAACGCCCAGGTTGATTTTGTCTGCCCTGGTATCCCTGTTAAAGGCTTCGGTAAGACCCAGGATCGGATCGGCCGGAGCTGCTTCGATATGGTCAAAAAACATCTTCACTAGTACCTATGTTAAGAGAAAGCGCCTTGCGGCACATTTATTTCTCGCGTGCCTATAATACAGCAACCTGGGGGCAGGGGGGACTGGCAGAACGCAATTTGCACTAAAAACAGGCAAGGAAGAAGTCATGAGGTTCTTCCCCGGTATTCATCTGTTGAAAATTCCAGGGTTTTATAATATTCCCTGACTCAGGAAAAACACCGCTTGGGCAGATGGTCCCGATCAGAGAATTTTGGAGAGAAATTCCTGCATGCGCGGCTGCTTGGGATGGGAGAAAATTTCCTCTGGCGCCCCCTCCTCCAGGATCTTGCCCTGATCGACGAAGAGCACCCGGTTGGCCACCTGACGGGCAAAGCCCATCTCGTGAGTCACGCACACCATGGTCATACCGCTTTTGGCCAGATCTTTCATCACGTCCAGTACCTCATTGACCATCTCAGGATCAAGCGCCGAGGTAGGCTCGTCAAAGAGCATGATCTTGGGATTCATGGCCAGGGCTCTGGCAATGGCCACGCGCTGCTGTTGACCGCCGGAGAGCTCGCTGGGCAAGGCATGCGCCTTGTCGGACAGCCCCACCCTTTGCAGCAGCTCCGAGGCGATTTTATCGGCCTGATCCTGCTCAAGCCGCCTGACCTTGAGCAAAGCCAGCGTGATATTCAGATGCACGTCCAGATGCGGGAAGAGGTTGAAGTGCTGGAATACCATGCCTACCTCTGCCCGGATCTTGTTGATGTTGGTGGTGGGAGAAATCACTTCACCGTCAATGCTGATCGTGCCCGAACTGGGCACTTCCAGGTAGTTGATGCAGCGCAACAGGGTACTTTTGCCCGATCCAGACGGACCGATGATCACCACCACTTCGCTTTTTTTTATCTCAAGATCGATGCCCTTCAGGATCTCATTGCTGCCAAAGCTCTTGTGCAGATCCCTGATGACTATCATGTCGTTCTGAGAGGCTGTTGATTCACTCATAAAAATATCGTTTAAATCACGCTGATCTTTTTTTTGGCCCGTTGTACTTAAGTTCCAAGAAGGCGACAAAACGGCTTATTGACAGGGTCATTATCAGATAGATAATTGCCACTGCCGTCCAAATCTCCAAGGAGGCATAAGTGGAGGCAATAACCAGCTGACCCTTGCGGGTAAGTTCCTCAAAGCCTATCACCGATACCAGGGAGGAGTCTTTGAGCATGGCGATGAACTCATTGCCCAGCTGTGGAATAATGCGCCTGAAAGCCTGAGGAATAATGATGTAGCGCATGGTCTGCCCCCAGGTCATACCCAGGGAGCGCCCCGCCTCCGTCTGTCCTTTGTCGATGGACTGGATACCAGCCCGGAAAATCTCGGCCACATAAGCGCCGGAATTGATGGAACAGGCGGCCACTGCCGCCACAAAGGGTTCCACTCTGGCACCGATAAGAGCCGGCAGCGCAAAGTAAATGATAAAGATCTGCACCAACAGCGGCGTACCGCGGATAAAGTCCACATAAACCTTGGCAGGCAGACGCAAAATCCGATAGCGTGAAAGTTCGGCAATGCCAACCAGCAAGCCGATAACCACACCCAGGGATACCGACACCAAAGTAATGCCGATGGTCCACATCGCTCCCACCAACAGCAGATTGAGGGAGCGAAAAATTATTTCTACATCAAATAACATCTGGCACAACCGCTGTTATTCGGCGCCGCCAAACCACTTCTGGTGGATCTGCGAGAAAGTGCCGTCCTTCTTAATCTGACGCAGTCCCTCGTTTAATTTTTGCAGAATCTCCTTGTTGCTCTTTCTCACCGCGATGCCCATCTGCGCCGCATCCACAAAATCCGGGATCTCCACAAAGGCACCGGAACCATCCTGCACCAAAAAGTATTCGTTGACCGGACGATCGGTCATCACCGCCTCGCAGCCTGAGTTTTTCAGTTCCATGAAAGCCTCGGGGTGAGTATTGAAGTTTTTGACGTTGCTCGGATCGGTAAGATGCTCGGCCGCCCAGGCAGCACCGGTATTGCCGATCTGGCCGCAAATCTTCTTACCCTTGAGATCATCAACTTTCTGATATTTGCCGACATTATCCTTTAAGATCACCAGACTCAGCGAAGACTCATAGTAGGGATCGGTAAAATCAACCTTTTTGCGACGTTCCTCGGTAATGGTGACACCGGCGATGGCAGCATCGATCTGCGAAGTCATGAGAGCGGGAATAAGCCCGTCAAAAGGCATATTGACGATCTCCAGCTCAAGACCCTGATTTACGGCAATGGCCCTGATAATGTCGATGTCAAAGCCCAACTCCTCACCCTGATCTGTGGTGAACTCAAAGGGGGCAAAAGTAGGTTCGGTTCCTATGCGGATCTTTTGCGCGGCCTGCACGCCAAAAGAGGTGAGCAAAGTCAAAGCGGAAATACCCAGCAGCAAAGTCTTAAATTTCATTACAATATCTCCATGCGCCGTACTCTCAGGCTGCGGCAGCATCATCGGTCTTTTTAAACCAGTATCCCCCAACCTGAGTTGAGGACCTTTTCCTGACAAAATGATAGCAAAAAATCCGTGCCTGCATAGCAGCTTGCCTAAACCGCTGTGAGCGCTGACTCATCATTGTGCACTGCCACAACTGCAAAATACGCACTTTTGCCCAATTAACCTGTACGGTACTTGCGACCTTGAAGCCTAAATGTCAGAATTACCTTGCAGGCACAATAAGTTTGTCTGAAAGTTCCTGACGGCAATTTTCCCGGGGTTCACCCACAAGATCCGTCAGGCCTGTGTCACTTTATGCCGGGGGAGCGCCATCGTGGCCATTCGCAATGTGATTTTTGATTTCGGCGGCGTGCTCATAGACTGGGATCCGCGTTATGTTTACCGCTCCTTGTTCAAGGATGACGGGAAAATGGAGTACTTTCTGGCCCACATCTGCACCTCAGAGTGGAACGCGCAGATGGACAAAGGTCTTTCCTTTGATGAGTGCATCGCCGAGCTAAGCGCCCAGTACCCCGATTACGCCGAATTTATAGGCTACTGGAAAACCAAATGGCCGCAGATGTTGGGCGGACAGATTGACTGCGGTGTGGCACTGTTGGATGCCGTTCAAAAATCCGGGCGCTATACCGCTTATGGCCTAACCAACTGGTCGGCCGAAACCTTCCCCATCGCCTTTGAGAGCTTCAAATTTCTGCAGAACCTTGAAGGTATCGTGGTCTCAGGCGAAGAGAAAACCATCAAACCCGAAAAGGGCATATACCTTACCCTCCTGGAGCGCTACAAACTCAACCCCGAAGAGTGTCTCTTCATTGACGACAATGAGGCCAATCTGGTCACGGCCCGCAGCCGGGGCATCCAGACAGTGCTGTTTTCGCCCCGGGAGAGTGCGGCTCAGGAAGCGGCCCGTCTGCTTGAGCTGTCACTCTGAAAAAATCTGCCGCCAAGCTCAATTTTGGCAGTTACCGTGCCGTTAAGATAGGTTGGAAGGGATTGGTAAATTTAGGAGTTTTAGCATGGACGAGACTTCTGCCGCCGGTGAGACCAGCAACTCGGTTGCATTGGCTATGAGTAAAATTGCCCGGGACAAAGAGGGCGAACAGGCTATGTCTCTGCTTCAGGGAGCGCTGCAGAGCGTCAACCAGATCCAGGCCGTAGCCATGAACATCAATTCACCCGTGGCCGAAGGCAGCGTGGGTACCCACGTCAACATTCACGTTTAAGCGTGACCTGAAAGCTTAACGACTCACAGAACACCGCCCGGCGCGGTGTTTTTGATTTTTGGCGCTAGCATAAATGATCACACCAGCCCAGACTTTTCTAATCCAACACGAAATACCCTTCAAGGAGTACAGTTACGAGTGCACGGTGGACCATGACTTCGGCCGCTTTGCCGCCCAGAGTTTGGGGCTGCCAGAGGAGCGCGTGTTCAAGACCATCGTGTTGCAGCAGGACAAAACCTTTGTCACAACGATCACTCCGGTCAACGGTCTGATCTCCATGAAAAACGCCGCCAGGATTATGGGGCTTAAGTCGCTTAGACTGGCAGACGGCGCCACCGTCACCCGGATCACGGGTTATGTCTTAGGCGGTGTCAGTCCCTTTGGGCAAAAAAGGAACACCCTGACACTGCTGCATGACAGCGCTCTGAATTTTGAAGAGATCCTGGTATCCGGCGGACGACGGGGGTTCTCGGTGGGAATAAAACCGCAGGATTTAATTGCCGCGTTGCAGGCCCGCACCGGGGATTTCCTGGAGCACAAGGCCCCCTGAACGAGGCCTGATGCTACGCAAAGGCAAGAGCTGAAGTCAGCTGTGACTAAACGCCCTCGGCCTCCTGATGCACTCCGTTGCCGTTTTTGCGCTGCTCCGACCAACGCTCTGCAGCCCAGAGATCGCCCTCACCGGGGCCGCCGTCTCCGGCTGGCTTGGGTTCTTCGCCATCCTTGGCCCAATCCAAGACCTTATCCTGCTGGATCTTCGTACCTGCTGCGGAATCACCCTCAGATGTTTTGCCCTGAGCAGTCTGGGGGTCGGATAATTTCAGGCGCTCTCCCAAAAAAGACCTTATACCCATGATGGTCTCGTCTGAGATCACATGCTCAATCCGGCAGGCATCGCGTTCGGCCACATCGTATGGCACCCCGGCAATTTCCTGAAACAGCACCGTCAGCACCTGATGGCGGCCAAAAATGTTCTCCGCCTTGGCCTGCCCCTCGGGAGTAAACTCCAGACTGCCGCCCTGACCTATCTTGATGAGTCCGCGTTCTTTTAACAGATTGATGGCCCGGCTGACGCTGGGCTTGCTGAAGCCTAACTCATTGGCCACGTCAACTGCGCGCACCCGCGAGTGAGGATTGCGCGAGCGCATGACCAAAATGGTCTCAAGATAATTTTCACCTGACTCCGCCAGTTCGCCGTTTTTCAGGCGCACCGGCTCCGGTACGGCGTCAAGCTGAGTGGGGGTCTGGCTTTTTGTGGGCATTAAGTTAGTATCCTCAAAGCAGTGACAACAACTGCCGACCTGATGGCGCCGCCTAAGACGCTACACCGGCCTTTGAGGATCTTAGCATGCTCAGGATGGACGATTCGCTACTGACTTCGCACATCTGCGCCGCCTAGGCGGCGCCCTTGCGCTCTAAGGTAACCTCAAGTGCCTGACCGCGCATGGCTACTTTGATTTCACTGTTCTCGGCAATCAGACCCTTGGAAAGCAATCCCAGACGGATAAGCTCAGTAAGATCCGCATCCTTTAAGGGCTGCAGCTCCTGCCCCTTAACATCACACAGCTTCCCTGAAACCGGCAACGGACGATCAACCCCTATGGAGCTGATGCGTTGAATACAACCCAAACTCTCTAAAGAGTTGAGCAGCCTGTAGACGGTGGAAATGCTGACATTCAGTCCCAGTTCCTGAGCCTTGCACCACAGATCCTTGGGGGTTCTGCACCCGCCTTGGGCAATCAATTCCACCAGGCGGCGGCGCTGTCTGGTCAGCCTGCCGTCATTGTGCTCCAATTCCTTGAGCATATCGGCACACAGCTGATTTACGGAAAAAGCGTCATTTTGCTTCATGACCTGCTCCTTAATTTGACTTTTCTCACACTTTTAAATGGAGACAGGTAAGTGCATTTTCAAGAGGCACGCCCCAAAGAACAAACGGAGGGAGGCGTGAGACGCACTCCATCCTCCGGTTGCGTAACGCTTAAAAATCAGGCTGCTACTGCCGTCGCGCGGCCGCGCAGGTTATGGGTGATGACACTGATCCCCAGCGCCACCATCAGCAGGGCCATGACGATGAGAAACACCCCCAGTCCCACCAGCACCAGATTGCCTCCCCACTGCACTTTTACAACCTCGACGATGCCCCACAGGCTCATCACCATCATGAAGAGCATGGGCAGCAGAGCCAGATAAAAGTTGAGATGGCGCGTCAGCAGCCACAGCGTGATCACCAAAAAGGTCAGGGCAGCCATCAACTGGTTGGAAGCTCCGAAGATAGGCCAGATGGAGGCGGCCTCACCGCTTAGGGCCAATATCATCGAAAGCCCCACCATCAATAAAGAAGCGCTGTATTTATTGCCCAGCAAAGTAACCAACGTACCATGCGGCTTGCCCAAGGATCCTCTGACCTCATCTTGTCCGTTCTTTGCTTGTTCACCTGCTTTGGGCATGAACACTTCCTGTACCAGAAAACGCCCCAACCTGGTGGCAGTATCCAGCGAGGTCAGCATGAATGCCGATACTGCCAGAGCAATGAAATTCTGTGCCCAGAGCGGATTTACCGCCATGGAACCTAGGTGCAGCTGACCGGCCAGCTGTCCCAGGCCGCCGGCAAAAGCGGCGGTGGGATTTTTACCCGCCGTGGTGAAAATGTCCGGAGACATGGTCATGACTGCAACCAGCGCCATCACCCCCAGCACACCTTCCAGCAACATGGCGCCGTAGCCGATAGGCTGGATATCCTTTTCCGAGCGGATCTGCTTGGAAGTGGTACCTGAAGCCACCAGAGCGTGAAAGCCCGAGCAGGCCCCGCAGGCCACGAAAATGAAGAGATTGGGCACCACGTCGTGTACCTTACCATCGGCGGTTACTGCCTGCCAGCCCTTGAAACTGTCCATTTCAATGGTGGTGTCGGCAAAGAGAATAGCGGCAAAACCCAACAGCAGCATGCCGTAGAGCAACCAGGAGTTTAAATAATCCCGAGGCTGTAGCAGCCACTGTACCGGCAGCAGCGAGGCACAGAAAATATACAGCGCCAAAATGAGGATCCAGATGCTGCGCACCTGCGTACCCTCGAAGCCCCAGGCAGCGAAATCACAGGGCAACAGCTGTCCGAGCGGGACGGTGCAGAAGACCAACGGCACAAACACCAAGGAGGCGTAACGGATACGGATACCATATTTGTAGGTGGCCAGAGTAAAGAGCGGGGCCATCATAATAAACATGAGTGAGGCTGATGCCACCTCGGGGTGCGCGACAAAAATGCCCGCGATCAGGATGGTGAAAATTGCCACTATCAGCAACAGGCAGGCCAGACAAAATGCCAAAAACAGCTGACGTCCCGCATAACCCATCAGTTTTTCCATGACAAAGGAAATGGAGCGCCCCTTGTTGCGCACCGAAATGACCATGGCGGCAAAATCATGAAAGGCTCCGATGAACACACAGCCGGCCAAAATCCAAATCAGGGCCGGCAGCCAACCGAAATAGGCCGCCATAATGGGCCCGACAATGGGACCTGGGCCGGCGATGGAGGCAAAATGATGCCCGAACAGCACCAGAGGCGGAGTGGGCACATAATCCACCCCGTCAAAACAGGTCTTGGCCGGTGTGGGCGATTTGGGGTTGAGAGCGAAAAGCTTGCCGAGGTACCCGCCGTAGATAAAGTAGGCCGCCACGAAGTAGGCCAGGCAGATACAGAAAATTAGTTTACCTGTCATATTTCTCATCCCGCGGTGTTGGAGTACCGCGCTGTAGGTCAGGCCGGGCGCCGTCAACTCCCCTCACTACCGCTGTAGCCATCTGTGTACAACCAAGTCAGTCCTGCCCGGGCGCCTGACACTTTGCCTGAGCAAGGACGCTCAAATTATATGCCCCCTTGCGGGGGCTGCTCAGCTGTCTGAATACTGCACAAACATAGTGCAGAAACGGTGCTCGTAGTCCCAAAATCAGACGACAATGCGCCCGGCCTTTAAATCGGCAGAAAACTCCAACATGCGTTTTAAAGGGGGCAGTGCCTTGACGCGCACCTCTTCATCCACAAACACCTCATGCCCCTCAGGCTCTTTGAGCGCCGCGATCAGACCTGCCAGAGTGTTCAGTTCCATCCACGGGCAGTTGGCGCAGCTGATGCAGTAGCCGCTGCGGCTGGCCACCGGGGCCTCGATAAGCTTCACCTCGGGGCAGGCCTGGGAGATCTTGTAGAAGATATTGCGTTCGGTGGCAATGATGAATTCCTTGCCGCCGTCAGTCTTGGCAAAGTTTAAGATCTGCGAGGTGGAACCGACGAAATGAGCCAGTTTTACCACTTCCTCAGAGGCCTCGGGATGTACCAGTACCTTGGCCTGCGGGTGCTCCTGCATCACAAACTTGAGCGCATTGGCCTCAAAGGCATCATGCACGATGCAGCGTCCCGGCCAGCACCAGAGATCGGCCCCCGAGAGGGAAGCTATATAGGAACCCAGGTGACGATCCGGCACCCAGATGATGTCTCGACCGGATTTGGAAAGATACTTGCCAAGTTCCACGGCCAAAGAAGAAGTGACAATCCAGTCTGACTGTGCCTTGACTGCGGCGGAGGTATTGGCATACGCCACTACCACTGCCTCGGGATGAGCTGACTTGACCCTGGCCAGATCTTCGGCCTGACAGCACAGATCAAGAGAGCATTCGGCCTTGAGTGAGGGCATCACCACCCTTTTGTCTGGTGAGAGGATCTTGGCTGTCTCGCCCATGAAGCGTACTCCGGCCAAAATGATCAAAGCGGATGGGCTTTCGCTGCCCATCCGAGCCAGTTCCAAGGAGTCTCCGATAAAACCGCCGGACGCTTCACACAGTTTCTGCATGGTCTCCGAGGTATAGTAATGAGCCAGCAACAAAGCCTTACGCTCTCTGATCAACTCAAGAGCCTCAGCAAAAAGCTCGGCATCTTGTCGTTGCTGAGCCGGATCAGGGCGCGGCGGCAGCTCAAATTTCTCAGGCACAAAAACGCCGTCTATCATTTTCAGGGCCATAATCATCTCCTCATGCAAGCGTCGTGACCGGGCTCAATGCCGAATCACAGCTGTTTTGTCTAAATTGAACTCCGCTCATGTATGCGCCGCCATGATAGGCTTAAATCTGATGGGAGCACCCTGTGTTCCCTGAGCTCTGCTCTGCACCCGGCGCACTCTGGTGTTAACCTCTTTTAGGTCCAAAGAGGGGAGCTCATCTCGGTCAAGCCAGGCGGCTATGTCCGCGGGGGAGAAGGTACCAAGCCCCGCCAGTGAGCCGCTGCCCACCAGGCATGATGGCATCAGACAATAGAGGTGCTCCTCGGCCTTCATTACCAGAAATTCATGCTCCAACAGCGACGTCTGGCGGCTTAAATAGCGCCCGCAGGAGTGCTCAGACAAACTCAGATCATCAAGGCAGACCGCAGCTTCGTACCCCCCGCAGGATAATTCAAAGCGACCATCATCACTTGGATAGCCAAATGCGGCGGATACCAGGGCACTGCAGTGGCTCAGCGCGGCGCTGCCCTCAAGAGCCATCAGGCGCCACAACTGCTGCCCGGTGAGGGTGAATTTAATCAAATACTGCATAAGGCTATTGATTTACAGACAGCACAAAAACATCCTGTTCTGCGGCCAAAGCAGCATTGGAGATAGCTTTAGCCCCCAAAAAATCCAGATTGAGACGGTCGATTATGGTACAGAGATCATTTTGCCCATTAGCTCCCCTGCGGGCGTGTTCCTTAATCTCATCAACACTGTAACTGTTCTGCAGAGAGCGTAACGCGTTGGCCACCCATAATGATTCAAACAGAGGCTCCGGCCGGCGCTGACTTTGGGAGATTAACTTAAGACTCTCAACACGCTGCTCTATAAGCTTATCGTAATCATAGAGGATCCTGAGCTGATAGTCGCCATCCATGGTGGCGATGAAACGCCTGGCGGCGTAGAAAAAAGCATCTTCAGGATAAAGGGCGACGAACTTTTCGGTGTCGCAGATGATCTGATATTGTTGCCAGAAAGAAGAGCTGAGCGAATTTAAGAACAGTTCCCGTTCAAATGAAGTTGTGCCCGAGCCTAACTGCTCAAATAATTTTAAAATCAACTCCGAAATCTGCTGACCGTGGGGATCCTCCCGCCCCGACAGGGTATTGCCGTACTTTTCCATCCCGTTGATGGCACTGATAAAGCTCGGCAGCGCAGTGTCGTCATTGTGTTCGCCGAAGGCTTCACCGTAGATATAGGAAAGATTGCCGAAAACATCAGCCTCTCCCAGGGCAGCGGCCTTGCGCATCCAGGCGATGCTCTGCCCCGGATCGTAGGGCAGAATACCGGATCCTGAATAAAGGGAGGACAGAAACACGCAGGCAGTGGCGCTGCGCCGGGCCAACAGCTCAATCTGCTCAATGGACTGCATAAACGGCAGCGGTCTATACCTGCCCGTGCGCCTGAGATCGCTCAATTCCGTGACAGCCGTGGGAAACAGATACTCGGATGAATAGCGCAGATAAGTATGCGCCAGCTCCAGATTCTCATTCATCAGAGCCCGGTACAGCACGTAATAGGCAAACAGCACTCCGCCGTCCAGGGCCTTGACAGCACACTCGGCTGCTCCTTTCAAATTGTTTTGCAGCACATGCCCCAAGGAGAGGTTGAAATAGGCGATGCCCGAGCCCATCGCGGCGGCTTTTTTCCACCACAGTCTGGCCCGCTCGACATCTTTTTTGAGTAACCCTCGTCCCTCCCAGTGGCAAGCTCCCAGGGCGAAGGCCGCCCTGCCGCACTTGCGTTTGCTCAGTTCTACCATGCAGTCAATGCTGTGCTGACTCTCGGCATCAATGCCGTTGCACTGCATGTCGGTATCCAGACATTCCTGATTGCCGGCCTTAAGCCCCGGCTCAAGCAGCAGATGGCCCAGATCCTTGATGGACATCTCTTTGTCATGGATAAGTCCACCCTCGTGGAGCATCTCCTTCAGAGACTCACTGTCCAACAGCTCAAAGAAATCCAGAAAATTGACCGCAGCAGCATTCAGGCGATAATCATGAAAACCGTGATTTTTGAACTCCTCTGCAAGTATCTCCACAAACTGGTCGGAATCATTGTCGACCGCCTCGTAAAAGTCCCGATTTTTCGAATGCATGGCCGCAGATGCCAGCACCGAAAGGTTATAGAGGAGATCAATTAACAAAGAGCGCTGTTCTCCCTGGTACTCGTAACCCGTCTCGAAAGTCAGAAACTGCAATTTGCCCTCACTGTGCCTCAGGCAGATGTACATTGCATGCAGCAAATACTCGTACAGAAAGGCAAAGGGCATTTCCGCTCCGGAATAGACGTCAAAGCGTCCGTAATAAAAGGCATAGTCGCAGATGGCCCTGGGATCACCGCACAGCACCGCATAGGAGTACAGGCACAAGGCCAGGCGACGATCCATCGGCACCTGCTTGCCGGAATGAAAATCACGCGCCAGACGCCAGGCGGCAGCTGCGGGAAGACCTGGTGGTACCAGTTCGTTGAAGTTGTCAGGACCGTCATCTCTGCGCAGTTTTTTAATGGAATTCAAAGACGCATCCAGATATTCAAACTTGATCTGGGCGTCATCGAAATCCATGAAGGGATCGGGTTTAAACAGGTAAGTTTCGCCGAAATTTTTGTTGTACAACTCCTCGTAAAACTGCAAAAAATCAGGCAGCATCTGCACCCTGACACTGCGGGCGGCATCTTTTTGCTCCAGTTCCACATGTACGTTCAGTGCCATCAGCAACTGTTCGGCTCCCCGTTTTTTGCGAAACTGTGTGACAGCGTTGACCTTCTCAAGCAGATGTACCTGCAACGCGCAGTAACCCTCAATTGCCTGGGAAAGCCTGCGTTTGGTGTCATCATTAGGATGCTGTGACAGGCTGAGATAAAGGTAATAGCAGAGATCCTCGTATTTAAGCAGATCTTCACGAGTACCCGCGCTTGAGGACAGATCTGCGCTCAGCGATAATATTTCAGACTCATAGCGGCTCTCGCCCAGTTGAATCGGTGTCCCAGTCGCGGGAAAAATCTCACCTTCAAGAGATCTTATCTGCGCCAGGCTCTCGTTGTTTTTTACTCTGGTCATTGTCGCTCCACGCTCTGTCAAGTCATCGTTCACAACAGTGGATTTTAGCAGAGCCCCGCCTTTTATAGCGAGCATCCGCAGTACGCCGTGAGCTCTAAAGCAATTGTGCCTAAAACCGATAGTTAAAGATAGGGAAGGACTTTGCCTTATGAGGCGGCGCCAGACCGTCTGCACAGTCGCAAAACTCCCGGCGTTCAAGAGAGAAAAGCTGCCATGGCACTGTACATGACCAATGTTGCTATGCTGAGCGCTCAGCGCAACATGTCTGAGATTCAAAGCGCCCTGACGACTTCTTACCAGAGACTGTCCTCCGGTAAGCGCATCAACTCGGCCAAAGATGATCCGGCCGGTTTTCAGATTGCCTCACGTTTAAGTTCAGAAATCAACGGCCTGTACCAGGCCAACCGCAACGCCAACGACGCCATCGGCGTGATGCAGACTGCGGAAGGCGCGCTGGATGAAGTTAAAAACATGCTGCAGCGCATCCGTTCTCTGGCCTTGCAGTCAGCCAACGGCACCAATACCTCTCAGACGCGCAAAGCGCTCAACAGTGAGGTCTCGCAGCTGTGCGATGAAATAACCCGCATTGCCTGCCAGACAACCTTCGGGGGCGCCCATCTGCTCAACGGCACCGCCAACGTCTCGGGTGGTGCCACTCTGGTCAATTCAAGGGGCAAGTTGACCTTTCACATCGGCGCCAACGCCTACGATACCATCAGCGTCAACAATTTCAGCTGTGGCTTTACCATGTCGGGCATCGCCCAAATGCAACAACTTACTCTCACCTCAGGCATGGGACTGGTGTTTGATCAGCAGACCGGAGGCTTCCGTTTTTCCATCAGCACCGCCGATAATGCCGAAAAGGCCGTGCTGGGCATTGACAAATTCATCTCACAGATTGGACAGAGTCAGGGCGATTTGGGGGCCACGCAGAACCGTATGGAGTCAGTGATCAGGATCAACGAAAACGTCAGGGTCTCGCTTACTGACGCGCGCTCACGCATCGAGGACACCGACTACGCCGAGGAGGCCGCCAATCTGGCAGCGCTGACCATACGTCAACAGGTGGTGGCCATGATGATGCAGCGCATCATGCAAAGCCAGAATATCATCCTGCAGCTGCTTCAATTTTAAGGTACCAAAGCGCAAAGCTCAGACCAGTACCAACTCCAGATCCGTTCGCCCCTGCAGCACCTCAACTGCGTGCTGAGGCAGTTTTTTATCGGTAATGATGCAGTGCAGCTGTTCTATGGGCACCGCGACGAAGGCAGCTGCAGTGGCGTACTTGCTCGCATCACTGACCAGTACTCTTCGGCGGGAAGCCTTGACCGCGGCCTGTTTGACTGCCACCTTGCTGAGATCCGGAGTGGTGATGGCGTTAAGGTCCCAAGAGGATGCGGATAAAAAGGCCACATCAATGGAGAGCAGAGTGAAGATCTGTGCGGCCAACAATCCCACCGCCGAACGATTCTCTCTGAGCACCTGACCGCCGGTGTGAATGAGCGTGAACACCGAGTGTTCCTCTAAGTACTGCATGATGGCAAAATCGTTGCTCACCACCGTTAAATCACGTTTGCCGATAAGATGGTGCGCCAACGCCTGCGTGGTGGTACCGGCATCCAGATAAACGCAGCTGCCGTCACTGACTAAGGAGGCAGCAGCCTGACCGATGCGGCTTTTCTCTGCGGCAGCCATCACCTCCTTCGCGCTGCGACTGGGTTCACTGACCTGTTTTTCCGCCAGTCTCACCCCGCCGAAAACCGGAGAAATCAGTTTTTTCTGTTCCAATACCTGCAAATCCCGTCTCACCGTCATGTGTGAGACGCCCAGCAATTTCACCAGTTCGTTGATGCTGAGAATACCGCCATGTTCATTAAGCAGAGTCAGGGTCTTCTGTTGTCGCTCCAGTGGGATCATAAAGCTCCTTAAGGGCAGTGCCAAACCGCGGTAAATTCCCGCAAAACATGCCTGCAAGTATATCAGCAATGCGTTTTCCGGACACATTAACAGCGTGCAGATGAAATAGAACAAACGCAATTGTGCCTGCAGATCCCGGCAGCCGACACCCGGGGCTTTGAGAGCAGCGACACTTCCATTCTTTAACATTAATTAACATAGACATAGCCGTGTGTTCATTTTGTCTTCCCCGATGTTAATGTTTAACTATCTGATTATCCTAGGGTGCTATATTAACCATTTGATTTAACAATATTTAATTTTTAACAGAAATTATACATCATTCACACTTTTTAACATCATCTGCCTATAAACTTTTAACATATAACATTCCGTAACATTTTGACCTTAACAAGGAGTTAGTTTATGAGCATCAAGAATGTTTGTGTAATAGGACTGGGCACCATGGGCATGGGTGCGGCCAAATCCTGCATCAAAGCAGGTCTCAACACCTATGGCGCCGATATCAGCGACAAAGCCCTGGCCGATCTCAAAGCCGCAGGTGCCGTCAAGGTCGCCAAGGACGCACGAGAGTTCGCCTCCGAATTGGAGGCAGTGATCGTGCTGGTGGTAAATGCCCAGCAGGTTAAAACCGTACTCTTCGGGGATAACGACAACGGTCTGGCCTCCGCTCTCAAACCCGGCACCATCGTGATGGTATCCGCCACCATCGCAGCCAAGGATGCCCAGGAAATAGCCGCCGGTCTGCAAGCTCACTCCCTGGAGATGCTGGACGCACCGGTTTCAGGCGGCGGTGTCAAGGCCAATCAGGGAGCAATGACCGTAATGGCTGCCGGCAAGAAGGAACTGTTTGAGCGCATGCAAAGCGTGTTTGATGCAGTCTCCGGCAACGGCGGCAAAGTTTATAACATCGGCGAGGAAATCGGCAAAGGCGCCTCGGTGAAAATTGTCCATCAGCTGCTGGCCGGTGTACACATCGCCGTAGCTGCCGAGGCCATGGCCTTAGCCGCCAAGGCCGGCATACCGCTGGACATCATGTACGACGTGGTGACTCATGCCGCAGGCAACTCCTGGATGTTTGAAAACCGCATGAAACACGTGGTGGACGGAGATTACACCCCGCTGTCGGCCGTGAATATCTTCGTCAAGGATCTGGGGTTGGTGACAGATACCGCCAACTCCCTGCACTTCCCCATTCCTCTGGCATCCACGGCTCTGGCAATGTTCACCAACGCCTCCAACATGGGCTTGGGCCGCGAGGATGACTCAGCGGTGATCAAGACCTTCGCCGGCATCACACTGCCGCAGAAGAAATAAGACCTGTTTTAGTGTTATCAGAGGATGATCTTTCATGCTTAAAATCGGCGTTATTGCAGACGATTTCACCGGAGCGACCGATATCGCCAGCTTTCTGGTCTTAAACGGTCTGTCCACCATTCAATTAACCCAGGTAAAAGAAGATCTGAGGGCTCCTGACGTAGAGGCGATTGTGATCTCGGGGAAAACCCGCTCCTGCCCTGTCAGTGAAGCCATCTCCGAGTCCTTGAAGGCCTATGAGTGGCTCAGGAAAAACGGCTGCAAGCAGATCTACTTTAAGTACTGTTCTACCTTTGACAGTACCGCCAAGGGCAACATCGGTCCGGTGGCCGATGCCTTGATGCAGGCCATCGGTACTGACTTTACCATTTTCTCCCCGTCGTTGCCGGTCAACGGCCGCACCGTTTACCAGGGCTACCTCTATGCCGGCAACGTACTGTTGCAGGACAGCGGCATGCGCAACCACCCCATCACCCCCATGACCGACAGCTACCTGGTACGTCTGGTGGAGATGCAATCTAAAGGCAAGTGCGGCGTCATAGACTGCTATACCTTAGAACGTGGTGTTGAGGCCGTGCGGGAACGTATGACCGAACTCAAGGCTCAGGGATACTCCTACGCCGCGGTGGATGCTTTAAACGAACAGCATCTGCTCACCCAGGGAGAGGCCTTTGCCGATCTGCCGCTGGTGACCGGCGGCTCGGGGCTGGCCATCGGTCTGGCCCGTGCCGTACGTGAGAGTAACGCCGATGCTGCAGCCGCCCAGCAAAAGGGCTATCCCCAGGGCAAAAAGGCCGTGGCGTTCTCAGGCTCCTGTTCGGTAATGACCAACAGGCAGGTGGCCCTTTACCGTAAAAGTGCTCCCTCCTATGAGATTGACGTGGGCCGGCTGCTGGCCTCCGCAACCGAACGCGAGGCGCAGCTCAGGGAAGCTGTGGACTTCGTGACGCAAAACTCCCATGGACAGTACGCTCCGCTGGTTTTTGCCACCGCCAACCCCGACAAACTCAAGGAGATCCAGCAGCGCTTTGGGGGTGAGATCTCCGCGCGCGCCGTGGAAGAATGCTTTGCCTCCCTGGCCAAAACCCTGAGAGCGCAGGGCTATGAGCGCTTTATTGTGGCCGGTGGGGAGACCTCCGGCATTGTCACCAAATCACTGGAGGTTGAGGGCTTCTACATCGGCCCAGCCGTGGCCCCGGGAGTTCCGTGGGTACGTTCCATCAACTCACCCATCTCGTTGATCCTGAAATCAGGAAACTTCGGTGATGAGGAGTTTTTCATCAAAGCGCAGAGGGACTATCCGGTATGAACGAAGCCGAACAAATTAAGCTCCTCATATGCGAGCAGGGCCGTG
This sequence comes from Succinivibrio sp., assembly GCA_017469335.1. Lineage (GTDB taxonomy): Bacteria > Pseudomonadota > Gammaproteobacteria > Enterobacterales > Succinivibrionaceae > Succinivibrio. The sequence goes on along the minus strand of JAFUGP010000099.1, from coordinate 33,595 downwards.
CGCTCTACCTGCGGGGCTATGCCACCGGCTCGGCCGGCAACATGTCGGCAGTGCTGCCCGACGGAACGGTGGCGGCGACGCCGACAGGCTCCTGCCTGGGCACTCTGGATCCGGAAAAACTGTCCGTGGTCGATGTGCACGGTGAGCTGCTCTCAGGTCCCAAGCCCACCAAGGAAGTGAAATTCCATCTGGCCCTGTACCGGGGTAACCCGCAGCTCAAAGCCATAGTGCACCTGCACTGCACTTACGCCACCGCCCTCTCCTGCCTGGATGATCTGGCGGAGGACAACGTCATTAAACCATTTACCCCCTATGTGGTGATGCGCATGGGCGACATCCCCCTCATCCCCTATTTCAAGCCCGGCAGCGAAAAGCTGGTCACGGCCTTGGAGGAAAAGGCACCGGGACATAACGCCTTTTTGCTGGCCAATCACGGCCCGGTGGTGGGAGGGAGCACGCTCACCGAAGCGGTCAACAACATCGAGGAACTCGAAGCCACGGCCCGGCTTTATTTCACCCTGCAGAGCCGGCGTGAACATATCAGATACCTCAGTGATTCAGAGATAAAGGAGCTTAGATAATGCCAAAGTTTGCTGCGAATTTAACCATGATGTTCAAGGAAGTGTCTTTTCTTGAGCGCTTTGAACAGGCTCGCGCCTGCGGGTTTAAGGCCGTGGAATTCCTCTGGCCCTACGATTTCTCCAAGGAAGAACTCTCCGCCGTGCTCAAACAGACCGGTTTGAAGGTGGCACTGTTCAATACCGTCGCCGGCAACGTCCAGGGCGGTGAATGGGGACATGCCGCCCTGCCCGGGCGCGAGGCTGACGCCAAAGCCGAGCTTGAGCAGGCGCTGGACTATGCCGTGGCCCTTAACTGCGACACGGTGCACGTGATGTCGGCAGTGGTGCCCTATCCCTGGGAGAAAGAGATGTGCCGGCAGGTGTTCATCAGGAACATGCGTTGGGCTGCGGACAAGTTTGCCAAACACGGCAAACGCCTGACCATGGAAGCTCTGTGTCCGGACATCAAACCCCGCTACCTCTATCACAGTCAGTACGAGACTATGGCCTTGCGCGAGGAAATAGGCCGCGACAACGTATTCACGCAGCTGGACACCTTCCACGCCCAGATGGTTGACGGGAATCTCACCCATCTCATCCGCGACTTCACCGGCGCCTACGGTCACGTGCAGATCGCCGCCGCGCCCTCACGTCACGAGCCCGATGAAGGTGAAATCGACTACGGCTATATCTTCAAACTCTTCGATGAGGTGGGTTACCAGGGCTACATCGGCTGCGAGTACAACCCGCGCGGCGACACCAAGGCTGGTCTGCAGTGGTTTGAGCCTTACAAGTCTCAGCAGTAGCCCTCAGGAGCGGAAGTTACCTTCCGCTCTAACCGCAATTTTTAGCTATTTTTCAAGGAAAAACCGATTATGAGCACCACAGCTTTGCTGCTGGTGGCCATTTTAGCGGTAGCAATACTGCTGTTTTTGGTCATCAAGCTTAAACTCTCCGCCTTCGTCTCATTGCTCCTGGTGAGCCTGCTCACCGCCCTGATGGCCGGCATTCCCATCGACAAGATCATGCCCACCATGATAGCGGGTATGGGCGGCACCTTAGGAGCCATAACCATCATCGTGGGCCTGGGCGCCATTTTAGGTCACATGATCTCCGTCTCCGGCGGCGCCGAAGCGCTGACCCGTTACTTTGCCAAGGTGATGGGCATGAAGCGTACAGTGGCGGCACTGACCGTGGCCGGATTTATTTTGGGGATCCCGATTTTCGTCGATGTGGGCTTCATCATTTTAGTGCCAATCGTGCTGGGATTTGCCGCCATCTCCAAGGCCCGTCCCATGGTCTACGGTCTGCCGGTGGTCACCGCCATGCTGGCCGTGCACGTGGTGGTGCCGCCGCACCCGGGCCCGGTGGCCGCCGCCGGCATTCTCAGCGCCGATGTCGGGATGCTGACCATCTTAGGTCTGTTGGTATGCGTACCGACCGCCATTGTAGGTTATTTCACCGCCAAGTTCGTGCTCAAACGCTATCTGGCTGCTCACGGTGAGACGGTGGAGATCCCCGATACCCTGCCTGAGATGGTGGAGCACCCGGAGAACGAGACCGGCGGCAAGGTACCCAATGTCTGGCTGGTGGTGGCGCTGATCCTCATCCCCATCGGACTTATCATGATAGGCACGGTGGCCAACACCACCATACCCCATGAAGGCACCTTCTACAAATTCACCCAGCTTATCGGCAACCCCGGCTGCGCGCTGCTGCTCACGCTGATCCTGGCGTTCTACTTTTTGGGCATCAAGCGTGGCTGGTCCACTCCCAAGATTGGTCAGGTGATGGATGATGCCCTGCCGGCCGCCGCAGTGGTAATTATGGTCACCGGCGGCGGCGGTGTATTCGGCAAAGTGCTGGTAGAATCTGGTGTGGGAGCTGCTCTGGCCGAGGCCTTAAACTCGGTAGGCATGCACCCCATTGTGGCCGGCTTTGTGATCGCCGCGGCGCTGCGCGCCTCCCAGGGCTCAGCCACAGTGGCCATCCTGACCGCAGCCGGACTGCTCACCAACGCCGTGGACGGCTGGTCCGATACCCAGCGGGTGCTGCTTACCATGTCCATCGGCTTTGGTGCCCTAGGCTTCTCCCACATCAACGACTCGCTTTTCTGGATCCTCACCAAGTACTTGAAGATCACGGTAGCAGACGGTTTGAAGACCTGGACGGTGATTACCTCCATCACCGGCATCACCGGCTTCGTACTGACCTACCTGCTCTACAGCGTCATGTTCTGAGCCTGTGTCCCATTGAGTCCAAGGCAGGCAGCCACCGGACTGCCTGTGGCAAGACAGCAAAAAGCCGCGCTCTCTGCATGAGGACGCGGCTTTATTGTGTTAAAAGTCAGACGGTCTAATCAGAGCGGACAGCCGATGCGGCGGGCCACTTCCTCATAACCCTCAATGACCTCACCTAAGCCCTGACGGAAACGGTCCTTGTCCAGTTTCTTCTTGGTGTCCTTATCCCACAGACGGCAGCCGTCCGGCGAGAACTCATCACCGAGCATGATCTCCCCTTTGTACAGACCGAACTCCAGTTTGTAATCCACCAGAATCAAATTGGCTTTGTCAAAGAGTTCCTTTAAAATACCGTTGATCTTAAAGGACATGCTGCGCATGGTGTCGATCTGCTCCTGGGTGCCCCAGCCAAAGGCCAGAATATGGGAGTCATTGACCATGGGATCGTGCAGTTCATCGTTCTTCAAAAAGAACTCAAAGGTGGGATGCTCAAGTTCCAATCCCTCCTTGACACCCAGACGCTTGCAAATGGAGCCCGCGGTTACGTTGCGTACCACGCACTCCACCGGCACCATCTTCAGTTTCTTGACCACGCACTCCCGATCGGAAATCATCTCCTCAACGTGCACCGGGATCCCCGCCTCTTCAAGCTTCTTCATGATAAAGAAGTTAAAGTGGTTATTGGTACGGCCCTTACGCTCCAGCTGCTTGATGATCTTGCCGTCAAAAGCGGAAGTATCATCGCGGTAGAGCATGATGTAATGATCCGGATCATCGGTCTCATACACCGATTTGGCCTTGCCCCGGTAAAGTTCCTGTCTCTTTTCCATGATGTTCGCTCCTAAAAAGTGCGTAGAAATTCTTGGCTGTTTTTCACTGCTACTGCGTCAGCTGACGGGCCAGCGCCTTGGCAAAGCCGCTGTATATACGGCTTACCTCGCCGGGAGGCAACGGCTTATCGTCCTTGTCGTAGAACGTTATCACACTGCGCTCGCCCTCAACGCCCAGGCGGATGTAATAGGTGCCTTCCTCCACCTCGAAGGAGTCCACACCCTGACTGTGATAGACCTGACTGTCTTGATCTTTGACATCAAGCTTGATGCGCCCGTTGGACAGCGAGTATTCATCAATGTTCCAATTGTACTTAGGCAGCATCGCCCGCAAGGCGTCCCAGGTACGCTCGTAAGGCGCGTCAACGCTGAGGCAGTCGCGGTTGTTAGAATCGCGATCAAGCAGGACATTGACCTGATCGGGCATGGCCACGCCGGCCGCGGCGCGATGATCGATGAGCTTGATGATCTGATTGGAAAAGCCCATAGCAAAACGCTGCTGCTCGGTGGGGTTGAGATAATCGGCAATATTCTTCTGGGAGGTCGCCGTCAGGGTCATGGAGCCGATAAGCGAAGTTGCAATACCCAACTCTCCTACCGGAGAGCGGCCGATGCGCAGCCGGTAGATCTGACGGTATCTCAGGGCACCGGAGTCATAATCGGCCTGATTGTAAGGCGAGCCGAACTCATTGAAGTCAGCGGCCTCGGTGGTGATCTGGTACTCATCCTCGGACATCTCGCCGATCTTAACCGGCATCTGCTCCAACACCTCGCTTAACACCTGCATGGCATCATTTTCGTCGTTGATGCCGTGGGCGCCGCCGCGTTGGAACCAAACGATGGCCTCGCCCTGTGCCCATTGGGTGCGCATGCCCAAAGTCGAGCGTAACGGCGCCGTGGGAGCCCGCACATCCATATCCTCACCCACCGGATAGAGTTCAGCCCCCTCCGGCAACGGCGGAACCTGCATACTGCGATCCTGCAGCGGTACCTCCAGTCCTTCCGGTATGCGCAAACGGTCGGCGGCCTGTACCGCCTCGGCATGCTGATAATATCCCGTCGGCTCACGCAGACTGTCGTCGATGCCGCTCACGTGATCTTCCCAAAACTCACGGATCATGGTGCACCCGCCGACTGTGACGGTTGCCAGCGCCAGCACGGATAAGGTACAGGTATGCAATGACTTAGCTGACAAAATCTATCTCCTTCCCTGAGTGACCTGATCTCAGGTTGCGCGCTCTGATTATTCCTCGGTCTCGCGGTTGAGCAGGGGTTTTTGCAGATAGGCAAACAGATTATTGCCGACCATGTTCAAAACCTCCTTGATGCTGCTCAGTTCGGGATCGTAGGCGTTGATATAGGTAGGCTCACTGCCGGTCTCGTAATAGCAGACACTGGAAAACACCGCATCCACGTCGGTGTCCGACAAAGTGAGCGAACAGCGGAAATCAATCATGCGCTCCACCCCGGCCTGAATGAGGATCGGGTCGCGCATCACCTTGCGGAAATTGATCACTCCCATGGAGTGGTCTTCCAAAAAGATGCGATCCGGCCTCACTCCGACTTTCACCCAATGCAGGGCCTTGTCGAAAGCGCGCTCTAGCTGGGTTTCGGAATGATGAGTAAAAGCCACCTCATAGTCGCTGCCCGGCGGCGGCGTCAGATCGTCGCCCTTCTCAATTTCATCGTTCTCAATATCAGACATCGATCGCTCCTTACAATAATTTGCTGTAGTTATTATGTGTGATTGTCAATCAGTCCGCTGTTAGCTACCTGCCATTTTAAGCATTACCTTTGCGGGTTTCGCGCAGAGCCACCGTCAGATTGAATACCGGCGCCCCCACCTTGGAATACTTGCTGTCCACGCAGAAATAACCCTCGCGCTCAAACTGAAAGCTCTGTCCGCTTACGGCCTGACTCAAGGATTGCTCCAAGGCGGCATTGTCTAAGGTCTCAAGCGAGAGGGTATCCACGGTGGAGAGGAAGTCCTCCGCTGCCCCCGGATTGGGTACGGTAAAGAGGTTGCGATAGAGTTTGACGGTACCGCGCAGACAGCTTTGCGCATTAACCCAGTGAATGACACCGCGCGCCTTGTGTCCCTCCGGAGTCTGACCGATGGAATCAGGCACAGCCTCGGCATGAATCTCCGTCACTGTGCCGCTTTCATCTTTGTGGCAGGAGACGGCTTTGATGATGCAGCCATACCTGAGCCTGACCTCTCCGCCTGTCACCAGACGTTTATAGTGTTTATCGGCCTCCTCGCGGAAGTCGGCGGCGTCTATATACAGTTCAGGCCCCAGATCCAGCCGGCGGCTGCCCAGTTCAGGGCGGTCAGGATGATTGGGTACCTCCAAAGGCCCAACCCCGGCCAAAGCTGCCGAGTAATTGTCGATAACGAGCTTTACAGGATGCAGCACCGCCATGGCCCGGGGAGCATTTTGATTGAGGTCCTCGCGGATGCAGGCCTCCAGAGCCGACATCTCTACCACGTTGTCCTGCTTGGTGACACCTATCCTCCTGCAGAACTCGCGTATGGAGGCGGGGGTATAACCGCGCCGCCGCAACCCGGAGATGGTGGTAAGACGAGGATCATCCCAACCGTCCACCAGTTTCCTCTCCACCAGTTCGTTCAATTTGCGTTTGGAAGTGATTGAGTAGGCCAGATTAAGTCTGCTCATCTCGTACTGATGCGGACGCGATTTGATGGAAATATGGTCCAGCACCCAGTCATAGAGCCTGCGGTTGTCCTGAAACTCCAGAGTGCAGATGGAATGGGTGATCCCTTCTATGGCATCGGAGATGCAGTGGGCAAAATCGTACATGGGATAGATGCACCACTTATCCCCGGTCTGCTCGTGAGTGGCAAAGCGCACCCGGTAAATCACCGGATCGCGCATGCACATGAAAGGAGATGCCATGTCAATGCGTGCCCTCAGACAGGCCTCGCCTTCCTTGATGCGACCTTCCTTCATGTCAGTGAACAGCTTTAAGTTCTCGGCTACGCTGCGATTGCGGTAGGGGCTCTCTCGCCCCGGCTCGGTCAGGGTGCCGCGATAGTCACGGATCTCATCGGGACTGAGCGAGTCCACATAAGCCAGGCCCTGCTCTATGAGTTCCACCGCATACGAGCAGAGCTGGTCAAAATAGTCGGAGGTGTGCTTTAATCCCTGCCATTCAAAGCCCAGCCAGCGGACATCAGCCATGATGGAATTGACGTACTCAGCGTCTTCCTTGACAGGATTGGTATCATCAAAACGCAGGTTGCAGGTACCCTGATAGTCCCGCGCCAGTCCGAAATTCAGGCAGATGGATTTGGCGTGGCCTATATGCAGATAACCGTTTGGTTCAGGCGGAAAGCGCGTTGCCACATGATCCTCGCGCCCTTCTTTGAGATCGGCATCGATAATGTCGGTAATGAAATTTCTGGGGATCCTCTCTGCGCCTGCTCCGTCAGCGCGATCTCCGTTGCCAGAAGTCATAAATCATCCAAAAAAACAGGTTGTATAAACGATCTGGCTAATTGTAGCAAAGCACTTGGGCTCGCACAATTTTTTATGCGGTTTTATCAAATATTTTATTGTTTTTACATACAATCTTTACCAAGAAGCCTCTTAAACGTCTGGTAACGTCAAGCTCAAAAACCGTGCCGGAACAGCAACTCACTTTTCACTTGCGGAAAAATCGCAGGTTGTGGAGACAGTCTGCGCTAGGATCCCCACCGGTTCCCAATCACTGAGGACACTATGCAGCGGGACTTCTTTTGGTTACACCCCCGCTGCGGTGCTAAAATAGGCTCAAGGTCGGAGTCGCGAATCATGAGCATCCCGCCATGGCTACTCGCTCCGCAGTCAGTACATCAACAGTTGCTACGAGAGATTTTTATGAGCTTCGAATCTGGCAAGCCCTTCAATGATTTTCAGCATTTTGCCCGCGGCATTCGCCGAAGCGGCAATTTCACCATCAACGAGTCGTCACTGCTTGAGCAGTGCGGCACGGCCATGATGGAACTGTACAAAGGCAATCGCAAGCCGCAGGATGAGCAGGAAAAGTTGTTTTTGGAACAGATCACCGGCAATGATGTCATCACCGACCGTAACGCCAAGGTCTTCAGCAAATACCTGCAGGTGATACAACCGCGCCATCTGCATCGTCTGTGCTCCGTGGGCAATGACGATGAGATGCCGGGCATGATGGGCTCCGGCGGCAGCAGCGAAGAGAACATCGAATAAAGGCTGAGGCATTAACCGCCCGGACAGCGCCGTAGCAAACGGGCTGTTAACCTCACTCTCAAGTGTAATTTGGTTCCTCAAGAGGTTGGGTATGGTGGTAAAAGATCTCGATATTGCAAAATTCGGCGGCACCTCGGTAGGCAATCTGGCCGCCATGCAGTCCAGTTTCAAAGTGGCGGTGTCCAATCCCAACACCAAACTGGTAGTGGTGAGCGCATGCTCCGGTGTCACCAACATCCTGGTGGAACTGGCCTCAGGATCCTGCAACGGTGCCAAAACCGAAGAACTTATCAACCGCCTGCGCGGCATTCATGCCGAGATCATCGCCGGGCTGAAAAATCAAAGTGAGCTTACCGCCTACATAGAAGAGCGCCTGTCGGAGATCCGCAATCTCTGTGTGGAGGCCGGCATGAGCCGCAGTGATGCCCTCACGGACCGCATTGTCTGCCACGGGGAACTCATGTCATCTTACCTCTTTACCGAGCTGTTCAAGGAGAACGGTGTCAAGGCGCGCTGGTTTGACGTGCGGCAGGTCATGCGCACCGACTCGTCTTTTGGCTGCGCCACTCCGCTGGTGGAGGTGATTTACTCGCTGGTGCAGGAAAAGCTCATGCCGCTTTTAACCGGGGACGAGATCGTCATCACCCAGGGTTTCATCTCCTCCAACAGCGAAGGTCAGACCACCACTTTAGGGCGCGGCGGCTCGGATTACACCGCCGCCTTGTTGGGCGAAGCCTGCAACGCCGCCACCATCTCCATCTGGACCGACGTGCCGGGCGTGTACACCACCGATCCCAGGCTGGTACCGCACGCTCAGCCCATCAGCGAGCTTACCTACCTGGAGGCAGCCGAGATGGCGACCTTCGGAGCCAAGATCCTGCATCCCTCCACCCTGCTGCCAGCGGTACGCCGCGGGATCCCTGTTTATGTGGGATCCAGCCGCGAGCCCGAATTAGGCGGCACCTGGGTGCGCCCGGCCACCGAGTCCCATCCCCCCTTCAGAGCGGTGGCGTTGCGCCGCCATCAGACCCTGATCGTGCTCTCCTCTCCCAAAATGGTGGGGGTATCGGGATTTCTGGCCCAGGTATTCGGCATTTTTGCCAAATACCGGCGCTCGGTTGACCTGGTCTCGACCTCCGAGGTTTCCATCGCCGTCACCTTGGACGCGGGTACCCAGACCTCAGGGCAGAGTTCCATCTCCGAGGACATGTTGGAGGAACTGCGCTCCTTCTGCCATGTCAAAGTGGAGCACTCTTTGTCCTTAGTTGCCATTATCGGCAATGACATGTCCTCACTGCCGGGCATTGCCACCAAAGCCTTTGATTCCATCAGCAGCTTCCCGGTGCGCATGATCTGCTACGGGGCCTCCAGCCATAACCTCTGTTTCCTGGTAAATGAACAAGATGACGTGGCCGCGCTGCAGGAAGTACACCGTCATCTGCTGGAGTCCTGAGCTCTGGTACCTTTCTTGCTTAGAATTGCCGAAAAACACTGCAAATTATCTGCGGCCTGACTAAAGAGTACAGGCCGCTTTGCCGTTAAGAGGGTAGAGAATAAGGAGGCATCCTCGCAATGCCTCGTGTCGTGTGCGCTTTAAACGCGGCACTTACGGAGGAAGAAAGAAATGGCTACTATAACCTCGGCGGGAACCGGATCCGGTGTTGATTTTGAAAGCATCATCTCGGCCATGGTCAGCCAGAAGAAGACTCAGCTTAACAGACGTACTACCCAGATGAAAAATAACCTCTACATTGAGGAGTCTGGTGTCAATACTCTCAAGTCCGGACTGAGTTCCTTTCAGAGCGTTCTGAATACCTTAAGCGGTGAAGGCACCTTTTCGGCCAAAAAAGTCACCACCAATCAGGGCTCGGCGGGCGTGTTCGATGTAACCACCGAAAAAGACGCCGGTGCGGCAAATTACAATATTGCCGTAACCCAGCTGGCCAAATCCGAGCGTTCGGTGCAGCGCTTTCAGGTGGCAGGTGAAAATGAAGACGGCTTTCACAACAGCTTTGAAGCCGGTACTCTGACCTTCAGCATGGGTGTGGGGGATGACGAGAAGAGTTTCAGCATTGAGGTGGAAGAGGGTGATACCCTAGACAGCATCCGCAAGAAGCTCGACGGCAACAGCCTCGGCGTCACCGCCTCACTGGTGGAAACCTCCACGGGCTTTACCTTCTCTCTGGACACCAATGTCACCGGTGACAGCGCCAACTCGCTTAGGATCAGCAGCAGCGGTGGCAACGGCAACGGTGACAGCCTGAGCATGTTTGACAAGAGCGGTGTACACGTGACTGGTGATGACGGCAAGGTCAATCAGAATAACTGGAACATCGCCCAGAAGAGCCAGGACGCGGTATTGCTGGTGGACGGCGATGAGGTGCACAGCAGCACCAACGTATTTGACCAAGGTCAGATTGCCGGTCTGAAACTGACCGTCAACACCCTCTCGCCGACCGCTTCGAGCTCGGACAGCGACAAGGTGAGTTTCAACGGCACCAGCTACAAAACCTACAAGGTCGGAGTGGAGTCCGACGCCGATGGCATTGCCAACAAGGTGCAGAGCTTTGTGACGGCCTATAACACCATCATCGGCAGTCTGGATGCGCTGTATAAGCACAATACCTATACCGACGGGGTAAGCAATGAGGATGGTGGCGATCTGGCAGGCGATGCCTCGGTCTACACCTTAAGAAACAACCTGCAGAACATGATCTCCGGCTTCAACGCCACGGAAGACGGCAAAACCATCTTCAACATGGGTATTTCCTATGAAGAGGACGGCACCTTGTCCTTCAACTCGGTGAAGTTCAAGACCGCGCTCTCTGAAAGCCCGACGGCGGTGGAGAACCTGCTCTCCGGTGATGACGGCATCATAACCAAGATGAACAATCTGGTCACGCCGTATACCAAATCCTCGGGCATTCTGTCCAAGAGACTGGAGAGCATCAACTCACAGCAGAAGACCATCGAAAACAAGATAGACTCCAACACCGAGGCGTTGGAAAAATATGAGGCTAACCTGCGTGACCGTTATGGCAAGCTCGATTCGCTCATGGCCAGTTACAACACCTCACTGTCGTACTTGAGCACCGTGCTGACCTCACTGTCTGCTTCGACCAAGTCCTCCAAATAAGTCAGCGTCATAAGCTGACAGCCAAAGCCCGTCGCGATTGCGGCGGGCTTTCCTTTTGATACATCCTAATAAGAGACCAGCATTTCTGCGGGCCTCATCTAGATCAGTTAAGGGTTGGGCTTACAGCGAGTTGTAAGATCCCAATTCCTTGAAGGCCTCAATCACACGGGCTTTCATGGTAGCCTCACCGGCCCTCAGCCACACGCGCGGATCGTAGAACTTCTTGTTGGGCTTGTCCGGTCCCTCGGGGTTGCCCAACTGACCCTGCAGATAGGCCTCATTCTTCTGGTAGTACTCACGCACACCGTTCCAGCAGGCCCACTGCGTATCGGTATCGATGTTCATCTTGATCACGCCGTAGGACACTGCCTCGCGGATCTCCTCGGGGCTTGAGCCCGAGCCGCCGTGGAACACCAGATTGACCGGCTTCTCACCGGTGTGGAATTTCTCCTGAATGTACTTCTGGGAGTCACGCAGGATGGTGGGCTTGAGTTTGACGTTACCCGGCTTGTACACACCATGCACGTTGCCGAAGGAGGCGGCAATGGTGAAATTCGGTGAGATCTTCATCAGACGCTCATAGGCATAGGCCACATCCTGGGGCTGCGTGTACAGAGCGGACTCATCCTTGCCGGAGTTGTCCACGCCGTCCTCTTCACCGCCGGTGCAGCCTAACTCCAATTCCAAAGTCATGCCGATCTTGGACATGCGCTCTAGGTACTTGCAGCACAGATCGACGTTATCGGTGAGTTTCTCCTCACTGAGGTCAATCATGTGCGAGGAGAACAAGGGCTCGCCATGCTCTTTGAAATACTGCTCACCGGCATCTAACAGGCCGTCCACCCAGGGCAGCAGTTTCTTGGCGCAGTGATCGGTATGCAGCACCACCGGCACGCCATAGTAGGCGGCCACATTGCGGGCATGCAGGGCACCTGAGATGGAGCCTAATACCGCCACCTGCTGGGGCTTGTCGAGTTTGAGGCCCTTGCCGCCGATGAACGAGGCACCACCGTTGGAGAACTGCACGATCACCGCTGACTTGGCCTCGGCCGCAGCCTCAAGCACCGCGTTGATGGAGTTGGTGCCCACGCAGTTGACGGCCGGGAATGCGTAGCCGTTCTCACGGGCCACGGCAAAGAGTTTCTGCAGGTTTTCGCCGCAGCATACGCCCGGCTTGACGACATCGGAAATTTTGGTCATGTTAAGAATACCTATAAAGTGAAGTTGATAATAAATTGCGCTCAGGCCGCCCGCCGTAGCAGGCGACCTGCCGTTATTATTTCTCGGCCGCTCTCTTCTCTAAGATTTCCACGGCCGGCAGTTTCTTGCCTTCCACGAACTCCAAGAAAGCGCCGCCGCCGGTGGAGATGTAGGAGATCTTCTTCTCCACCCCGAAATCCTGGATAGCCTTGATGGTGTCACCGCCGCCGGCCACCGAGAAGGCTCCGGAGGAGGCGATGGCATCGGCCAAGGCCTTGCTGCCCGCAGCAAACTGCTTGAACTCAAACACACCCACCGGGCCGTTCCACAAAATGGTCTTGGCGTTCTTGATGGCCTGCTCGATATTGGCCATGGATTTAGGACCTAAGTCCATGATCATGTCGTCATCAGCCACATCCTTGAGATCCTTGACGGTGGCCGGAGTGTTTTCGTCAAACTCCTTGCCCACCACCACGTCGACGAACTCCGGAATGGAGGTCTTGCTGGCCACGTCCTTGGCGGTATCGATGAGATCGGCCTCGCACAGGGACTTGCCTACCTTGTTGCCGGCCGCGGCGATGAAGGTATTGGCGATGCCGCCGCCCACGATGAGGTTGTCGGCGACCTTAAGGAGGCTGTTCAACACGGTGAGTTTGGTGGACACCTTCGAGCCGCCCACGATGGCGACCATCGGGCGCTGCGGATTGTCCATCACTTTGCCCAGAGCCTCAAGCTCGGCGGCCAGAAGCGGGCCGGCGCAGGCCACCGGGGCGAACTGAGCCACACCGTAGGTGGTAGCCTGAGCGCGGTGAGCCGTGCCGAAAGCGTCCATCACGAACACGTCGCACAACGCGGCATATTTCTTGGACAGTGCCTCGTCGTTTTTCTTCTCGCCCTTGTTGAAGCGGCAGTTGTCCAGTACGGCCAGCTCGCCCTCGTTGAGCGGGAAATTGCCGCTTAAGTAATCCTCGTTCTTGACCAGGCTGACCTTGACGCCCGGCAGTTTGGCAGCGATGAAGTCGGCTACCGGCTTTAAGGAGAACTCCTCAGCGTACACGCCCTCTTCCGGACGGCCCAGATGAGAGGTTACCATCACCTTGGCACCCTGCTTCAAAGCCAGCTCAATGGCCGGCAGGCTGGACACAATGCGCTTATCGGAGGCGACCTTGCCGTCCTTAATGGGGACGTTGAGGTCTGCACGGATCAGCACACGTTTGCCTTTGAGATCGAGATCGGTCATCTTCAAAATTGCCATAGTTTCTTCCTTTTCTATGCAAATTACACTGAGTAAGTAGTCCTGGTATTGTCTTTCAAACCCGAGGTTTGTCTGCACATATCCGCCGGTCAAAAAACATCCTGCTAAATCTAGCATCACCGCCCGCCGTGAACCTTGCGTTTATTAACACTCTGCTAAAAAAGTTAGTGCTGATCCGGGCAAAAAGACGTTCTGGCAACCAAGTGGCATCGACAAAAAAACACAGGCCGCGTCGGTCTACACCGGCGCGGCCTGTTTGTTCAGTTACTTTTTAGAATTTTAAAGGCTCTTGGCGGTATTCACCACGTTGTCAACCGTGAAGCCGTAGCGCTCAAAGAGCTTGCCGGCCGGCGCGGAAGCGCCGTAGTGGTCAAGACCGATGACCTTACCGTCCAAGCCCACATACTTGCGCCATAAGGCGGTGGAGCCGGCCTCGACCGCCAGACGGGCGCGGCACTGCTTGGGCAGAACCTTCTCCTGATAGGCTGCATCCTGACGATCGAAGGCCTCAACACAGGGCATGGACACCACCCGCACCTTCTTGCCTTCCTGGGCCAGTTTCTCGGCGGCGTGATAGCACAGTGCCACTTCGGAGCCGGAGGCCAGCAGGATGATATCCGGAGTGCCCTCGCAGTCCTTGAGGATGTACCCGCCCTTGAGTATGTCCTTGACCTGCTCGTCGGTACGCGGCATCTGCTCTAAGGTCTGCCTGGTCAGCACGATATCGCCCGGGCCGTTCTTACGGGAGAGCATGGAGGTCCAGGCAGCGGCGGTCTCCACCATGTCGCAGGGGCGCCAGGTATCAAGGTTGGGGATAAGGCGCATGGACGAGACCTGCTCAATGGGCTGGTGAGTCGGGCCGTCCTCGCCCACGCCGATGGAATCATGGGTGTAGACATACACTGTCGGGATCTCCATCAGCGCCGACATACGCATGGCGTTGCGGGCGTAATCGGAGAACACCAGGAAAGTGCCGCCGTAGGGACGGAACCCGCCGTGCAGCAAAATACCGTTCATGGCCGCCGACATACCGAATTCACGCACACCCCAGTGCAGGTAGTTGCCCGGCTGACAGGGGGTGTAGTCCTTGGAGGCCTTGTTGACGGTCAGGTTGGACGGTGCCAGATCGGCAGAGCCGCCTACCAACTCCGGCAGCAGAGCGCCGAAGAAGTCCAGCGCCAGCTGACCTGCCTTGCGGGTGGCAACCTTGGGATCGGCGCTGTGCTGTAGCTTGAGCAGCCACTCCGAGGTGGCCTGCTCGAAGTTGTCCGGCAGTTTGCCGGCGACCCGGCGCTCAAACTCGGCAGCCTCCTGGGGGTAGCTCTTGCGGTAAGCCTCAAAGAGTTTTTTCCACTCCTCTTCGAGCTTGGCACCCTGCGGACGGGCATCCCACTTTTGGTAAATTTCCTGCGGGATCTCGAAAGGACCGTATTTCCAGCCCAATTTCTCCTTGGTGAGCTTAATTTCGTCATCACCTAAAGGAGCGCCGTGGGAGGCGGCAGTGCCGGCCTTGTTCGGCGAGCCGAAACCGATGGTGGTCGGGCAGATGATGAGGCTGGGGCGGGTAAGATCTTTTTGCGCGTAGGCGATGGCATTGCGCAATTGCTCGCCGTCGTTGCCGTCCTCGATTTTGATGACCTGCCAGCCATAACCTTCAAAGCGCTTTTGCGTGTCGTCGGCAAACCAGCCCTTCACCTTGCCGTCAATGGAAATGCCGTTGGAATCATACAGGGCAATCAGCTTGCCCAGCCCCAACGTGCCGGCCAGTGAGCAGGCTTCATGGGAGATACCCTCCATCATGCAGCCGTCGCCTAAGAAAGCATAAGTGAAATGGTCGACTATCTTGAAACCGTCACGGTTGAACTCCTGGGCCAGCATCGACTCGGCAATGGCAAAACCCACGGCATTGGCGATGCCCTGTCCCAGAGGTCCGGTAGTGGTCTCCACGCCCGGAACCAGTCCGTACTCGGGATGACCGGGGGTCTTGGAATCAAGCTGACGGAAATTTTTGAGGTCCTCAATGCTCAGATCGTAACCGCTCAGGTGCAGCAACGAATAAATCAGCATCGAGGCATGACCGTTGGAGAGCACGAAACGATCGCGGTTAGGCCACTTGGGATCGGCAGGATTATGATGCAGGAAGCCGCGCCACAGGGCTTCGGCCATGTCAGCCATGCCCAGCGGGGCACCGGGGTGACCGGAATTGGCCTTCTGCACACCATCCATGCTCAAAGCACGCACCGCATTGGCAAGCTCTCTGTATTCGGACATTTTTTACTCCTTACGTAATAAAAAGGCGACGGAACAACTGCTATCCCGCCGCCTGCGGAACCTTACGGTTCCTCAACTGATGATTTATTCAAGAGAAGGCAGCGCTGATTAACCGAAGACCTTCTTGTAATCGACCTGGAATTTCTCGATGCCCTGATCGGTGAGCGGATGCTTGACCATCTGCATAATCACCTTGAAGGGCACCGTGGCGATGTCGGCACCGGCCAGAGCGCACTGCGTAACATGCACCGGGGTGCGCACGGAAGCGCAGATAATCTCGGTCTCGATGTCATTGATGGCAAACATGTCGGAAATGGTCTTGATCAGTTCCAGACCATCCTCGGAAATGTCATCCAGACGGCCGATGAAGGGGGAGACATAGGTGGCACCGGCGCGGGCAGCCAACAGGGCCTGATTGGCGCTGAAGCAGAGCGTCAGATTGGTCTTGATGCCTTCCTTGGCGCACTGGTGGCAGGCCTTGAGGCCGTCGGCGGTGATGGGGATCTTCACCACCATGTTGGGGTGAATGGCCGCGATCTGACGGGCCTCCACAATCATTTGATCGGCATCTAAGGTGGTGGGCTTCACTTCACCGCTGATGGGGCCGTCGACGATGGAGGTGATCTCCTTGATGACTTCGACGTAATCTCTGCCTTCCTTGGCAATCAGAGAGGGATTGGTAGTCACACCGCAGATAACGCCCATGTCATTGGCTTTGCGGATCTCGTCAACGTTCGCTGTGTCTATAAAAAAACGCATGTTTTTCTCCTGATGTTTGAAGCAGGCTGCAATGCCTGTATTTTGAGTCTTGCGACTGTCTTTTCAGCCGAAAATTCTATCAAAAAACTCAAGCTCTGACACACGTGCACGCTGATAAAAATACGCAGTTCTGAGGCACGTCATAAAAAGTTCTATACCGCTAAAAAACATGATGTTGTTCACACAATTGACGCCTGTACAGCCATCCTTTAGCCTACAGATCACAAGACCTGCGAGCAGACCGTAAAATACACCTGATTTAAGACCCATGACGCCACCTAACCTGACTTTCCCACTATGGTGCAGCCGCGCTCGTGGCAAGGTTTGGCACAGCAGCGTCGGAGCATGCGACCTGCAATTCCTGCTCAAGCCCCGCCACCCCTGTGCCGATAGCCCTGATAAGGTGCAGTTTAAGCTGCGCCAACTCCACGGGAACCCGCGCAAAAGGGTGTAACCCTCTTATCCAATAAAGGTATAATCTGAATAAGCGGCGTGTGTTCGCCTAATTGTTTGTTTAAAAGCCCGGTACCACTAAGGAGTACTTACCATGCCAAGGCTGTTTACCTCAGAGTCGGTGTCAGAAGGACATCCGGACAAAGTTGCCGATCAGGTGTCGGACACCATATTGGATACCATCCTCAAAGAGGACAAGTACGCGCATGTCGCCTGTGAAACTCTGGTTAAGACGGGGCTGATTCTGGTGGCAGGAGAAATCTCCACCACAGCCTCCTTAGACGTGGAGGAGGTAGTACGCCGCAAGGTCTGCGAGATTGGCTACGACTCCACAGAGGTGGGCTTCGACGGTCACTACTGTGCCTTCGTCAACGCCATCGGCAAACAATCCCCCGACATCAACCAGGGTGTGTCCAGGGATCGTCCCGAAGATCAGGGCGCCGGCGACCAGGGCCTGATGTTCGGCTACGCCTGCTCGGAAACCCCGGTGCTTATGCCCGCCCCCATCACCTATGCTCACCTCCTGATGCAGCGGCAGGCCGAGGTGCGCCGTTCGCACATCCTGCCCTGGCTGAGGCCCGATGCCAAAAGTCAGGTGACCTTCATCTACAACGATGACGGCTCGGTGGCCGGTGTCGATACGGTGGTGCTGTCCACGCAGCACGATCCGGGGGTCTCGCAGGACATAGTGCATGAAGGCGTGATGGAGGAGATCATCAAGAAGGTCATCCCCACCAAGTACCTCACCGCCCAGACCAAATACTTCATCAACCCCACAGGGCGTTTCGTCATCGGCGGGCCGGTCGGCGACTGCGGTCTGACCGGACGCAAGATCATCGTGGACACCTACGGCGGTGCCGCCCGTCACGGCGGCGGCTGTTTCTCGGGCAAAGACCCCTCCAAGGTGGACCGCTCGGCAGCCTACGCCGCCCGCTATGTGGCCAAAAATGTGGTAGCGGCCGGTCTGGCCGAACGCTGCGAGATCCAGATCTCCTACGCCATCGGTGTGGCCGAGCCGGTCTCGGTTAGCATCAACACCTTCGGTACGGGCAAGATTGATGATGAAAAAATTGCCAGGGGAGTGCGCGAGGTCTTCGATCTGCGTCCTTACGGGCTCATCAAGATGCTCGACCTGCTGCGTCCCATCTACGCGCCCACCGCCACCTACGGCCACTTCGGCCGCGAAGGCTTCCCCTGGGAGAAAACCGACAAAGCCGAGGCCTTAAAAGCAAACTTAAGCTAAGTGACCAAACCTCAGCTGAAGATTCTGAGACAGTAAAATCAATAATCCCCGCCTGGCCTGTGCTGACGGGGATTTGTTTTGATGGTGAGCCTGCTGTTGCAGCCTCAATCAGACTACCACCAGCTGCGAGAGCACGGAGATGGCCGGATCGTTGAACTCGCCGCTTCCCGCCATTTTCTCTATCTCGTCGGACCGATAGACATCACCGGGGTAGAGCACCACCACCGCAATATCACCGCCCTTTAAGAAATTGGTTTGCCCGAACTGGGTGTAACGGGTGGCCCCGATGGAGACCATCAGTTGCTGAGGATGCCCGCAGGCATTGAGGTAAGATGACAGATGTTCGGCCGGTCCCTCGTCCTGCTGCCCGTTGAAACGCTCGATAAGCCAATCGGTGAGCTGCCCGTAAATGTAGCTGTAATCCTTGACCGCACTGTCCTCGCCGTAGGGATGGGCCGTGCCCTCACGCACCAAAAACGAGGCGATACGGTAGCGATCCAGCACCCCGCCTGAGGCAAACTTGTCAATCTGAATGGTCTGAGAGGAAAAGCCCTTGCTGGAGGGCCCCCAGTTTTTCTTTTCGCTGATCTTGCTGGCGCCGGCCTTGCGAATGGAACAGTCATTGGAGGCGGCAAAGGACAGGGCCTGCAGAGCGACGATTTTATCCTGCTGCCAGGTGGCCTTGAAAATCACCGCGCACTCAGGCTCAATCTGCAGTTTTTCCTCGCCCTGCGGAAAAATGATTCTGCTCTGGTCAAAAGGGAATATCCTAAGATACTCCGGCACGGCGTTGCCGCCGCCGGGAATATAGGTGGGAAAAACCGCCTTGGGAGCTCCCTGGGCAGCCTTGACCTTGGTAAAATCCGCCGCCTCGCCTGCCTGTTCCAAATGGCCGGTAAAGTTGCCTGCCACACCGAAGGTGGCAATGGTTCTCAAATCAATGTTCTGCATGCGCTCGGTTACCTCTTGAACAAAATGCTCTTGACAGGCTCAGCCATCGTCTCTAACCTACAAAAAACTGTGGTGACATAACAGGTTGTCGCTTCAAGTCTAGCAAAGATCACTCCATAACCGCACACAGACGAGGTGAAGATTTGAGGGAGCTCAGGATCTGCCAGATGGGTGTGGATCTCACCTGCGGCACGTTGTTGCCGCTTGATGAGGATGCCACCGGACACTTGGTACGGGTACTGCGCTGCACCGAAGGCACTCCCTTTGTTGTATTTGACGGCGCGGGAGTGGCCTGTCAGGCCGTGCTTAAATTACAGGGCAAAAAGGCCTACGCCGCCTTGGGCACTAGGGTTGAGCTTGCCCGGGAGAGCCCGTTGCACATAGAGCTAGGTCAGGTGGTAAGCCGCGGTGAGAAAATGGAATTTACCATTCAAAAGGCTGTGGAGTTGGGCGTGGCGGTTATTGCACCGCTCAGTTCCGAGCGTTGCGGAGTGCAGCTCGATAAAGAACGCGCGCAACGCAAAGTGCGTCAATGGCAGGCCATCGCCCGCGCCGCCAGCGAACAGTGCGGTCGTGCGGTGGTACCGCAAATAAACGAGTTAACTACGCTCAAATCCTGGCTTGCCCGTGACCTGGATAAACTCTCGCTGCTGTTGTCCCCCGCTCAGGGTCAGAGAATAAACACCCTGGGAAATGACGTCTGCACCGCGGGAGCCTTAAGAATGCTGGTAGGCCCCGAGGGCGGGCTCAGTTCGGACGAAGAGCAACAAGCCCTGGAACTGGGCTTTAAAGCGCTGTCCTTAGGGCCAAGGGTGCTGCGTACCGAAACGGCGGCGTTATGTGCCTTAAGTGCTTTGCAAGCTATGTATGGAGATATCTGATGGCCTCAAAAACCCTGCAACTAGGTCGCCCTGTCACCTACTGCGAAGAATACAGCCCCAAACTGCTGCGTACCGTGGATCGCGCCATAGGCAGAGCCACGCTTTCCTGCAAGAATTTCACCGGCTTTGACCTGTGGCGTCTGTACGAGCTCACCTTTCTCCTGCCTAACGGGGCACCCAAGATAGCCTGCGGGACTCTTAAGGTGCCGGCCGACAGCACCTGTATCGTGGAATCAAAATCACTTAAACTCTACCTGACTTCCTTTTCCCAGACCAAGTTTGCAGACATTGATGAAGTACAGCGTCTCATCACCCGCGATCTGAACGAAATCACCTCCTCCGAGGTGGAAGTACTGCTCTACGACCTGGAGTACTGTCCATTTGTACCGGAGAGAATGGAAGGCACGCTCATCGACGATCCCACCGTCAGTTGCGGCACTTTCCGCTACAACCCCAAACTGCTTGAGTACGCACCAAATCATGACCTGGTCTCCGAGACTCTGCGCTCTAATTGTCTGCGTACGCTCTGCCCGGTCACAGGACAGCCTGACTATGCCAGTGTCAGCATCACCTATCAGGGCCGGCAGCTAAGCCGCCGCAGTCTGTGGCTGTATCTGTGCTCGCTGCGCCGTCACGCCGGTTTTCACGAGCAATGCGTGGAGATGATCTACAGCGACATTCGGGAAATGCTCAAGCCCGAACAGTTAACCGTTTATGCCTGTTTCAGCCGCCGCGGGGGCATCGATATCAGTCCCCTGCGCAGCAACATCGTAACCAACCGCCTTCCCCCGCGCTTGCTGCGTCAGTAATTAACCTTCACTCACGGTTTTAGTTGCCTGTTATGTCTAAACTGAAGACATCTGTCTTGGTTTAAACATCACAAGGGTTACTGTTATGAGCGTTCATGTTATCTGGCCCGAAGGTCCGCTGGCCATGCTCACTCAGATTGAGGCTGACCGCATCTCCCACAACACCAAAGGAGATCTTTACGAGCTGTACCGCAGCTGTTCTCTGGCCGTACTCAACAGCGGCAGCGTCACCGACAATTCCAAGGAGATGCTGGAGAATTACCGCGATTTCGCCATCAATGTCATGCGCAATGAACGCGGACTGAAGATTGAGCTCATCAACCCGCCTGCCTCGTCGGTAGTGGACGGTGAGATTATCAAGATCATCCGCGACCATCTCTATGCGGTGTTGCGCGATATAGTGCAGATTAAGGTATATCAGCACGAAAAGCTGCTGCAAATGATGAGTGCCGAAGAAGTCAGCGAGCAGGAGATCACCAGCAATTATGTGTTTTTGCTGCTGCGCAATGCCGGAGTGATGCGCGGCGGACTCAAGCCCAATCTGGCTGTATGCTGGGGCGGACATGCCATTGAGCAGGATGAATACGACTATGCCTACCGCGTGGGCTTCGCGCTGGGACTGAGGTGCATCGACATCTGCACCGGCTGCGGCCCCGGGATCATGGAAGCTCCCATGAAAGGCTCGTTGACCGGGCACTGTCAGCAGGGCTGTGTGGAGCAGTGCCGGCTCATCGGCCTGACCGAGCCCTCCATCATCGCCGCCGAGCCGCCTAATTCCATGATCACCGATCTGGTGATCCTTCCTGATATCGAAAAACGTCTGGAGGCCTTTGTGCGCTTAGGCCATACCATGATCATCTTCCCCGGTGGTCCCGGTACGGCCGAAGAACTGCTGTTTATTCTCTGCATCAAGATGCATCCAGACAACCGCTATACCACTTTGCCGCTCATCCTCACCGGCAATGAACGCAGCAAGGATTATTTTGATGCCCTGGAGCGTTTTCTCATTAAATGTTTCGGCGAGGATGTAACGCGCTTTTACACCCGCATAACCGATGATCCCGAGACGGTGGCGCAAAAGGTCAAGCAGTCTTTGAAGACGGTGCGCGATCACCGCACTCTCACTCATGACTCATATTCCTTCAACTGGTCCTTGAACATACCCTGGGAACTGCAGAAATCAGGCGATGTCACCCATGAGAGCATGGCAGCGCTGAATCTGCACCGCGAGCAGGAACCCTGGAAACTGGCGGCCGCGTTGCGCAGCGCCTTCTCAGGTATTGTCGCCGGCAACGTCAAGGAAAAGGCCGCGCGCCTGGTGGCCGAGCGCGGTCCCTTCAAACTGCATGGGGACAAGGACATCATTGAGAGCATGGCAGGCTTGATGAAGGACTTCATCGAACAGGGGCGCATTCTCATCGAGCAGCGTGACTATAAGCCTTGTTATGAGTTTGAGGCGGATTAGACGCAAAGCGTCCTAGTTTGGAGGCATCGGTCCCCGTATATCGCAAAAATACACCGGATCTCAATAGGTTATTGACAGATCTTCAGTTCAAGAGTGTGGTAAATACCACTCCTCCAAAATCACCCTGCGTGATCTGCTGGCGGACGGGGCTGTCTATCGTGCCCTCCTCACTGCTAAAAAGAGTGCAGGCACCCAAGTTTGAGGCGGACCAGACGCAGAGCGGCTGACAGAAGTTGATGCCCGCGACCTATTGCAGGATCCCTTCGCAGGAAGTGCCGATCAAAGAGCAGGTGCGGGTCATCACCTCGTTGAACACCATGGTAAAGGTGTTGAGATAGGCGTTAAGACTGGTCCTGACAATGAACAGACCCACCACCATGCTCACCGCAAAGCCCATGGAGAACACATTCAGCTGAGGGGCGGCGCGGGTCATCACGCCGAAGGTGAAGTTCACCACCAGCATGGTACAGATGGCGCTCATGGCCATGGCCAGTGCCGAAGAAAACATCATAGTGCCGAATTCAACCATTTCCCTCAGCCCCACCGGAGAGATGAATTCCCCGCCCTGCGGCAGAGTCACAAAACTCATCAGCAACATCCTGAAGAAGATAATGTGACCGTCTATGGCCAGAAACACCAGCGTGGTCAGGATCGTAAAAAACTGACCTACCACCGGGGTATTGGTACCTGATACCGGATCGACCAGTGAGGCGAATCCCAGACCGGTCTGCATGGCCACGGTCTGACCTGCCAGCACGAAGCACTGTGAGATGAACTGCGTCATGAAACCGATGCAGGCACCGATGAGCACCTCTTTGATGGTAATGAGGATCCCTATGCCGGAAAAAGGAGCCAGACCGTCGGGCAGAGCCGGGATTGAGGGCAGGATGCACAAGGTAAACGCCGCCGCAGCCAGCAGACGGATCCGCATGGGCACAGTACGGCCGCTGACCACGAACATGGTCATGAAAAAACCGCCTACCCGGCACAGCGGCCAGATCACTGACGCCACTGCACCTATGGTGATGGTGTCAAGCAGGTTCATCAGGATAGAACCTGCGGTATCTGATTGACCATGCCGATGAAGAAGGACATCAGACGTTCCAGTCCCCAGTGAGCTCCGATGATCAGTGCCACCACCGTAACCAGCAAACGGGGGAGAAAGGACAGGGTCTGCTCGTTGATGGAGGTAGCCGCCTGAAAGATGGACACACACAGGCCCACGCACAAAGAGGGCAGAATCGAGGCCGCCACCAGCAGGGCCACCAGTCCCAGCGCCTGTCTTACGATATCTACGAATACCTCAGGTTCCACGCTTCATCTCCCTGACTTCAAGTAGGTATGCCCAACCCGAAGCTCTGCACCAAAGTGCCCATGATGAGCGACCAACCGTCCACCAGCACAAAGAGCATGAGTTTGAAAGGCAGCGACACGATCATGGGCGAGAGCATCATCATGCCCATGGCCATCAGGATCGAGGCTACCACCAGGTCAATGATCAGGAAGGGCAAAAAGATCATGAAACCTATCTGAAAGGCAGTCTTCAACTCTGAGACCATGAAAGCGGGGATCACCACCCGCAACGGCAGATCTTCATAATTATCAACTTGAACATTGGCGTACTGCGAGAAAGAGTTGAGATCGCTGATGCGGGTCTGCTCAATCATGAAATGCCGCAACGGATCCTGGCCGCGCTGAAAAGCCTCACGGGCCGTGATCTGATCGTTTAAGTAAGGTTCAATGGCGTCTGTATAGACACGGTCAAAGACCGGGGTCATGATAAATACGGTCAGAAACAGTCCGATACCGATGATGATCTGATTGGACGGAGAGGTCTGCAGACCCATGGCCTGCCTGAGAATCACCATCACTATGACTATGCGGGTAAATGAGGTCGTCATCACCAGCAAGGAGGGGATGAACGACAGCATGGACATGAGGATGACCACCTGCAGCGAGACGTTGTAGTCCTGCGTCCCGTCGGGATTGGTCCTGACCGTAAAGGCTGAAATGTCCAGATCGGCTGCGGCGGCGCTCTGACAGAGCAACAGCAGGGTAAGCCCGGATACGGCGGTACACAGCGCACTGCCCAGGAACAGTTTCCAGAGCACTCTCGGTACGCCCGCGACCAGAGGTACAGCGCCGCTCACGGTCCCACCTCTCCGTCTTTTGGCACCTCACTCCCTCTTGCTTTATTGCGGCCCATCAGGGAGGCAAACTGACGTCGCTTGGCCGTTTCATCTTCCCCGCTCTGCTCCGGCTCAACCTCACATAAATAGCTCACCTGACCTGAGGCTACCCCCAACAGCAGATGCCGTCCGTATATCTCAATCTCCACCACCCGCTCCTTAGGGCCTAAAGCCAGCTGGGATTTGAGGGTCATGGTGCCGCCGTGCAATCTGACAAAACGGGTCTTTTTGAGCAGATAGGCGGCCACGAAGATAACCGCCAGCACCGCCAGAGTGGAAATGAGCCAGGACAACAGCCCCTGCGTGGTCATGATCTCACCGCTTTGGGACTTGGCGCTCTCCAAAGAACGCACGGCCGCGGCGGCTGCATTCTGCGCAGATTCCTCCGCGCTCAGTACCTGCGGCAGCGCAGCACAGATTAAGGCAAAGATTGCAGCAAAAATGCGCATGAGAGGCTACTTTAGTTTCTTGATGCGCTCAACCTGACTTATCACGTCAGTGAGGCGGATACCGAACTTGTCGTTAACCACCACCACTTCGCCATGAGCTATCAGCGTGCCGTTGACCAGCACGTCCAGAGGCTCGCCTGCCAGACGCTCCAGCTCTATGACTGAGCCCTGATTGAGCTGCAGCAGATTGCGGATGCTGATCTTGGCGTGGCCCACCTCCATGGTGATGGTAACGGGAATATCTAAAATGGCATCAAGCTTCTTGCGCTCCTCCCGTGACAGAGGAGCCTTGGAAGCTTCCGTGGCGTCTTCGCCGAAATCTTCCATTTCGGCCGGCACCGGCGCTTCATCACTGCTTTCCTGAGCGCTTAGCGCCGCCGCCCACTCGTCGGCTAGTTTTTGATCTTCGTCGGACATAAACTCTGCGTTCCTGTGCTTAGACGTCAGTCATCATCGTAATCTTCCACATCATCCTCATCATTGAGGCTGATGCTGTTACCCTTAATGAAGGATATGTCGCTCTTCATGCTCTGCGGTCGCTCCAGCACACGGCTGATTTTAACCGCCAGCTTGTCCTTGGTGCGACCCAATTTGGCCCGGTAGCTGGGCAAATCCTCAATATAGACCAGGAGATCCTCAGGCAGTTCCACGGGGATTACATCTCCCGCCTCCATGTTCATCACGTTGTCCAGCGACAGCTGCATGTCCATGAGCTTGACCCGCATGTCCACCGTGACATCCATGACCTCTTCGCGCAGGGCCTTGTTCCAACGCACATCAGTGTCGCCTTTATCACTCTGCACGCCGGCATCAAGCAGTTCGCGGATAGGTTCGATCATCGAATAGGGGAAGCAGATATGCAGATCGCCGCCGCCGCCGTCCAAGTCGATGTGGAAATTGTTCACCACCAGCACCTCGCTGGGGCTGACGATATTGGCCATGGACGGGTTTACCTCGGAATCCAAATACTCAAACTCCACGTCCATCACCGGTGCCCAGGCCTCTTTATAGTCCTCGAACACCATTTTAAGAATTTTCTGAATGATACGCCGCTCGGTGGGGGTAAACTCACGGCCCTCAATCTTGGTACGGAAGCGGCCCTCACCGCCGAAGAAATTCTCCACCAGGATAAAGACCAGCCTGGCCTCTAGCGTGATCAGCGCAGTGCCCTTCAGAGGCCTGAAGCGCACCATGTTCAGCGAGGTCGGCACATATAAGGTCTGCACGTACTCGGAGAACTTCATCATATTCACGCCGGTCCAGGTCACCTCGGCGCTATGCCGCATCATATTGAACAGACTGATGCGCATGTGACGGGCGAAGCGCTCGTCCACCAACTCCAGCGTCGGCATGCGGCCGCGGACGATACGCTCCTGCGATCCGAAGTCAAAGCTTTTGATGCCGCTGTCGTCTTTGGGAGTCTCCGGCTCTACATCGTCGGCTCCGTGCAGCAGGGCGTCAATTTCATCCTGGGAGAGAAACTCGGTCACCGGAGTACCTCTTACTGCATCACGAAGCCGGTAAACAACACCTGTTCCACCACCGGGTTACGCGCCACCTCGGACATCTTGGCGCGCAGGGCATCGAGCAGCAACAGCTTCAGCCTCGCCCTTCCGCTAGGCATGAGCATGGAGGTATAGCTCTGATTGGAAATCGTACTGAAGATAGTGCTGCTCAAAAGCGGCTGATTTTTTAAGGCAATGTCTTCGCTCTCCGAGCCTGACACCACCAGCACGATTTCTATCTGAGCGCTGTGCTGACGCTTCTTATCCGTGAGGTTGAAGGTAAAGGGAGTCTCAAACTTGATGAAGTAGTCACGATGCTGTTCGGCCTCAAGCTCGGCTTCCTTGGCCGCCTTGATGGCCGCCAGTTCTTCCGTGGTCTGTTTTTCCACTTCAAAAGGAGGCAGATTGAGGAAAAAGGCCGCACCCATATAGCCACCGCCGCCTAAAAGTATCAGCACCAGCAGCAAGATGACGATGAGCAGGCCCTTGCCTCTCTTTGGGGCCTCTAAATCATCCCCGTCCGCCTCTTCCTTTTTCTTCTTTGCCATAGAGCTCAATCTCCTGAAAACTGCTTATATTATCGCACAATGGTGCAACGGTTTTAGCCACTGATCCGGGTACTTTGGGCACGCATCAGCAAGAATTACGTCTCCTTTGCGAGGAACGGCATATATTCAGGCGGCCCCACGCGGCCGCCTGAGACAGACTTCAGGCAAAGAAGCTGATGGAGCCGTCCTGGGACATGCCCTCTGCGCTTTCATCCTCCGTCTCTTCTGCGGCGGCCGGTGACTGGGCGAACAGCACGCCGTCGCTCTCTTGCTGCCTGTCACGGCCGCTCTCTCCACCCCGGGAGTCGGCGCTCTGCCCCTCCCCATCCGGGGCCCCTTCGTAGTCGGCAAGTTCGGTCTCAGCCTCAAAACCGCTCTGCATCAGACTCTCGCGCAATTTACCCATACCCTGCTCGATGAGATCTCGCGTCAGCGGGCTGGCAGCTGCCAGTTTAATCTTCGAGAGCTCATCGCGCGCCCCCAGATCAAAGGTAATGGTCATCTTGCCTAAGTGCTCGGGTGCTAACTGCACCGTCATGCTCTTTAAGTTGCGCGAGGCCATCGCCATGACCTGCTTGGTGATCTCCTCGGCATTGGCCTTGAGATCGGCTGACATGTGCAGCAGATTATCCCGGCTCTGCGCGGCTCTCTCCAGGCTCAAACGGTTCAGCACATCCGCCCCGCCTGCCTTGGCGGCCGACAGAACGCCCAGGCTCTGACCCAGACCGCTCTCTGCTTCCGGCGACTTGCCGCTGTCCGCATGCGACGTAACCGACGATACCACCTGCTCCTGCAGGGTACGCAGGGCCTCGTCTACTTTGGTTTGAGCCGGACCGGCACCAGTGTTCTGCGTGGGGGCATGCTCCTGCTTTAAGGAACTCAAAAACTGCTGATGACGCGAGAACTGAGCCTCCTGGTCAAGTTCATCGTCACCACCTTCATCTAACTGCGATGCCAGTTGCAACGAGTCATCAATCAGGCTCAACTCATCTTCATCTAACTGCGCGAGTTGGGCAATTTCCGTCAGTTCCGAGTGCTCCTCAACGACCATCTCGCTGACGTTGGCGGCAGAGGCCAGAGTGGACAGAGAAACCCGGACTTCTTCATCCTCGGACAGCGCCACCTGCTGCCACAACGAGGCAGAGTTATCCTCGGTGACGACAGCAGACAGGCTCTGTTCAGCCGCATCCGGCGTAACCAGGCCGACCACCGGGCCGGATACGCGCTGCTCAGCTGCCGTATTCTGCGCCAGAGCCGCGGACTGCAGTTGATTTTGCCCCGCCCAAACCTGTTCTTCTGTCTGAGTCTCTCCCCAGTATGGTTCACCGGGCGACACAAACTCGGCTACCTGAGTCTGATACTGGGTCTGCATTGGTTCCTGAGTCTGAGCGAACACAGCCTCAGCCTCCGAGTGCGGCACATTCAGCATGCCATCCTCATAACTTTCCGCGGTCAGGGACAAAGCAACAGCATCCTCTTGCACCAAGGTGGAGTCAGACCACGGTTCAACGCGGCCACCTGCCTCCTCCTGCGGTTGACCGGTCCGGGAAGATGACACCCTGCTCGTATCCGAGGCAGACTCTCTAGGTGCAGTTTCTTTGATGCCGCCGCGCCCGGTACTCTCCATGCCGGCAGCGATATGTTTAAAGTCTTTGGAGGTGTCTTCTCCACTTACCTTTTTAAAGGCTGACACACGAGAGCCTTTGCCGCTGCCTCCACGCTCTGCGGCAGATAAATTCACCTTATTCTTGGCGGTATAATCACGCCGGCCCGCCAGCCCCTGCATGACGCCTCCCAAGGCATCGTCGGCGGTGGCGCCCGGGGTAAACAGCGCACTGAGCAGACCTTTGAAATCGGCCCCCGCGCTCAGATCACTGTTCTTGCCGCCGGCGGCAAAATTGTCTGAAACGGCAGTTTCAGTTTTGAGATCAATTCGCATACAACTTTTCTCCTACACTATGGAGCCATCATTTTTATTTTGTTAATCAAGTGATTAATTCACTTTGACCGGTAATGACTACCATTTGCAGGATTGTTGATGCAAGTTCCCTGCCAGATCAGCTGCGGCGCATCATCATGCGTGCCTGTTTGGAACTTACGATATCGTCGGAGAGTTTGCGCTCGGCCACGGCCTCGGCCTTAAGACGCTCCAGGCGGTGTTTTTCCAGCAACGACTCGATGATCTTACGGGCTTTCTGCCGCTCTAAGTATTCTTCTTTGAGACGTTGTTCCTGAACCCTGAGATCCTCTAAGGCCTTTTGCTGCCTCAGGGTGATTTG
Source organism: Succinivibrio sp. (assembly GCA_017469335.1). GTDB lineage: Bacteria > Pseudomonadota > Gammaproteobacteria > Enterobacterales > Succinivibrionaceae > Succinivibrio. Next base: position 4,343 of record JAFUGP010000099.1, on the reverse strand, counting down.
TGCAAGCTTATCCAGGAAATTCTGGTAGGACATGAACACGCCCATCCCCATGCCCGGCGCCGTTCGCTCGGCCATTTCCTGGGCATAAACTGCACTGAAGCGCTCTATCTGGGCGATTTGCTGTTCGTAGCTGTGTACGGAGTTGACCGCGGCGCTCCAGCGCTCCATGGCCTGTTTTTCCTCGTTTTCCCTCAGCTCCAGCACCCGGAGCAATGCGCTGTCACCTGCCATCAGGCCACCTTATTCCCTGTCAGGCTCCGCCTGCGGCTACTTTGCGAAACTGGCTCTGCCCCCCCTGAGGTGCCGCCGGTGCCGGCAACTTCCCTGCCTGCTGCTGGGCTTGCAGCTGCGGTGCCTGGCCGGCACCGGTCATGGCGTCCATACGTTTTTGCGCGTCGTTGACCAGGATCATGGAAAGATTGCGCAACTCTTCGAGGCTGCGAGCGTAGGGGATCACATCCTTATAGCCCTGCTGCGTGAATTCATCGATATGAGGCTTGATCATGATGGCCTGATCGACCTTGGGATCGGAGCCGCGCTGATAAGCGCCGATTTGGATGAGCTCACTGCTCTGGTTGTATTGCGCCACACATTGACGGATGGTGCGCGCCATCAGCAGATGCTCCTGCGTCACCACCGCCGGCATCACACGGGAAATGGATTTTTCCACGTCGATGGCCGGATAATGCCCGGAATCGGCCAGGGCACGGGAGAGCACGATATGACCGTCCAAAATGGCGCGGGCCGAGTCGGCGATGGGATCCTGCAGATCGTCACCTTCCACCAGCACCGTAAAGAAGGCGGTGATTGACCCCTGTCCCTCAGCGCCGTTGCCGGCGCGCTCCACCAGGGCCGGCAGTCTGGCGAACACCGAGGGGGGATAACCTTTGGTAGCCGGCGGTTCGCCCACGGCCAACGCAATCTCACGCTGAGCCATGGCATAACGGGTCAGGGAATCGATGAGCAGCAGCACGCTGCGGCCCTGGTCGCGAAAATATTCGGCAATGGAAAGGGTAGTCTCACAGCCCTTTAATCTCATCAGAGGCGAAGCATCGGCAGGAGCGGCGATAACCACACTGCGGGCCCGGCCCTCGGGGCCTAAAATATCCTCGATGAATTCCTTGACCTCACGACCGCGCTCACCCACCAGCCCCACTACCACCACATCGGCGGTAGTGCCGCGGGTCATCATACCCAGCAGCACCGACTTGCCCACACCGGAGCCGGCGAACAGTCCCATGCGCTGTCCTTCACCGATGGTAAGCAGGGAATTGATGGCACGTACCCCCACATCCAGCGGCTGCTTGATGGGGCGTTTGGCCATGGGGTTTACCTTGGTGGAGCGCCATTTGCTGGCGTTACGGGAAATCAAAGGTCCCAGCCCGTCAATGGGGTTGCCGATACCGTCCACCACGCGTCCTAACAGATGATCCCCGTAGGGGTAATCGCTGATCCCCGAGTCCGGGGTGACCAGATCGCCGCTCTGCACCGCTCCTATATCATCGGTAGGCATCAAAAAGGTGGTTTTGCCGTCAAAGCCCACCACCTCAGCCGTCATGGGGCCCTCGGCAGTATCAATACGACAGCGCTGCCCTACCGGCACGTGCAGGCCGTCAGCCTCCAGGGTCAGCCCCACCACCCGTGTCAGCTTGCCGGACAGCACCGGCTCAGTTTCACGCTCCGGCAGTTCGATTGACTGCAGTCTATCCAACAGTGCGCTCATGACAATCTCACGCTCCGTCTGCTCCAGGTGCCGCTGCCGCAGGAGCAGGTTTAATCTGAGGTTGAGCAGGTTTGGGGGTAGGTTTGGTGGCCGGCTGCGCAGCTGCTTGAGCCGGTGCCGGAGGAACTGCCTGAGCCGCCTGTTGAGCAGGTGCAGCCTGAGGAGAGACCTGGGGCTGAGGAGCACTCTGAGGTGCGGCCGTCTCAGAGTGCGGCGCATCCTGCATTGCCTCGGCTGTACCCAGATCCTCCAAAGTAGGCTGCGCCAGGGGCGGGATCACTTCGTCATAGGCCGGGGCATCCGGGATTTCCTCATGCAAGGCCTTTTCCACTCCCGGGGCGGCGTTGATGAGAAACTCTCCTAACAGGGCGTCAATGCGATCGTTAATACGCCACTGCACCTCCGAGGCCTCATTGGTCACTCTTACATCGCCTATCTGCAGGCTCGCATCGGTTTTGATGTCCCAATGCTGCTCCTGCATGTACTCGCGTCCCACCGCTGCCTCCAAAACCGAGGCATCATCGGGATTTAGGGTAATGACCGCGCCCTTCTCGTAGTTGGGCAGCACGGAGAGAGCCTTGGTAACCGTGCTTTTCAGGTACTCGGCATCGCCCTTGATTTCACGGCCTATGATCACTGCCGCAAGGCGTGAAACCATATAGACCAGCTCATCCGTGACATCCCGGTCCACCTGTCGCAGGGGGTTGGCCAGGCAATCGGCCAGATGCCTGAAACGCTCGGCCTGTTCAACCACAATCTGCTCGCCGCTCTGCAGCCCTTCGGCATGGCCCTGACGAAATCCTTCCTCGCGCCCGCGCCTGGTGCCTTCCTCAAAACCGGTCTTGTAACCGGCGCCCTGCCCCTCGTCAAAACCGGCTTTTTTACCCTCTTCAACTCCGGCGGCATAGCCCTCATCGTGGCCTGCGGCAAACCCCTCATCGTGACCTTCATTGAAGGCTGAGGCCCTGATCTGCTCTAATTCCTCTACAGTGATCTGAGGCTCGGCCTCAGGCTCAGGTTCAGGCTCGGCTGCGGCACGTTCGGCAGCCAACCGCGCCTCTTCCTCGGCACGCTTTTTCTCCTCAATATCCTTAAGTCCACGCCCATACCAGCCGCCGACCTGAAAGCCCAGCGCATTGGTTTCCGAGGGATCATCAAGTTCGCCCATCACGGGCCAGCGCTTGACCGCGAAGCCCCGGCTGGCAGCCTCGTCCTTGGGCAGCACCTCGCTGAGCCGGTCGGGATAGCGCACATCAGTGCGCTTCTCGGTAAGGGTTTCTATGTCAGCTTGAGACAGCTTCTCGTATTGATTGGTATCGGACATGTCAGGAAGTCAGCACTTAGACGAAGTCATTATTGCCACCTGCCCTGGTAAGCATGATGGCACCGGAATCCGCCAGTTTGTGAGCAATGGTGAGGATCTCCTTTTGCGCGGCCTCAACATCGGATATTTTGACCGGTCCCATGGCCGCGAGATCCTCCTTCATGGACTGAGCAGAACGCGAGGACATGTTCTTGAAGAACTTCTCCTTGAGTTCATCGTCGGCACCCTTCAAAGCCTTGCTCAGAGTCTCGGAGTTGACGTCACGCAGCAAGGTCTGGATGGAACGATCGTCCACCGAGCCCAAATTCTCGAACACGAACATGAGATCCTGGATCTGATTGCCGATCTCCTTGTCCTGCGACTGAATGGCCGCCATCAGCTGAGTCTCGGTAGCGCCGTCGAGGAAGTTCATGATGTCCGCCGCGCTCTTGAGGCCGCCAATCTTGGCGGTCTGGGCGCCGGCCGAGCCGGCAAACTGTTTTTCCATGATTTCGTTGAGTTCCTGCAAGGCCGCAGGCTGAACCTCTTCTAAGGTGGCGATGCGCATGATGAGGTCAAGTCGCACCGGCTCGGGGAACTGCGAGAGGATCTCCGCGCTCTGCTCGGGGTCCAGATAAGAGAGCACAATGGTCTGGATCTGCGGGTGTTCGTTCTGGATCACAGTGGCCACCTGCCTGGCATCCATCCACTTGAGGGAGTCAAGACCGCGGGACCCGGAGCCTAAGGCAATTTGTTCAACCAGGTTATTGGCCTTATCCTCGCCTAAGGCTGAGACCAAGGCGCGCTTGACAAAGTCAGAACTGCCCAGGCCCAGGTTGGAGTGTTTGGTCACGTCACTGAGGAACAGCTTGTGCACCGCGTTGGCCTGATCCTGCGAGAAATTGCTCATCTCGCTCATGCGCACGCCCAGGCGCTGCACCTGTTTGGGCTGCAGGTTGCGGAAGATATTGGCCGCGTCATCCTCGGAAAGCGACAGCATCAACAGCACGGCCTTGTCCAGACCGGACATGTCCTGAATGGCGGTCTTCTCGTCATCCGTCAACTCCAGCATATTGTTGCTGCCGAAAGAATCAGTGGTCGCCGGCATCCCGCCGGTAGTCGCGGGCAGATTTTCGGACATATGCGCTCCTGCTAAATTGAACTTATAGGCTTATTTTTGGTTCAATGGATATTTTAGGGGGATCGGGGGGCAAGATCACTACCCCTCGAAAGCGATTTTAGCTAAAAAAACAGGAGGGAGTCTCTGTATAATTCGCAAACAATAAACAAACACGAAAACTCAGAGGACTCCCAGAG
>JAFUGP010000098.1 GCA_017469335.1 Succinivibrio sp. | reverse complement strand
TTCATGCAGAATCTGATGTCCAAATGGCTAAGCACAGCCGACCAAATAAGGCAAATTTTCAAATTAAAGAGCGAATTGCAGTGTCAAACCGCAACGTGAAGCCATTTACGGCCTTTTGCACTCGTGCAAAAGTCAAGTTATTACTAATTTTTCAGGAGTTCTGATCATGCGTAGAATGATACTTGGCGCCGCTTTCGTGATACCCGCCGTCTATCTGGGAGTTGTGATGGCCGCCGGTGCGACCAAGACTGCCACCACCGAGCAGCAGGTGTATAAGATAGGTGAGCTTATCAAGCTCGACAAAGAGAATGTGGCCAAAGGTCAGGGTACCTTGAAAGGGCAGTTCTCCTTTACCCGTGATCAGGCCAGTGCGGAATCGGCCATCAAGGAGATCGGTTGGATGACCTTGGAGAAAGGCTCCAGCATCGGTCTGCATCAGCATAAGGATAATGAGGACGCCTATATCATCATCACCGGCGAGGGAGTCTTCACCGACGGCGAGGGCAATGAGACCATCGTGGGGCCCGGCACCATCACCATCGCCCGCCCAGGTCAGTCCCACGCCCTGCGCAACGACAAGGATGCTCCTTTGGTCTTCTTGGATATCATCTCCAAGAACGATACCTACGCCCAACAGCATCCGCAGCAGTAGTTCGCACTCTCAGCAATCACAAAAAAGGCTGCACCAGGCGCAGCCTTTTTTGTGTCCGTCAGCTTAAAAACACCTGATGAGCCCCTCAATCTGGCCCATTTTTGGTTCTCTGAGTTCTCTGACCGCGTGGCTTTACAGCCCCTTAGACTTACACTATACCAGGCCAACACCCCCAACCTGAGCGCTGTTGCAAGGTCTGCGCAGGGCGCTTATCAATCAGTTATTCTAATGAAAACCTCTTTGATCTGTGAATAATCAACCCCAAATTGCCCTTAAGCTTTAAATAAAGAGAGCACCGCAATGACACAAGTTGATACGGGATCCACAGTGGAACAAAAACACCCGGCCTTGAGGCGTTTGCTTTGCGACACACAGTTTAATTATCTGTTCTTAGGTACTTTTATCGCAGGAGACACTATGAGCAAAATACTTATTCTTTACTACTCGCGCCGTGGCGAGAATTACATGGGCGGCAATATCGTCAAGCTCGCGCAGGGCAATACCCAGAAGGCCTGCCTGATGCTCAAGGATGAGCTTGAAGCCTTAGGACAGGAGGTTACCCTCTTTGAGGTTGACACAGTCAAACCCTACAACGCCGACTATCACGCCTGCACCGAGGAGGCCAAGCTCGAGCTCAAAGAACAGGCGAGGCCCAAATTAAAAGGCCTGCCCCCGGCGCTTACTGACTACTCACAGATCCTGGTGGCCGGTCCCTGCTGGTGGGGCACCTACCCCTGCGCCATTTTCACGGCCTTAGAGCATCTGCAGGGCAGCGACGCACAGGGCTTTGCCGGCAAAAAGGTCTACGGACTCATGACTCACGAAGGCAGTGGCTTAGGCAGCAGTCAGCGCGACCTAAAGCGCCTGTGCCCTAGTGCTCAGTTCGGCCCTGCGCTGGCCGTGCAGGGCTCACGGGTGGACCAGTCCGCCTCCCAGTTAAAAGCCTTTGCCGCGCAGCTGGCTTTGGACGCTTAGAGGAGAGTGCCATGTTTAAGTTTTGGTTAAGCGCAGTGTTGTGCTGCGCCCTGAGTGTGGGCACCCCCGTGGCGGCGCCTGCTGATACCCAACCTTCTGTGGAGGAGAGCAAAATGCAGACTACCCATCGTACCTGGTTTATTACCGGGGTCAGCAGCGGCTTCGGTCTGGAGATGACCAAGCAGCTTTTGGAGCGCGGCGATACCGTCATCGGCACCGTGCGCAACAAAGACAAGGTCAAGGAGCTTACCGCGCGCTACCCCCAGACCTTTGATCTGGTGGTGCTGGATGTGACCGATCTGCAGGCGGTGCACCGCACCATCGAGGATATGTTCAAGCGTCATGAGCGGGTGGATGTCATCGTCAACAACGCCGGTTACGGTCTCTTTGGCGCCGCCGAGGAGCTCGATGAGACCGAGATCCAGAAGATCCTGGCCACCAACCTCACCGCCCCCATCATGATCGTGCATGACTGTCTGCCCTACCTGCGCCGTCAGGGCGGGGGCCGCATCATTCAGGTCTCCTCCTACGGCGGACAGGTAGCCTACCCGTCCAATTCCCTCTATCACGCCACCAAGTTCGGGGTGGAGGGCTTCTGCGAGTCGGTAGCCCAGGAAGTGGCCAAATTCAACATCGGCATCACCATCGTGGAGCCGGGCGGGGCCCGTACCGAGTTTCGTTACGGCAGCGCCCGCGTGGCCAAGCTCATGCCCGAGTATGACCATGTCCACGGCTTTTTAAAGATGCTCGATCCCAAAAACGGTCTGGCCCCGGGCGATCCGGTACGCATGGCCAGCCGCATGATAGAAAGCGTGGACTTGGAGCCGGCCCCGCTGCGTCAGGTCTATGGTTCGCAGGCCTTAAAAGCCACCATCGAACGCCTGCAACAGCGCCTTGCCGATTATCAGACCCAGACCGAGCTGGCAGCTTCCACCGACTTTTAACCACACCGTCGCCGCGCCGCGCAGTGATCTGCCGGCGTGGCTGAAGCGGAGCTTAAGGACCTTATCATCATGAGTATGAGTAATTTTGCCCGGGACTATCACGAACGCATGTTCCCGGGGTATAAATCGGATTTCAGACGCACCGATCCGCAGTTTATCGCCGCCTTTGACAACTTTGCCTTTGACGAGGTGATCCACACCAAGGTCGGTAGCACTCAGGTGTCACTTGATGATCACACCCGCCTGCTGTCCAACCTTGCCGTGCTCTTGGGCTGTCAGGGCATAGACGAGTACCGGGCGCTGCTGCCGGCGGCCCTGCGCTTGGGAGTAAGAGGGGCCGAGGTAAAGGAAATGATCTACCAGGCGGTGGCCTATCTGGGCATAGGCCGGGTTTTTCCTTTCCTCAAAGCCGCCAACGAGGGTCTGGAGGCCCAGGGTATCCCCCTGCCTGTACCCTCTGAGGCAGCGGATGAGCATGACCGGCTGCAAGACGGGGTGAAAGCGCAGTGTGACATCTTCGGCGAGAGCATGCGCGATTTTTACCGCCAAGGTGATGCGGACAGCTCCCACCTCAACTACTGGCTGACAGATAACTGCTTTGGTGATTACTACACCCGCGGCACGCTGAGCCTTGAAGTGCGCGAGTATCTGACTTTGCTCTTTTTGGCCGCCCAGGGTGGCTGTGAAGAGCAGCTGCTCGCACATGCCAAGGCCAATCTGCGCCTGGGCAACAGCAAGGATTTTCTCATAGCCCTAATCTCGGCCAATGTGCCTTTTATCCGACATTGATCAGCGGAATTTTTGAATATTCTACCGGCTATGTCGGGCGCGATGCCGATAGTTTTTCGTTAACTGGTTGAGCTAACTTGTTGATTTTAGATCAGTTGTTGGATTTTTTGCTAGGATACGCTCTTTTCTCA
>JAFUGP010000097.1 GCA_017469335.1 Succinivibrio sp. | reverse complement strand
GTTCAAGTTCAGCCCTGACGGCAAAGGCTTAGAATCCCTGCTTGAGAGTGCCAAAAGCCAGATAAAGGAGAGGGACTACGGCCGCGAGAGCCTAGACGGCCGGGAGCTGTTGCGCATCGCCTGCGTGTTCGATGCCTCCCCCAAGGAGCGCCAAATCACCTCGTGGCAGGAGGTCGCAGCTTCCTGATCCCGCTCCCCCTTCAGGCAGAACATAACTTCTAAGCCTTTTTTACACCTCCCTGCAGCATCCTTCCCCTGCAGGCGTTGACCTGTGGCCGTCTTTCACATAGAGGTCCGCAGAGTTTTTTTGCAAGCTATGTCTCATTTTCACCCGTCATGCGCTATAGTGTGAGGGTGCGCAGGTTTTTGCGCCGACGCCTCTGCGCAGGAAACCGTGATTTCCTGCCGGCGTTTTCAACCCCAGAGAGGAGTTTTCACATGCAAGTTAATCTGCTTGTCCGTTCATGTCGAAGTTGATCTCAGCATTCGAAGATGGTCTTAGGACCGCAAGAGGCGGCCTTTAGCCGCAACACTCTCCAATCTATGCTTTAGGATCTTTTAGTTATGAGTAATCAAACCACCTCCCGTGTGGAGCAGGCCGCCAACGACGCCGTCTCCGCCGTACCTCATCAAAAACGCCTGAGAAAAGCCGCGCTTTATGCCGGCGGCCTGATCTTAGGCGCCTTAGTCGGTCTGTGGAACCAGAGCGATGTCATCGAACTGATGAACTTCATCGCCACGATCTTCACCAGACTCTTTAGCTTCATCGCCGTGCCGGTCATTGCCCTGTCGCTGCTCAATACCCTCTCCAAGCTCAAAAAGGGCTCACAAGGCGGGCGCATCTTCCTGCATACCATCAGCTATACCCTGCTGACCACCATCTTAGCCGCCTCCTTAGCCGCGGCCATCTTCTACTTCGTCTCCCCGGCCAATGTGCCCGCGGAGATGGTGGGCAGTTTCGACGCCGGCTCGGTAGCCCCGGGCAACACCTACTACACGCATATCATCAGCGTGGTCCCCAACAACATGCTGCAACCCTTTGTCACGGGCAACGTGCTCTCGGTGCTGCTCATTGCCGCGGCCTTCGGCTTAGGTCTGGCCACGCTGCCCGACAACGAGAGCGCCAACGCCGTGCGGCATTTTCTCTCCGGGGTGCAGGATCTGCTCTTCGTGCTCATCCACTGGCTTATCGCCATCCTGCCCGTGGGTATCCTGGCCTTTACCGCTCAGCTGGTCTCACAGCTGCAGGCCGGCGTGCTCTTAGGCGGGATCTCGCAGTACTTCGCGGTGGTGATCTCCTCTAATCTGCTGCAGATGTTCGTGATCCTGCCGGCACTGCTGCTGTTGCGCGGCCTCAACCCGCTGAAGATTGCCCGCGGCATGCTGCCGGCCCTGATGGTGGCTCTGTTCTCGAAGTCCTCCGCCGGCACGCTGCCGGTGACCATGGCCTCGGCCGAGGATAACCTCAAAGTGGACCGCCGCGTCAGCCGCTTCGTGCTGCCCATCTGCACCACCATCAACATGAACGGCTGTGCCGCCTTCATCTTCGTGACCTCCATCTACCTCATGCAGAATGTGGGGGCCATTGACATCGGTTTAGGCACCGTCATCGCCTGGATCCTCATCGCCACCGTGGCGGCGGTGGGCAACGCCGGCGTACCCATGGGCTGCTTCTTCTTGACCTTGTCGCTGATGAGTTCCATGAACGTGCCGGTACAGCTGATGGGCATTATTCTGCCCGTATATGCGGTCATCGACATGATTGAGACCTGCCTTAACGTGTGGTCGGACTCCTGCGTCTGCAACATCGTCAACAAGGAGGTCGGGAGCAATCTGCCCGAGCAACTGCCCGAGGCCGCCTGAACCGGCGCTGCAGCGCTGACACTGTCCTGCCGGTGGCCCTGCTGAGCTAAGCTTGGTCACCCTGGCCTTCAGATAACCGGGATTGGTCTTAGGACCAAGCCCGGTTTTTGCTCATCCCCACCTCTGCTGCTGCGATTCACGCAGTCTGAAATTGCAAGTCTGAAATTGCAAGGCCTGAACCGGTCCTATTGCTGAGTCTGTAAGACAACTCACTTAAGCTGGGCGCGGGGAGGACGCCGCTCTCTCAAAGACAGCGCAAGACAGCGAGCGCCAGACCCGGGCAGCTGATACAATGGCCTGAGGTCAGCAGAAGGTCAGCAAGCACCACGGCCTGGGCAAGATCCGCAGTGAGATCCGCCGCGCACAGAGGAGGGCTTGTCGTATGCGCAACTTTGATTACAGCACGCTCAGGCAGCGTGACTGGCCACAGGAGATCCCAAAACTGCTTGATCTGCTCAAGCAGTACGCCCAATTTCACCGCCTGCAGCTGCAGAGCGTCAGCGCACCGCCTGAGCCCTGTGACCGCCACGATCCTGAGAGGGCCCGCCTGCGCGGTCGTTACCTGGCACTGCAGCAGCGCTACCCTGAGGCTTTACTGGACAATATCCTGGCATCCTGTCAATTAAGTGGTCTTAAGGCTGATCATGCCCTGCTCTCTTACCTGCAGAGTGATGATGTCGAACCCAGCAGCCTCCGGGAACAGGAGATTTTTGATTACCTAAGGCTGCACCGGCTCTTTCTTGAGCATTACGCCGCGATCCCCTTTCACGGCCAAACTATCGTGAAAATGCACTATGTGCTGCACCAAAGCAGCGCTCTGCCCTACCGCGGCAGGTTCAGGAGAAGGCCATTTGAAATCACCAAAGAGCAGTTGCTGAGCGATACTGAGGGGGGAGAGCTTGCAAGTTTTGTCTCACTGCCCCCACAGGAGGTTCCCGCAGCCTTCACTGAGCTTACCGAGAGTTGCCGGGTGAACCTTGAACAGGGCGGGATTGAACCCTTGCTGCTCATCCCCTGCTTTATTTTGGATCTGCTGTGTCTGCACCCATTTGCCGACGGCAACGGCCGTCTGGGCCGGGTATTGACCCAAATGCTGTTGGCCAAGTGCGGTTACGAGGTGGTGCGCTGCTCGGGCTTTGACACGCTGCTCATGCGCGACAGCCAGCGCTATTATGACGCTCTGACCGCATCTGCGGCGCACTGGCCCGAAGGCGGCCACGATCCTGGTTATTTTGTCAGCTTCCTGCTCAGAACCCTGCTGCGCTGCTACGAGGATTTCAATGTGTGGTTCTACTCCTTAGAAGATCCCCGTGATCCGCAAGGCAGGATGCGTAAGGCGCAGGAGGCCAGCGGACTGTTTGCCAAACACCTGCCCGCAGGATTGGCGCTAGGAAATATCCCCGAGCGTTACCGTGAGTCCCCGGCAGCGTCCAGGCCGGAAAAACCTGACGCTCACGCAAGCCTGCTGTCCAGAATAAGTCCGCTCAGAAGGCGAAACCTCACCGTGACCACGCCGCAGGGAGAGCTGAGGGAAGTGGCCGTGCTTCAAAGAAACTAACACTCCGGCCACACCGCCCCGCTCCCCTGCAGTACCGATCCGCCTGCGCCTGCACCTGGCGGCGCACTCTGTCAGATTGAGGATGAGTGGCGCCGCAGCCTGGCGGTGAGACGGCGTACGGCCACATAAAAGGAGGGAATAAACAGCACACCTACGAAGGTCGCGAACGCCGTGCCGCCCACCACCGCGCTGCCGATGGAGATCTGCGAGGCGGCGCCGGCGCCGTGAGCGAACATCAGGGGCAGCACCCCGCATAAAAAAGCCACGGAGGTCATGATGATGGGGCGAAAACGGATGGCGGCCGCCCTGGTGGCGCTGTCTGACAGCGGCACTCCGGACTTGGCAAAACTGTGCGCGTACTCGATGAGCAAGATGGCGTTTTTGGCCGCCAGCCCCCCGCAGGTGATCAGCCCGATTTGCAGATAAACGTCGTTTACCAGGGAGCGGGCCCATACCATCAGCAGAGCCCCCACAATCCCGAAGGGCACGATGAGCATCACCGAGAGCGGCACGCTCCAGCTCTCGTACAGAGCTGCCAGACACAAAAACACGATGCAGAAGGACAGCGCGAACAGCGGCAGACTCTGCGTCCCCGACAGGCGCTCCTGGAAACTCACCCCCTGCCAGGAGTGGGCATAGTGACCGCCGTGCTCGGAGACAATGCGCTCAATCTCGGCCATGGCCTCACCCGAGCTTACCTGAGGGGCACTGTCGCCTAAGATGGGAATGGAGGAGATGCCGTTGAAGCGCTGCAGCTGCACCGGACCGTAGGTATAGGTGGCCGTGGAAACCGACTTGAAGGGCACCATGGTACCTTCCTGATTGCGCAGATACAGCAGATCCAGATCGGTCACCCGGGAGCGGAACCTGGCATCGGATTGCACGTAGACTTTCTTGATGCGTCCCCGGTCAACAAAATCGCAGACGTAACGTCCGGCCCAGGCGATGGACAGATCCTCGTTGACGGCGGCCGGATCGAGATGGTAGAGCGCCGCCTTGTAGTCGTCGATGCTCAGCTTAAGCTGCGGACTGTCCTCCAGGGTATCGGCCCGCACGTTGGTCAGCAGGGGACTGCGTCTGGCCTCCTCCACCATCTGTGCCACATCCTGCATGAACTGATCGTGGGAATGACCCAGGGCATTCTGCACCACGATGTTGAAACCGGCCGAGGGCCCCATGCCGCGCACCGAGGGCGGCATCACCATGTTGATGCGCACATCGGTGAGGCCGCGCAGATCGCGGTTGACCCGATCCTTGATGGCCTGGGCGCTGCGCTCGTAGCCGGGACGCTCCGACCAGTCCTTGAGCTTGACGAACACCGAGGCGGTCGACTGCCCGCGGTTGGCCCCGCCGCTGTCGCCTAAGTTAAGCAGAAAGCCCTCGATATTGTCCTGCTCATGCTCCTGCAGGTAATCGGTGACCTTCTGGGCCACCGCCAGCGTGTCCTTGCGGGTATTGCCCGGCGGCAGCACGATCTGGGTGTAGAGAATGCCCTGATCCTCAACCGGCAAAAAGGAGGTGGGTATGAGCATGAACAGACCCACACAGCAGCCGGCCAGCGCACCGGCCAGCATAAGACAGGCCGCCAGATGTCTTAAGGTAACGCGTACGGCCTTAAGGTAGAACTCACGGGCGGCCGCAAAAACGCGCTCAAAAAGCCCCGCATTCTGCATACGGGAGTGCCTGCGCTCATCTTCACTCAGGTCCCCTGACGCAGCGCTGCCTGCAGGCGCTTTAAGACAGGCCGCGCACAGGGAAGGGGTGATGATCAGCGCCGTCGCGATGGAAAGCAGCATGGCCGACACGATGGTCAGCGAGAACTGCCGGTAAATATTGCCGGTGGCCCCGGAGAAAAAACTCATGGGAGCGAACACCGCGGCGATCACCAGTCCCACCCCGAACAGAGCCCCGGAGATCTCGTGCATGGAGCGCTGGGCCGCCTTAACCGGATTTAAACCCTCCTCGACCATCAGACGGTTGATGTTCTCCACCACCACGATGGCGTCATCCACCAGCAGGCCGATGGCCAGTACCATGGCAAAGAGAGTCAGGGTATTGATGGAGAAACCGCATAAAAAGAGAATGGTGACGGTGGCACTGAGCACCACCGGAATGGTCAGGCAGACAATGAGGGTGGAACGCAGACTGCCTAAAAACACCCAGATCACCAGCGCCACCAGCAACAGCGCCTCCAGCAGGGTCTTGCTGACCTCGAAGAGCGAGGCCTTGACGAAGGGCACCGTATCGTAAGGGATGGTGTACTTAAGGCCGTCGGGGAAGATGCTCTGCATGTCAATAAGGAAATTCTCCACCGCCTGGGCGGTGTCGACAGCATTGGCGCCCTCGGTGAGATTGATGGACAGCGAAACCTGCGGGTAGCCGTTGTAGGTGCCGGCAAAGTTGTAGCTCTCCCGGCCCATCTCCACCCGGGCCACGTCCTTAAGATGTACCGCCGCCCCGCTGTCGGCCACCACCAGCACGATGTTTTCAAACTCGGGTACGCTCGTGAGCAGCGAGCGCGACTGAATGGTGATATTGAGCTGATTCTCGTCGATGCTGGGCAGCGCCCCCAGCTGACCGGCCGAGATCTGGGCGTTCTGCGCGAGAATAGCAGCGGTCACATCCCGGGGGTTTAAGGAATAATGGTGCAGACGATCCTCATCAAGCCAGACCCTGATGGCATAGGGAGAGCCGAACAGATCCACGCTGCCCACCCCGTTGACGCGGCTTAAGGGATCCTGTACCACCGAGGCGATGAAGTCGGCGATGTCCATCTGCGAGAGCGAGCCGTCATCGCAGTAGAAGGACAGCCGCTGCAGCGTGTCATCGGAGACCTTGCGGATGCGCACGCCGTTTTTCTGCACCTGCTCGGGCAGTTTGCTCATGATGCCTTCCAAGCGGTTTTGGATCTGCATCTGCGCCACGTCCGCGTTCACCCCCTGGGCAAAGGCGAAGCTGATGAAAACACTGCCCTCGGAGCTAGATTTGGAGTTGAAGTAGAGCAGATTGTCCAGACCTGACATCTGCTGCTCCACCACCTGCGCCACGGTGTTTTCAATGGTCTGTGCCGAAGCGCCCGGGTAACGCAGATCGATGCGCACCGTGGGCGGGGCGATTTCGGGGAAGCGCGTAACCTTAAGGTGAGGCAGACTCACCGCACCGCACAGCAGACAGAGTATGGCGATCACCAGCGCCAGCACCGGGCGGCGGATGAAAAAATTACTGAGCATCGCGCTCTCCCTGCCCGGCCGCAGGCTCCAGCACCTCCAGCTCACTGCCGTTCTTGACGCGGGTCTTCCCGGCGGTGACCACCTTGTCTCCGGCATGCACCCCCTCAAGCACCAGGTAACGGCCGTCACTTAGGGCCTGCAGTTCGAGGTTGACCCGCACCGCCTTGTGTTCTTTGGCGACAAAACAGTAACTCTGTCCCCGAGCATCGCGCAGCAGAGCGCGTTCAGGCAGGATCACGGCATGATGCATGAGACCTAAGTCAAGCTCGGCCGACAGGTGCATGCCCGGCAGCATGGTACGCTCGTCATTGTCAAAGAGCGCGCGCAAAGTGAGGTTACCGGTGCTCTCGTTGACCTCCACCTCCGAGAATTTGAGCACGCCCTCATGGCGTCTGAGCCCGCTCTGACCGTAATAGATGTAAACCCGGTTGCCGGCGCTGTCGGCCACCAGATCGCCGCGGCCCAGGCGGCGCTGCCAACGCCTGAAATCCCGCTCGGGCTGCTGGAGATCCAGGTAGACCTTGGAAAGGTCTACCACGTAAGTAAGACGCTCGGTCTGGTTGGCGGTGACCAAAGCCCCTTTGGTAACGTTGGATTTGCCCACAATGCCCGACAGCGGGGAGAGTACCTTGGTGTACTCAAGGTTCAGTCGGGCATTGTTGAGATTGGCCAGCGCGATTTTTTCCTGGGCGGCAGCCTCGGCCTGACTGAAGGACACATCCTCCAAGTCCTGCATGCTCACGGCCTTGGTCTTGATGAGGCTCTGGTAGCGTTTTAATTTGGCATTGGTCAGTTCCAGTTTGGCCTGCGCTTCATGATATTCGGCCAGTGCATAATCATATTGATTGATAAAGCTGCGATCGTCTATCTGATAGAGAGGCTGTCCGCGCTGCACCTCTTCACCGCCCACAAACAGCTGCTCGCGGATGAGACCGCTGACCTGAGGACGGATGTCGGCACTTTCGTAGGCGGCCACCACGCCGTGCAATACCGTGGTGATGCGCAAATCCTCCGCATTTAAGGTAAAAAGCTCCACCTGCACCGGACCGCTTTCGGCACTTCTTTGCTGCAGCTGCCGCCCACAACCGCCGCACCAGGGTGCAGTTCCCATAACCAGACTGATCAGTCCCACCGCGAACCACCCGGGATGGCGTGACACACGGCGCTCGGGCAGCGTGGTGTCTGATCCGGATCGGCTACTCAGAAAATCTTTTGCAAACATTTTTTCTATAACAAGTAGTTATATATTAAAAGAGCTTTCTTAGGCGACCAAAGGTTAAGTACAACTGCAATTTGGATTGCACTCAGGTCACGCTCTTTAACCGTCATTTTAGTGCATATGATCTAAAAGAGCGCTTTTTCTCAAAGTTTTAACCATAAAAGCCCCCTTTACGGCAGTGTGCCGCTATGATCGGTTTATGCCCTTGATGTTCCATCCTCTCAAAATTAGCTGCCTCAGGCCTCGCCAAGTTCGTCTGCTCCTGAGTTCAGCAGGCCTGATCCTGCGGTGTGTTCTTGGTGCCGCGCTCTTCCTGCATCTCTCTGAGGCAGCGGACGCGGAAATTATGGGGCCCACTGTGACAGAAAGTGAAGACAGTATGGGGCCGACCACCTCTTATGAGACCAACCCCATAGAAGATCTCGAGTTTTCCTGTGCCGGAGGCAACGCCGTCTCCTGTTATCAGGCTGCCAGCCGTTATGCCGCTCTCCCTACCCCTGATGAAACTCAGGCAGCCGCCTTGCTGCGCAAAGGCTGCTCGCTGGAACATGCGGGCTCCTGCGGTTTTTTAGGACAGCTGTACGAAACCGGCCGCGGAGTGCACACCGATCCCCTCACCGCGGTAAGCCTGTACCGCAAAGCCTGTGACTTGGGATCCCCGCCGGGTTGTGCGGCCTTAGGTGGCGCTTATGTCAGGGGCTTTGGCGTGAAAACAGACACAAAAGAAGGCAGGCGACTGCTGGAGAGCAGCTGCGCCCGTGGGTTTGCCCATGCCTGCAGCACTCTGTCCTTTTTGCTCAGTGATGATACCACCGCAGATCCTGCCCGCTCCTTCACGTTTGCCAGACAAGGTTGCCTGGGAGGGGATCCTGCAGGCTGCTATCTGCAGGGGGCCGCCTTGGAACACGGCATCGGTGTCATGCTAAACGAACAGGAAGCATTGAAAAGCTACCAAAAAGCCTGTGCTATGGGCCTTGACCTCTCCTGTGAGAGCGCCGCATCACTCAGCACCAAACTGGAAGGTCCTACTGCTGACGATGAGGTAAGTCCGGCACTGTTGGCCGAACGCAGCTGCACTACAGAAAATCCGGCACAGTGTGCGGCCTTAGGAGAATCCCTGCTCAAACAGCCCACCCGTTATCATGAACGACGGGCGGCAGCGCTGTTTGAGCGCAGTTGCAGCTTGGGCGATCAGACAGGCTGTGTATCCCTGGGACAGATGTTGGAGAGCGGCCGCGGCATCGCCCGCGATCAACACAAAGCCCGCACGCTTTATACCCGGGCCTGTGAGGATGGTCTGGGCCGCGGCTGCTCTTTGATGGGAGATTCCCTGCGCATCGACAGCATGGGCAGCACCGATCTCAAGGAGGCGCTGCAGTATTACCACCGGGGCTGTGAACTGGCGGACGGGGCAAGCTGCACTAATCTGGGGGTGATGTATTTAGGAGGCATAGGAGTGAAGGCAGATCCCGGCCTGGCTGCCGATTACAGTTCTAAAGGCTGCGCCTTAAAGGACGGCACCGCCTGTTCCAATCTGGGCTTTTCTTACGAAAACGGTCTGGGCGTGGGGGTTAATCATTTCCGTGCGAACGTATTTTATAGCGAGGCCTGCCGTTTGGGTGAGCACCGAGCCTGCGCCGGCGGGGAAGTGCCCTAGCATGCTGATCTGGGAAGAAACCTCGTTCTCCGGGTAAAACCAGTTTTCTACGCTCTTTCACACTCCACCCGGCACTCCTTGCCGGTGAAGGCGATGCCGTATTTGAATATCTCATAGCCCTTTTGCTCAAAAGGATAGGCGTATTTGCAATCTTCTATCTGCTCTAAGGCACCTTGGCAGACTGCGTCCACCTCATCCTGCTCGCCTAGTTTCTTGAGTTCGATGATCACGGCGCGTTTGGAGAGTTTGTGGCTTAATCTGATATCGGAGTAACCTTTGCCGCTCTCCTGCTCGGAATCAAGTGACATATCGTCGTTGGAGGTCATGGAGAGT
>JAFUGP010000096.1 GCA_017469335.1 Succinivibrio sp. | reverse complement strand
CTCACCGTCGGCTACCTTTTTAAATTCCAGTATGGCTGCTATCTTTAAGTAGTCAGAGTACAGGAGCAAATCGGCATAGCCATCCCCGCTCTCGGTGTCGGATTTTAAGGTTTCATCATCTAAGGCCACCGACAGTACCCCGGATAAAAACCCATGATAGAAGTCCTCATGGGCACTGTCGCGTATGCTCACGAAGTTTAAGAGCAGCTTGTTGATAAGCTCCTGTACCTTATCCTGGTTACCGTTTAGCAAGGCCTCCTTTAAGGCCACCGTTAAGGGGTACCACTGGGGATTGCTTTTGCTGAAGATGAACTCGGCCTTCTTTTTGAAGCAGTCCAAAATCTCGCGGTTGGGGATTTTAAGCTCCATGCTTGGTATGGTCAAAAATAGTCTTATCAAGGCTAATTATAGCCACGATCCCCGGTTAATTCCTGCCAATGGTCACTAATTATGGCTACAGGTAAGCCTGCCTTGATCTTCTTGACAACAACCTTCAGATTTGTGATTTATATTTTGCTGCTGAAAGAATTCGACAGAACAGGATGTTAAACAAAAAAAGGCCCCGTCTGCACCTGGGGTGCAAGCGGAGCGCATGCCAAGGAGTTTGTTAATCTGCCAGAGTTATGGTTTTATTTGCAGGCCACCCTTTTAACTGAGTCTGATAGTGACCCCGTAGGTTTTGCTTTCGCCCGGTTTTAAGAATTTAAGCTGCCCTTTTTGACGCAACACGCCACGACCATCAAGCAGGCAGTTCCCCGGCTCTAAGCCCAGCACATACTCGCGCTGTCCCATCATCTTCCACTCCAGGAAAGTATCGAGCAACTTGGCGTCGTATTCCATCTGAAGTTTAATCTTAAGCTTGGGCTGATAGATGCTGGCGAGCCCTTTGCCATCGGCAAAATAATGGTAGTAACAGCGCTCCTGATAGCCTGCGGTGGGTTTTTCCATCTTGCTCCATTCACCAAGTTCGCTCTGAGCCAACTCAGTACGACCTTCCACTTTGCTGGAGGGAATGGTGATCACGCTGTCCTCATCCAACAGCGGATAGCCCATGTTCATGTGGTAGAGGATCTGTACGCTTTCATCGTGATCGTTGGTGTTGGTCACCTTGTCGGCGATGGTAAAGACATCCTCTGTAGTGGAAACGGTAAGAGTGCGCTCTAAGGTGAGCTTGCGCCCGAACATTACCTCATCACGGGTCAGGGTATGGATGACAATGCGTCCTTCTTCTTCTGTCCAGTAGGAATGAGTGGTGGGGATATTGGCGATGGAGCCGTGCAGCGGCACTTCCTCCTCGCCATCTTTGCCCGGAGCGCCCACATTCTGCAGACCGGAAGTGGTGAGAAAACCGGCGGTAAAGGAGGATAAAAAGCGATCCCCGAAGCGGTCATAATAGGCCGGCGCCACGTAGCCGCAGGGGCTTAGGTAACTTAAGTTCACACCACGATAGCGCAACCTGGTGATGTCACCGTTGCGATCGGGAGAAACGGTCAGATCAAGTCCGCGGCCGTTACTTACCTGATAGAGCCGCATCCCGTCACCCTTGCCCGCGCCTATCAGGCGGTGTTCCTCGACAAAGGATAACTGTGAGGGATGTCCTAAGTACGGATTCATGCTAAAGCTCCTTATGCTGTGGCCGCCTGCGCGGCTAAACCTAATACCATGCAGTGTTCACGCTCCCCGCCCCAGGGGTGTCTCCGTAGTAAAAAGGGTCAGGCTCATGAACTTATGCACGGTATCTTAACAAAAGTTGTTTAATATAAGATAGCAACACAGATCACACTTTATGTAAGAGCTGTCTTAGGCAGTGAGAAAATTCTGACCTGCTTGGGTAGCTGAGCTTAAAGACCTCTCCGGCTTTTCAATTGTGCTCAGAGCAAAAAGTGCTCACGCTTAGCCGGACTTCCAACCTAACAGTCCAACGGCAAGGCCCCTTCAAAAATTCTCCCGGTGGTCGATAAAAAGTTAAGTACAAGTAAAACCACAGGAGAGATTATGCTCGGTGTTCTGTCTTACGCAGAGCGCTCAGGCGCCACTGCCCTAACTCTGGGGAGCTATGTCGGCAAGCTCAAGGATAGCGCCGTCAAAGCTGCCTCAAACCTCAACTCAAATTCCCATCTGGGCAGTACGACTAACTCTCAGAACAGTTCTGGGATCGCCGCACTTCTGGGCAACAACAGCCCCACCAAATTAGAGCAGCTGCGCGCCAAGGTCGGCACCGGTGCCAAACTCACGCAGGCTGAACGGCGCTATCTGCAGTCAGAAGATCCCATTACCTATACCAAGCTGCTTGCCAGTGAGGCCGAGCTCAAGCGCTATGAGGCCGAGCTCAAGCGCTGCAAGACCAAAGAGGAGGTACAGCGTCTGCGCCTCTCGAAGGTTACCGCCTCCATGAGCACCATCAACAACATAAAAAATAACACTTCCATGAGCTCCGAGCAGAAGGCTTCGCTCATCGGACAGGAAGGAGCGCGGGTGGCAGGCATCATCGCCGCTTCGGATAAATTCATCTCCACCGCAGAGTATAAGAGCCTGCCCACCGAGGCCGAAGAGCGCATTGCCCGTAAGGAAGAGCGCGAGGAGCGCGAACAGTACCTCGCAGGTGAGGATAAGGATGAAAAAGAGCAGAGTCTGAACCTTAGCCCTGAGGATAAGACTTCACCTGAGCACGACCTACAGGATCAGGCAGCGGGCAAAGATAAGCCGTCCCGCGACAAGCAAGCTGCCGCAGAGGATGAGTGCCTGGAGAGGGGACTTGCTGACGGCATTGAGCGCAATGAGCAGCGCCGCAAAATGCCGACCCTGCACGAAGGCTCGCCAAAGGAGCAACTGCCACCGCTAAATGTCGGGGTGACCCGCGCCGCCCCCGGCAGCGAGAGCGTGCGCGATCGGGCGCATGATGCGTATGAGGAGGAAGTGTTAAAGCGGGTGCGACGCTCACAGCGCCGTTCCATGCTGATTAAGAAAAACTACTCGCCCCTGCCGGCTGCCGTAACCGGCTCTGTTACCGCCGCTGCCGCAGACCGGACGGGTCAGGCCGCCGATACTGAGATCTGAAGCCAAAGCCTCCGCAGAAACAATTCTGGGGAGGTGATTTCGCCAGGCTCAACGAAAGAGCTTTTTGTCCTTGTAGGCCAGGTTTTTGAGCAGAGCCTCCCCTTCTGCCAGGCAGGTGGAGCTTTTTTGCGGCGTGAGCGCCTGAATTTGCATCAGCAGAACCTTGCGGTCAATATAGTTTAAGAAGATCCGCTCCACTTCGCCTGTATCCGCGCTCTCGTTGTCATCTAACTGATAGGCAAAGCCCTTGCCCATGGCATAGCGCGGATCAAGAGTAACGTGTCCGGGGGTCTTGGGTTCATGCTCGTACTGCGCCTCTAAAAAGGACTCCACAATTTCCTTTTTCTTCAGCAGTCCGTTTAACAGCTGAGAATAATTATCCGCAGCACGGGTAAGGCTCACCACCACATAACACTCCCCGGAGTGTTCAGGATACTTGTGGTAGCCCAGATACAAAAGCCGACGCTCGCCATTGCGCAGAGGCTCTGTTTTGACAGGACTCTCGCGCGAGGTGATATCCACAAAAGAGCTGCTGCGCAACATGCTGTAGCCCTCCGCGAGGGACTGAGGCGGTGACGCCGCCTGCGCCGCGGTCAGCAGCATAAACTGCAGAGCAGCTGTAATCACATACCTTTTAAGACTTGGCATGACCGAGTACCTGTGGGACAGTGGTGCACTCACGGGGCCTTATCCTGCGACGGAGCCTGCAAAGGCGCTGTCGCAGAGCCGTTTACGGCGCCCTCCTCTCCCTGCTCTGCTCTTTTGCTGCCGTATACCGGCACCCCCCTGAAGGTTAAGGTCTGCAGAGCGGTGTTGAGGGAGTTGAGGCACTTGCCCTCGGCGCGACCGCTCTTGTCGGAGAGATGGGCCGTAAGCAGCAGACCCTCACGCAGCAGACTGATGTAGTTGACGCTGCGCTCTAACAGTTTGTCCTGCAAGGATAAGGTATCCACCACGAAGAAATACCCGGGATAGTTGGCGGCAGTGGGGATCTGCAGATCGGTGATGCGGTTTCTGACGTTGGATTGCTGATCGTAGCTGCCCTGCAGATAATCGCGCAGGTTCTGCGCGCTAGAGAGCACCTTGCCCTCAAAGTCAGCACCGTAGTCAGGTCTGGTTTCCACGTAGGAGAGCGAGAGCGTGCACTCTGATTTGAACTGGGGATTGGAGAGCGTATAGATGTCGGCGGCCGACCCCAGCGCAGCCGAGCCGCTGTGCTCCCAGCCCTGCGGCACGCTGATGGCCAGCTCATTTTGCAGTTCCACGGGTTTAGGCGCCGGCGCAGGGGCCTGATCGCAGGCACTGATTAGAAGTAAGCCGCCTGACAAGATGAGCGGCAACCAGGGGTAATGAGGCTTGTTCATCGCAAAGTTTCGTTCCTTATAGTGCAATGCCCTGCCTTATCGCGTACCGACCGAGGCAGCGGCAGTGCACATTATAAACTAGCAACCGGCTGCTGATGGCCACTTAAATACGCATGGTGCCCCCAGCTTTAACTCTTGAGCCATCAACTGCACTTTTGTGGTGCAACAGTGGACCTATAGGCTTGACTTAGCCAAAACAGCCGTATTAAGATGAAAACATTCTCAACTAGGCGGAGTTTTGATTATGTCCGATTACACCTTCAGCATTGCCGGCCGCAGGATCTGCGGTTGTCTGTGTTGCGGCGTGGCGGACATGCTCGGAGCTTTCTAGTTGCGATGGTCTTTTCAGTTGTCAATTGACGGAAGCTTAAGGGCTTCCGTTTTTTTTAGCCGTTCATCTGCCGGGATCACCGTGAAGTGATTGTGAAAGCGCAGCTTTCAGGCAGATACTTTAACTTATGGAGGTTAACATGGCTGCCGTTTATCAGAAAATCACCGATCTCATCGGCAATACTCCGTTGTTGGAGCTCTCTCATTTAGAGGAGAAATACGCGCTCAAGGCCAAAGTGCTCGGCAAAATCGAGGCCTTGAATCCGGGCGGCTCGGTCAAGGATCGTATCGCCTACTACATGATCAAGGAAGCCCTGAAAAAAGGCACCATCAATCAGCAAACCGAGATCATCGAGCCTACCTCAGGCAATACCGGCATCGGTCTGGCCTTAGTGGGCGCGGCTTTCGGGCTTAAGGTCACCATTGTGCTGCCCGAGACCATGTCGGTGGAAAGACGCAATACCATCAAAGCTTACGGGGCCAATTTGGTGCTCACCGAAGGTGCCAAGGGCATGAAAGGCGCCATCGCCAAGGCCGAGGAACTGCACGCGGCCAATCCCAACAGCTTTATCCCGCAGCAGTTTGAAAACGCCGACAACATCAAGGCTCACTATGAAACCACCGGCCCTGAGATCTGGCAGGATACCGACGGCGCCGTGGATATCTTAGTGGCCGGCGTGGGTACCGGCGGCACCATTTCCGGCGCCGGCCGTTACTTAAAGGAGCATAAAGCCTCAGTCAAGACCGTGGCGGTGGAGCCTGCGGCCTCGCCGGTGCTCTCCGGCGGCAAGCCCGGCCCCCACAAGATCCAGGGCATCGGCCCGGGCTTTGAGGCGGCCAACTTCAAGCGCGAGAACGTCGATGAAATCGTGCAGGTCACGGACGAAGATGCTCTGTCCACCGGCCGCGAGGTGGCTCACAGCGAAGGTCTGTTCCTGGGGATCTCCGGCGGTGCCGCCATCAAGGTTGCCTTAGATGAGGCCAGAAAGGAGGAGAACGCGGGCAAGACCATTGTGGTGATTGTCCCCGACAGCGGCGATCGCTATCTCTCCACCGCGCTTTACAGCAGCAACTAAGTACTCTGCATCACTCTGCCGGGCAGCTCCGGCAGAGTGGGAGCCTTGGTGATGCGGCAACTGCACTTTCACTTTCCCCTGCCCCCTGCCCTGCATCACTCACGGCGGACAGCACGCACCCGGTGCCGGAGTGTCGGAGCGTGGTTCGAGTCTGCTTTTGTTTTGGAAAAACGCCCAAGCTGCTCAGCCCTGCAACTTTAGGTAACAGGGCCTGAAAATCTGCTCGATGCGGTATGTGAGGATATCGGCCAGGAAAGAGGTCACAGCAGCCGGCAGCTGAGGGGTATGGCGAACCAGTCTGTCCATCTTGTCGCAGCACTCATCCATCACCGGGTAAAGCCGGCAAAAGGCCGCTGCGGCGTCGGGATCTTCTCCTTTGCTCAGATATTGCAGGGGATTTATGCGCTGATCACCAATGCTCAGTACGCTTTCCAGGTCATAGGCCATTTCCTTGAACTGTGCTCGGTCTGACTTTGCGATTTCCTGTTCCGAGAGTGAGCAGAATAGGCAGCTGCCGTTGTCAAAAACCGGCGCAAGTGACAGTCGGTCATGCTGCTCCAGGATCCCCCAGTTGTCGCTGCTGCGCTCGCGATTGCCTATGAGCGCATCTACGACGAACATGTTCCAGAAGCGCTCGGTTGCCCGCAGCTTGGGCTCTTCCTTATCAAGACGCTTGAGGTTGTACTTGATAAGTTGCAGATCGTGAGGGCGCCCCGCTATGACGCGATAGGCAAGTTCATTATCCACCTCAGCGGTGGTGAGGCAATATTGCTCAAAGGTATAAAATCTTTGTCCCGTCCGCACAAAATCACGGCACAGCGCCACAGTCCTGCCTTGGTAACACGCCAGTGAGACTTCCTGCACCGGGATCTTAAGCAGCGCATAGATCCTGCTCCCCAAGAACTCGGAGAAAGGAGAATTTGAGCATCCGGGAGTTCCTTCGCAGTATGAATTAGCGCACTTGAGTCTGGGAGGGAATTTTAGGAGATAATTTCGGCCATCCAGGCAAACCCCCAGCTTCAAGCCATGGCTGCCGCCATACAAGCGCTTATTGCGGCTCACCCGGTCTGGCTCGACTAACCTCATGGACCACTTCCTGATTGACTCATTTTTTGCCTCATGCCAGTATAATCGACTTAAGTCATCAGGGACATGATGAGAGCTCTGTGCTGAGAGTATGATAAGGTAATCTGTCATAGCGACAATCAAAATCCACAAACTGCAAACCGGTGAGGTCCGGGTCTCGCCCTACCTGCCTTTTGGCGGCGAGAACTGCAACCTGCTCGAGGCCTCGGGACTGACCACGTCCAAGGAGCAATGGCTGTGGCTGCCGGTGTTTTGTTTCTATATTGAGCACCCCAAGGCGCGGATTTTGTTTGATACCGGCTGGCACAGAGAGATGTCGCCTGAGGGTGTATATGACGCGGCCGCGCAGCGCCGCTCCCTAGGCTCCCGGCTGCTCTATCTGGTAAATCAGGGGCAGGTGGGGCCGGGACAGAGCGTGACTGAGCAGCTCAGGTCTCTGCAGGTATCCCCCACCGATCTTGATTACGTACTGCTCTCGCACCTGGACTGCGACCACGCCAACGGCCTTAGGCAGGTCGCACAGGCCAAAAGGATTTTGGTGTCCAAAGAAGAGCTTGCCGCCACCCGTCAGGTCAGTCTGTCCAATCGCATACGATACCGGTCGTGCTGGTGGGCGGGAGTTGACCTGCAAACCTTTACCTGGAACGGCACCGAAGGTCCGGTGGGTCACTCCTGCGATCTGCTGGGTGATGACAGTGTGGTGCTGGTGCATATCCCCGGGCACAGTGAGGGGTTATGCGCGCTTAAGCTGAGCAACCCGGAGGGCAGGTACGTGCTGCTCTACTCCGACGGCGGTTATGCCAAGCGCTCCTGGCAGGAGCTGATCGTAAGCGGCGTGGCCGTGGACAGACGGTTGCAACATCGCTCTTTGGAGTGGATAGCCAGAATGTCACGCTCCCCTGACTGCGTGGAAAGCCTAGCCTCCCATGATCCGGACCTAAATCCCGGTGTGTTGGAATTTTAGAGCGCAATCAGCAGCGGCTGCAGGGGCAACAGACGGGCCGGTTGGGTCACGTAAGGCGTGGCAGTCCTAAGTCTTAACTTCAGATTCACCGCCTAAAAAGTCCGGCAGCGCTCGTCCTTCCTCTTGGCGGTAATGGTAATCGGCGGTTGCGGTGAACAGCACGTCGGCCGAGGAGTTAAGCGCCGTCTCCAGCGAGTCCTGGATCACGCTGATGATAAAGCCGACCCCCACCACCTGCATGGCGACATCATTGGAGATCCCAAACAGCGAGCAGGCCACGGGAATGAGCAGCAGCGAACCGCCGGCCACCCCGGAGGTACCGCAGGCGGCTATCGTGCTCAACAAGGAGAGCAGCAGTGCCGAGCCTAAATCCACCGACAGCCCCAAGGTGTTGACGGTGACCAGAGTCATCACCGTGATCACCACGGCGGCACCGTCCATGTTGATGGTGGAGCCTAAGGGAATGGAGATGGAGTAGAGATCCTTGTTGAGGCCCAGTTTCTGGCACAGACTCATGTTGACCGGGATATTGGCGGCCGAGGAACGGGTAAAGAAGGCGGTCACCCCGCTCTCCTTTAAACAGCGCCACACCAGAGGATAAGGATTTTTTCTGAGGATCGCCCACACGATGAGCGGATTTACCGCCAGCGCCACCGTGAGCATGGCCGTCACCAAGAGCAGGATCAGCCGGCCGTAGTCATAGAAGATCTCAAGGCCGTTTTGCGAGACGCTGTCAAAAACCAGCCCCAGGATCCCCACAGGCGCCAGGGCGATGATCCCACGCACTACCTCAGCGCACAGCAAGGAGAGATCGGCAAAGGTTTGCTTGGTACCCTCAGAGGCCAGCTTTTTCATCAGCACCCCGAAGATCACCCCCCAGAAAAGTACCGCCAGGTAATTGGCCTCGCCAATGGCCCTCAGGGGATTGCCCATCATGTTGAGCAGCAGATGCTCCAAAATCTCCCCCAACCCGCCGGGTGCGGCATCAGACTGTGCCTGAGCCCCCAGTGTGATGGTCAGCGGATAGGCATAGCAGAACAGTACCGCCACCACCGCGGCCAGGAAGGTGGAGAACAGGTACTCAAAGATCACAAAGGTAAATTTGCGGTCAAAGCCGCCGTGAGATTGTGTCAGCGCGGTGATGACCAGCACGAACACCAACAGCGGCGCGATGGCCTTGAGGGCGCCCACGAACAGGCTGCCCAAGATCCCAATCCAGCCTGCGCTCGGGAAAATAAGTCCCAACACGGCACCGCACATCAGACCCAGCGCAATTCGGAGGATAAGGCTGATGCTGTTGTATTTTTGCCACCCCTGCCTGAGATAATTGCCGGCCTTGCTCATTATCGCCTCCCGGATTGCGTACTCTGCCACTTAAAACATGGGCTCTATTGTATGATCAGCGCGTTGGCGAAGTTGTGCCTTGGTGCAGATATCAGAGAATGATCAAGCCTTGTCCGGTATCAGGCAAAAAAGGAAAATCACCCGGGAGCCAACAGGATTGGGGATCATGACACAGAGCCCACAGCAAACCTTCGGCGTCAAACCTAAGCTGTACTGCTCATACGGTCAGACCGAGTCTTAAGGCTCAGAACACGTCATTACGCTGCCTGCAGACAAGATACAATTCCAGGCCCAGCAAGAGCGGGAAGATCACCGCAGAGCTTATTCTCTCCTGGTCGTGTTGGCATCGGTGACAGAAAGGATGAAAACGGTGGGAGAGGGAGCGTTGTCATAGCCTAAGTAGCCAGTAGCGTCAAAGACAAATACTATCGTATCGCCCTGCTTTAAATGCAATATCAATAAGGTGAACTGCCAACTGAAGAACATACTCTTCGAGCATAAAAGCGTGAGTTTATGCTCTGCTCTCACCGCAGGTTAAGCTCAGAGAGTTTTCATTTAGTGCCATAATTGCGTTAGATTATGTTTAAAGGCAATTTACTGCGGGATAGAGTTAAGATTAAAGATAGCTATGACAACATATGAAGAATCATTAGATGACAGATATCTTTTCGATTTGGCATTAAAAATAAGGACAGAGCAAAGAAACCAGGAACTTAATATGTTACGACTAGGGGTATTGCTTGCGGTGGGAGCTTTTCTTGCGTGTGTAGGCTACTACTTCAATGCTGACAATTTGATAGGATTTAGACACTGGTTGACTGTGGCTGCTATTGTATTTACTTGTGGTACAGCCGTAGGAATTGTCCTATTGTGGCATTGGATATTGAGCGATTTAAAAAAAACTGAAGCGAAAATAATTAAGACCTTGCAGGAGAGATATCATGGAACTAACCGGACTGATAGCCTTTGATTTATTTTTTGGCCTGATCTTTGGTGTCGTTATCTATGCGCTTTATCGTCATTGGAAGAGCAGAAATAACGAAGACGAATTATTCTTTTTGATCCGACTATTCCGCTCTGGACGTTCAACAAGTTAATTTACGCTGCCTGCAGACGAGATACAATCCCAGGCCCAGCAAGAGCGGGAAGATCACCGCAGAGCCGATCCCCGCTCTCATGTTGTCGGCTGTAAGAGCCATGATGCTGCCACAGAGCGTGGGACCGCCGGCACAGCCTAAATCACCCCCAAGTGCCAGCAGGGCAAACATCAGCGTGCCGCCGTGTTTTAAGTGCGCGGCCGCCAGACTGAAGGTACCCGGCCAGAAAATGCCCACGGCAAAGCCGGTAAGAGCGCAGGCCCCCAAGGTGAGCAGCGGTACAGGGGCCAGGATGATCGTCAGGTAGGCAATAATGCACAACATTACCGAGATGCTCATGAATTTTTGCAGATCCACTCTCGCGCCCAGCACCCCGTAAATAGTACGGGAGATACCCATGCACACGGCAAAGAGCATGGGACCTAACAGATCGCCTAACTGTTTGGAGATCCCCAGCCCGCGCTCGGCAAAGGCCGAAGCCCACTGGCTTACGGCCTGCTCCGAGGCCCCGGCGCACACCATCATCAGCAGCAAAATCCAGAAGATTCTATGGGAAAACAGCGCGAAATGCCCCTTACCCTGCTGCGGGGCGGTTTCCTCTAACTGCGCGATGGGCACGATGACGAACAGCACCAGATCAACAAGCGGGATGAGGCACCATAGCAGGGCCAGCACCCGCCAGTTCGCGATCCCAAAGAAGGTGAAAAACAGTGTGCTGCCCAGCACCACCCCCACGTGTCCCCAGCAGTAAAAGGAGTGCAACAGGCTCATGGCCGCCTCTTTGTTCTTGGTGGGACAGGCCTCCACGATGGGGCTTACCAGCACTTCCTGCAAACCACCGCCTACGGCGTAAAGGCACACGCACAGCAGCAAGCCGGCGTAGTGGTTGTCAAACTTATCGGGCAGGATGGTCAACAGCAGCAGTCCTGCTATCACGCACAGGTTGGAGAGCTGCATGGAGAGGCGGTAGCCCAGTTTTCTGATAAGCGGAGTGGAGAGCAGATCCACCAACAGCTGAATGAGGAAGTTGAGCGTGATGAAAAAGGTGATCTGCGAGAGCATGAGACGGTACTCATGCTGCAGCTCAATAAACAGCAGGGGCAGGAAATTGTTGACGATGGCCTGCACCACGTAGCCCAAAAAAGCGGCTTTGATGGTGAGACCGTAGTTGTGTTTCATCTTAAAGACCTCAGGGCGCTGTCATGGCGTCTTATTGTCGATTCCTATTGGTTTACACCCCACCGGCACTCAGAGCTGCCTTAAGCGCTGAGTGCAGCTGCCACAGCTCGGGTGCTGCCCATGCAGCGTCATTGCAAAGCAGCTCTGTCAGAGCGCAGACACCGGAGTGTAGGTCAGGCTGAAGTATTTTTCGTTCCAGCTCTCATCCTGCAGTGGGGCATACTCTTCATTAGGGCAGTCACGGCACAGATCGGTTGCTATCTCCAAAATGATCTCACGCAGCTCCAGGTGCTCTTGGTATTTGGCGGGAATGCCCTTAAGCCCTAAGTGCGCTCCCAGGATATTGCCGGTCACCGCGCCGGTGGAGTCGCTGTCCCCGGAGTGATTGACCGCCGCCCTTAGGGCCCGGTCAAAGTCATCGGGGTACTTAAGCGCACAGTACACGGCGATGGCCAGAGTCTCCTCGGCCACCCAGCCCTCGCCTAAGTGCCCGATGCAGGTGGCATCATCAAGATCTGCTGCGGCCAGCTCGGCGGCTTTATCCAACAAAGAGAGCAAATCAGGCAAATGCCGCGCCTGAGGAAAAAGCCTTTGGGTGGCTGCCCTAGCCGAGGCCACCGCCTGCTCCACACTGAGATTTTCCAGCGCCAGGCACCTGATGATATGCACCAGCGTGGCCGCAGGTATATACCCCAGTTCGTGACCGTGGGTGAGCGCCGCCACCTTGGCCCCGTCCAGATCGGTGGTGTGATACAGCCCCAGCGGCGCGACCCGCATCACCCCGCCGCAGCCCTTGCTCTGGTTTAGAGGCTGCTCAATGGTGCCGAACTCACCCGTGGCGATGGCGCTTAAGCAGGTGTTGCCGGGAGCCCGACGCGAAAAGAGCTCAGGGACATGCGCCAGCCAGCTGTAGATGCTCTCATCCTCAGGCAGCGGATAGGTGCGTGTCTGCGTCAGAAGCCAGGTCTGATAGCTGTGCCCCACATAGGTGTAATAAGGCGCCATGAGGCCCCGCATCCTGCCGCGGGTGGTGCCCAGCAGCAAGCCCGTGGCGGTAAAAAGCGTCATCTGCGTGTCATCGGAGATAAGTGCCACCCCTTCTGAGAGCTCGTACTGACTGATGCCGTCGGGGCCGTATTTGTCGCGGATGTCTTCAATGGTGGAGAACTCCACCGCGTAG
Organism: Succinivibrio sp.; assembly: GCA_017469335.1. Classification (GTDB taxonomy): domain Bacteria; phylum Pseudomonadota; class Gammaproteobacteria; order Enterobacterales; family Succinivibrionaceae; genus Succinivibrio. The sequence goes on along the minus strand of JAFUGP010000096.1, from coordinate 178 downwards.
CCTAAGGCATCGCCGGCCGCGCCGCCAATGAGGCAGCCGCGTTACCATTCACAGCCCATTTTAGCCAAAGCACCCTGACTTGCAACCAATGATGGTGTGATCTACTGCCGCGCAACACAGTCCCGTGTTGCGCGTTTTTATTTTCTCTTCGTTCACCTTCCCCTGGCAAATCCGCCTG
>JAFUGP010000095.1 GCA_017469335.1 Succinivibrio sp. | reverse complement strand
GCTCCCTTCATCAACGAGGAACTGCAGACGGTAAAACTCCTTGGGGAGATCTTTTAAGAGGATAATCGCCGGATCTTCGCGGGGGTGCTCCATGTCGTGCACATGGAACTCTTCAAAGTTGCAGGTCACGATCCAGCGGGGCAGAGCCGAGGCGCCCTTGGTATTTAGGATCTCACCGGCATAGCGCTGGGCTTGCTCAAAGGGAGTTAAGAAAGAGCCGTCCGCTTGTTTGATTTTCTCGCTTAAAGAACGATGTATGCCCTTCTGCTCGATCATGACCCGGGTTTTGGGGATATAGCCGTCAATGTAGGAGGTGTGATCGAGGTGGACCTGATCCTCAAAGCGAATGAATTGATCGGGCTGCTCTATGCCGTAGACCTGGGAGAGTAACGCCAGCCAGAAGGGTTGAGACTGTCCTTTTTCATAGCCTTTGCCCTGCCAGTTGCTGACAAATTGTTCTGCGGCCTTGCGCTGCTCGTCGGCGGTTAACATGATGAGGTCCTGATGATAATGTGCGGTGGTGGGATGATTGCGCCGTGCGCTCAGCCTCACCTCTACTTTTTATCATTGTACACAATGCAGGCCACGGGGTGGGGAGATGTTGCCTGTGCTTATCTGCCACAGAGGTTAAGCGGCTGCGAGATAAGACGTGCCTCAGTTAAAAAACGCCCTAAGAAGAACTCTTAGGGCGTCGGGCTTGCGCTGTGTTAACTGGCGCAGTGCCTGATCAGGCACTCATCAGTGAGGGCGGTAGGTTTCCAACAGCACCACCTTGCCGTGGCCTGGGAGATTTACCATGCCATTTTCCACCGTAACCTTGGTGCCGGTGTAGCCGTCCTGCAGCACATCACCGTTGACAAAGCAGTCCTGCACGCTGATGCTGTTCTCCTCACCGGTGTAGATCACCACCTTGTTCTCATAGCCGCTTACCGGATCTTTGTAGAGCCGGCATACGGTGTGCTCGCCGTGGCGGATCTGCGTGCCGGCACCCACCGCAGGGTTGCGGGTCCTGAACTGTCCTAACTTCTGCACATGCTCCACGGTGGTGTTCACCGAGAACTTGCCGCCATAGCTGTCGGTATGCGCGGCCCACACACTCTGGCTGTCGATGTCCACCGGGAAGTTCATGTCCGAACGGGTGCCCTGCTCACGATCCTTGATCCCGCCGCCGTCGTTCTTGCGGGCGGTCTCATCCCCGTAGAAGAGCTCCACCATGCCCGGCAGCAGGATCAGCCCGGTCAGGGCCTGATCGAGATCTTTGGGCCGGCACAGCGAGGTGTCATGCGAGGAAATATAGCTTAAGGCGTTCAGGGCCGGTTTGGCCCCGCCTGTGCCGTACATGCGGGCATAGCTGTCCCAGGTGTTCTCGCGCGGGTAGAAGCAGGGTGCCAGGCCTTTGCCGTCGGCGTTGAAGCTGAAATCGATCATGGCGTCAAAGCCGCCCTTGGAGGCGTAGCCGCTGTTGTCGTCAGGATCGTTCTGGAAGGCCCAGTGCTCGCCGACCATGAAGAAATCCTCAGTCCAGGAGGCCGCCGGATCTTGGTCCTTGTTTTTCTCGCGCCAGCGCTGCAGTGCCGCCTGGGAGTATTCCTTGAGGAGTTTCCAGGTCTGTTTGGTCACGTGCTTGGCCGTGTCGCAGCGAAAACCGTCCACGCCGAATTCCTCAACCCAGGAGGAGAGCCAGCCGGCCTGAAACTCGGCCACGCTGTGCCGGCCCTGCCGGTAGGGCAGGGCAGCGGGAATGTCATAGTCAGGCTGCGGTTTCTGCCATTTCTTGAGCAGGAACTGCGGCAGTGACACCACCGGCTCGTGGGCGTTGGAGTTTTTGAAGTCGGGCAAGAAGGCGATGCACTCATTGAGGCCCACGCCGGCCCCGCAAATCTCGCCGTAGCCGCCGAAGATGAGCCAGTCCTTGCCCCACCAGCCATCCCAGGCCTCGGATTTGCTCTCGTCGATGGGCTTTTGGTGGTAGTTCAAAGGCGGCTTCGGCACCCAATCCTTGCAGGGATCCCAATTGTCCTTGGTCTGACCGTAGCCGAAATCACACATGTCCTTTAAGGTGGCGTAGCCGCTGTGGTTCATCACCACGTCCATGATGACCCGGATGCCGCGCTTATGTGCCTCGTTGACAAAGGTGCGGAACTGCTCCACGGTACCCATGGCCGCATCCATGGCGGTGAAATCCAGCGCGTAGTAGCCGTGGTAGGGGTAGTGAGCGTAAAGACCGGAGGGACCGCCGCCGGTCCAGCCGTGGGACTGTTCGTAGGGTGCGCTGATCCATACCGCGCTGGCACCTAAGGATTTGAGATAGTCCAGATGGTCGGTGAGTCCCTTGATGTCACCGCCGTGGAAGGTGGCGGTGGTGTTGCCGCGTCCGTCATGATCGGGGCGGCCGTAGGCCCCGTCATTGCCGGGGGCGCCGTTGGCGAAACGATCGGTGATGACGAAATACACCAGAGCGTTGTTCCAGGTGAAGTAGGGGGTGGCGGCACTTTCGGCAGCGGCGGTCTGAGCGACCGCCCCTAAGCCTAAGGCCGCTCCCACCGCCAGGCAGAGGGCTGAACGCGCGACTGTGGTTGACATGATGATCTCCCTTTTTCGGTTCGGGCTCTTAAAGAGCAGGACCGTTTTCATTGACAGGTGATGGCCTTGCGGCCTGAGCGGAGTCTCTTGGGGGACTCCTTGCAAAATGAGCCCGCACCGACAGTGCAGGCCCATTTCAGAAATTGATTACGGCGGTGACGCTCTCCGTGCGCCAGATCAGGCTCAATAGCCTTCATCCTTCAGGCGCGAGGCTTCCTCGCAGCCGCGCTTATCGCCTAAATTGCAGGCCTTGGTGAAATACTCGTGGGCGGTGGAGTAATCATGCTTGACGCCGTAGCCTAAGAAATGGGAGACGCCCATGCGCAGACAGCCTAAAGATGATTTGCCGTCGCAGGCCTTGCCGTAAACCTCGGCGGCCTTGTCGTAGTTGCGTTTGACGCCCTTGCCGCTGGCGTAGCAGAAGCCCTGATAGTTGCAGGCCTCAAAGTTGCCGTGCTCGCAGGCCTTCTTGTAGGCACGGAAGGCCAGCTCATAGTTGCGCTCCACGCCCTTGCCCTGATAGTAAAGATGCCCTAACTCATTGCAGGCGGCGTAATCGTTCTGCTCGCAGGCCCGCTTGAAGATATTGAAAGCGGTGGTGTCATTCTGCCGCATGGTCGAGCCTTCCACGTAGAAACTGCCCAAGACCGAGCAGCCTAAGTTGTGGCCGTCATCGCAGACCTCGCGCAGCTGATCGAGGGCATCGGCGGTGGTCTGATCCACTGCCCGGTCCTCGGCAAAGAGCACCTGCATGGCGGCGCAGCCTAAGGCATCACCCTTGTCGCAGCCTTTTTTGAACAGCACGGCGGCAATGGTCAGATCCTGTGAGACATTCTTGCCTTCGGCGTAGGCATAGCCTAACTGGGTACAGTAGACTCCGTCACCCTGGTCACACTCCTGCTGGAGAATCATCAGATCGTTATCAGCGAGCACCGTCCCGCACAGGGCCAGACCCGCGATAAGCGCTAAACAGCGTTTGCTACGCATAATCTTTTGTTTCCTTGCTAACTTCGGGCAGATCAGTACCTGCCTGAAAACTCCTGCATGCCTTGATACTAACGCCAATTAAAGTCCCGCACATCGCTTGTCTGTGCTTTTTTTGAGATAAGTCAACAATGCAACGTCCTGTGATACCCGCCGGCGGTCCCTCAGGCCCCACGGTCCTATAATGACGGTTGGAAAGTGGCTGCAACGCGGAGATAAACCCCAGGCAGGCGAACGTGATTTCAAGGAGCACACCATGGATAATTTCGAGTACTGCAAACCCACCCATGTCTATTTCGGCCGGGGGGTGGAAAATAGCGTCGGCACTTATGTCAAGGCCGCCGGCGGCTCCCGGGTGTTGTTGGTTTCCGGTCAGGGCAGTGCCGAGCGCAGCGGCCTGTTGCAGCGCGTGCGCACCTCGCTGATGCGCGAGGGATTGAGTTTCTTCGAGCTTAAAGGAGTAAAACCCAACCCCCGGGCAGACCTCGTCTACGCCGGCATTGAGACGGCCCGCTCTCAGGGAGTGGATCTTATCTTGGGCGTGGGCGGCGGCTCGGTCATCGACACCGCCAAGGCTGTGGCCAACGGTGTGCCTTATGCGGGGGATTTTTTTGATTTTCACTTAAAAAAGGCCAAGCCGGAACACTCTCTGCCGGTGGGCTGTGTGCTGACTCTGACCGCTGCCGGCTCCGAGGGCTCTGACAGCTGCGTCATCGAGAAGGAAGTGGACGGCAAGGTGATCAAGAGCGGCCATAACTGCCCGCAGAATGTACCGGCCTTTGCCGTGCTCAACCCCGAGCTGACCTTTACGCTGCCTCCCTATCAAAGTGCCTGCGGGATCACCGACATGATGGCTCATGTGATGGAGCGCTATTTCACCAATACCCGCGGGGTCTCATTGACTGACCGCTTGTGCGAGGCAGTGCTGCTCTCCATCGTGGAGAACGGCCGTCAGGTCATGGCTGATCCCTACGATTACGATGCCCGGGCCAATCTCATGTGGGCCGGCACGCTGGCCCATAACAACAGCTGCGGGGTGGGGCGCGAGCAGGACTGGGCCTCGCATCATCTGGAGCACCAACTCTCGGCGCTTTACGACGTAGCCCACGGCGCAGGTCTGGCTGTGATCTTCCCCGCCTGGATGGAGTACAACCTAAATCACGATGTGATGCGCTTTGCGCAGTTTGCCACCCGGGTATTCGGCTGTGAGATGGACTTCGAGGAGCCCGAGCGTACCGCCCGCGCCGGCATCGCCGCGCTGCGTTCCTTTTATAAGGAAATAGGCATGCCGCTCTCCTTTGACGAGATCGGGGCCAAAGAAGAGGACATTCCCAGACTTTTAAATGTGCTGGGCGTGGATGAGAAGGATCGGCTTGAGGGGCATTTTGTCTCGTTAAAGCGCAGTGACTGCGAACAAATCTATCTTTTGGCCGCCCGCTACGGGCGTAAGCCGCGTTGAAGATATCTGCAAACAGTCTCAGGCGGGTCAAAGTGTCAGGTAAAAGACCTCGCAGAGTAGGGCGTCACACTAAAAACAGTGGGGTATGGTGTGTCCTGCTGCTGGGGCTGTTCTGTACCCCTGCATGGGGTAAGGTCGGGGATCGCTTTATCCCCGACAACGGCGGCGGGTATTTCAATACCGATCACAGCCGCCATCTCTCCCATGACGGGGTGTGGGGCTGGTGTGATGATTCCACCGGGGAGCATCTGCGTCCTGACGGGCACGGAGGTTACTACTATGAGTTCTCCGGCACGCATTTAAAACCAGACGGCAGCGGCGGCATGGTGGTGGACTACGATCCCAAGCCCGAGAAAATAGATCACTTCCATCCGCCGCTGAGCGAGCGTGAACAACGCCTGCTGCAGGCCAAACAGGCGCGAGAGGCGCAGCAAAAAAAGAAATAATGCTAGGTCAAAACTGCTTTTGCGCAGCTTTTTCACTCATGGACAGGGAACGCCTGCGGTGTTCCCCCTGCCTGCAGTGGTAAGACCGATCCGTATCAGCGCAGCACTGCCGTTGGCAGGTGTTCCACCGGCCTGCAGTGGTAAGACTCTGCGCTTTGGACACAAAACATTCAGGAGACCCCCATGGCAAATTACCTAAATCCTGACCACCAGGCTTTTGAACGGCGAGTTAAATCGGGACGTCTGGTGGATAAATCTCCGATACTCCATGAGCTTAACAATTGTGTAAATGATGAAGACCGCAAGTTCGTCTGTATCTCCCGCCCCCGGCGTTTTGGCAAGAGCGTAACGGCCGAGATGCTCTGTGCCTACTATGGTCAGGGAGACAGTGCAGAGCTTTTTGCTCCCCTGCAAATTGCCCAAGATGAGAGCTACCGTACCCACCTCAATCAATACCACGTCATCTTCATCAATATGAACGATGAGTTCAGCCGCTGTCACCATGACTTAGATGAACTCAAAAGCTGGCTCGGAGACATCATCGGACGGGAACTTAAGCAACTCTATCCTGAACTTAAGTACTCAAAAGATGGGGATCTCAACCTGGAACTGCAGGATGCCTGTGCTTACGGCAAAAGGCAGTTCGTGGTCATCATCGATGAGTGGGACTGCGTGATGAGAGAAAAGGCCCCTGATGCGGATATCAAGGCCTACTTGGATTTTCTCGAAGGCCTGTTCAAGGGCAAGTCCTATATAGCCCTCGCTTACCTGACCGGCATTTTGCCCATCAAAAAATACGGCAAGCACAGCGCAATTAACATGTTCAAAGAGTATGAGGTGACCAATCCGGGTGTCTTCGCACCTTATCTGGGCTTTACAGAGGACGAAGTGAGCTCTTTGTGCGTTCACAACGACATCAGCTTTGAGATGATGAAACAATGGTATGACGGCTACACCATTGGCAGAGCCGAACACATCTTCAACCCCAACTCGGTGGTCAATGCTCTGGTTGACAGGGAGTTTCGCAGTTACTGGACCCGCACCGAGACCTGGGAGGCGCTGGCCGCTTATCTCAAGCTTAACCACCAGGGTCTTAAGGATGAGATAGTAAAACTGCTGGCGGGAGAGACTGTCAGAGTGGATGTCAGTACCTTTGAAAATGACATGACTACCTTCAAAAGCCGCGATGACGTACTGACCTTGCTCACCCACTTAGGTTACTTAAGTGCCGAGCCTGATAACTTTGGCGATCCGGACTTCAGGATACTGCGCATACCCAACCGGGAGAT
>JAFUGP010000094.1 GCA_017469335.1 Succinivibrio sp. | reverse complement strand
GTACAGAGGGCCTCATTTTTTTTGTCCACAAGGCCAATCACGGCGGTGACAAAATCGCAGGCTAGATCGAGGACAAAATGAAAAGCTAGAAGTGGACAAAATCAGAGGCTAAAAACCTGCCATTGTCACAGGCTGGCGACAGACGGCGTGCGCCGTGACGTCTGCACGCTCAGAGCAGATCCGGCTCTTCAGTGGCAAACTCACTGTGCTCATCCAGCGGCATAAAACCCAGCAGCACCTTATTTTCCGTCAACAGGGGTGACCACTGAGTATGCCACACCTCCAAAGTAACGGACTGCACGGTAGTTTGCTCAAGTCCCAGGCTCTTGCAGTAATGCTCGGCCAGCTGCCGGTGGCTCCACACCGGCAGCACCTGAGCGCGGCTTTGGGTGTCATCCTCGCTCTGAGCGGTAGCGCCTGCAGTATCCTCGGCATCCTCCAGCAAATAGGGCCCTTCCTCCTGCACCAGAATGTAGAACAACCCCTGCTCCTTGCATTTATTGAGAAAAAATGCCTGCCGGTACTCGGCGTTTAACGCCAGCACTGCGGCAAATTCGGTAGCGTTTAATACTTGCTCGGTCATCTCATCTTCCTCTGCCACTTCATCAATAACCGCGTGCCAGCACCGGCTTTAAAAACTGTCCGGTGTAGGATTTCTCACATTGTGCCACTTCCTCGGGCGAGCCGGTCACCACCACGGTGCCGCCGCCGTCACCGCCCTCAGGACCTAAGTCGATGAGGTAGTCGGCGGACTTGATCACATCCAGATTATGCTCGATGACCACTACGGTATTGCCCTGATCGCGCAGCTCAAAGAGCACCTTCAAGAGCTGCTTTACGTCATGAAAGTGCAGCCCGGTAGTAGGCTCGTCCAGCACATAGAGCGTACGCCCGGTGGCCCGGCGCGAGAGTTCCTTGGAGAGCTTGATGCGCTGTGCCTCCCCGCCGGAGAAGGTGGTGGCAGCCTGCCCCAAGGTTATATAAGACAACCCCACATCCACCAAAGTACGCAGCCTGGAGGCAATCGGCGGAACGGCACTGAAAAACTCCAGCGCCTCATCCACGTTCATGTTAAGCACCTCGGAGATGTTCTTGCCCTTGTACTTGACCTCCAAGGTCTCGCGGTTATAACGCTGCCCATGACACTCCTCGCACTGCACATAGACATCCGGCAGGAAGTTCATGGACACCCGGATGGTGCCGTCGCCCTGACAGGCCTCGCAGCGTCCGCCCTTGACATTGAAGGAAAAACGTCCAGGATCGTAACCGCGTGCCCTCGCCTCCGGGGTTTTGGCGAAGAGGTTTCTGATGTCCTGAAAAAGCCCCACATAGGTGGCGGGATTGGATCGGGGGGTACGGCCGATGGGGCTTTGGTCAATGCAGATGACCTTATCGAAATTCTCCCAGCCCTCAATGCCGTCGCAGGGCGCCGGATCATCGTTGGCCGAGGCCCCGTTCAAACGCCGCTCGGCGCTGCGCACCAGGGTATCGTTCACCAGCGTGGACTTGCCCGATCCTGACACGCCGGTCACCACGATGAAAAGACCTGCGGGAAACTCCACGGTGATGTTCTTGAGATTGTTGCCCCGGCAGCCGCACAGTTTAAGAGCCTGGCCTTTTTTGGGCTTGAGTCTTTTCTTGGGGATCTCTATTTTAAGCCGTCCGGCCAGGTAGGCCCCGGTAAGCGAGTTCTGATTGGCCTCCAGATCGGCCACGCTGCCCTGCGCCACCACCTCCCCGCCGTGCACACCGGCCCCGGGGCCCACATCAATAATGGCATCGGCACTGCGCATGGTCTCCTCGTCATGCTCCACCACGATCACGCTGTTGCCCAGATCACGCAGATTCTTGAGTGCCTCGATGAGCTTGCTGTTGTCGCGCTGGTGCAAGCCGATACTGGGCTCATCCAACACGTACATCACACCGCTCAGACCCGCGCCGATCTGACTTGCCAGACGGATGCGCTGCGATTCCCCGCCCGAGAGCGTTTCGGCCGAGCGTGAGAGGTTGAGATAGCCCAGTCCCACATTGATGAGAAACTGCAGGCGGTTGCGCACCTCCTTGAGCAGGCGGGCGACAATGTTCTGATCTTGATCGCTTAAACTCAGCTTGCTGAAGAACTCATAGGCCTCCACGATGGAGAGCGAGCTTATGTCCGGCAGGGAGCGGCCGCCCACAAAGACATGACAGTATTCCTTTTTGAGGCGTTTGCCCCCGCATTCGGGACAGGGCAACGGCGTCATGAGCTTGGCGATATAGTCGCGCACGAACTCCGAATCAGTCTCATGCAGCCTGCGCTCATAATTGGGGATCACGCCCTCAAAGGGCTCCAGGCGTTTTTCGACCTTGTTACCGGCCGGGGAGTGAAACTCCATGGGAACCGGGGTGGTACCGGTACCGTTTAAGAAGATGCTCTGCTGTTCGGGCGTGAGATCCTTGAAGGGTTTGTGCACGTCTATGTGATAGAAGCGCGCCACCTGATCTAGGAAGCGATAGTAGAACATGTAACGCCGATCCCAGCCCACGATGGCCCCGTCAAACACGGATTTTTCCGGTTTGGGCACTATTTTGCTGACGTCAAAGACCATTTGCGAGCCTAGGCCGTCGCATTTGGGGCAGGAGCCGTGAGGATTGTTGAAGGAAAAGTCCCGCGGTTCCAGCTCGGGAATGGAATAACCGCATACCGGGCAGGAGTAATGGGAGGAAAACAGCAGTTCCTGCTCCGGGGTGTGCTCGTCCATGGGCACGCACAAGGCCAACCCTTCGGCATACTTAAGGGCCGTTTCTAGCGAATCGGCCACGCGCTGTCTGATATCCGCGCGCACCTTGAAACGGTCCACCACCAGTTCAATGTCGTGCTTGACGCGCAGCGCCAGATCCGGGGGATCGGCCAGATCGTAAAGACTGCCGTCCACCCTGGCCCGGATAAAGCCCTGCTTGGCCAGATCGGCAAAGAGCTGCTTGTACTCGCCTTTTCTGCCGCGCACCACCGGAGCGAGGATCATGCAGCGGGTACCCTCGGGCTGCTGCATCACCGCGTCGGTCATCTGCGTAACGGTCTGCGCCTTGAGTACCGTACCGTGATCCGGACAGCGCGCCTGCCCGATACGCGCCCACATCAGCCTTAAATAATCGTGGATCTCGGTAATGGTACCCACAGTGGAACGGGGGTTGTGGGAGGTCGATTTCTGCTCTATGGAAATGGCCGGTGAAAGTCCCTCAATGGAGTCCACGTCCGGCTTGTCCATCAGCGAGAGAAACTGCCGGGCATAGGAGGAGAGTGACTCCACGTAACGCCGCTGTCCTTCGGCATAGAGGGTATCGAAGGCGATGGAGGACTTGCCTGACCCCGACAGTCCGGTGATTACACACAGTTTATGCCGGGGCAGTTCCAAGTAGAGATTTTTGAGGTTATGGGTGCGGGCTCCGCGGATCACAATGTTTTGCATGGCGGTCTCAAACGATACGGTACTTCTTCCCGCATAGCGGGGCAGTTAAAATCAGCTGTCAATTATAGCGCGGGCCTCTGCCCAGTGGCATCCTCTCCTTCAGTCTGTCAAATCCTTGAAACTTTCATCGAATACATTTTTCACATCATAATTTCAAACCATCTGCTTTGGCAAAAATTCAACCACCCACTATAATAGTTTAAGGAGGAATGCGATGACAGTGCCAGATACCTCTAAAGATCCTTTTGTTGAGCGTTTGAACAGCTACAGTGAGCAAAATCGTCGCGATTTTGCCGCGCTCACTTTCATGAGTTCATACATGTTCCGCACCATAATGCGGCGCCGCCCCGATCTGCTAAAGAAAATGCTGTGCTTGCTGCTCGGAGAGAAAGATCTAGAATTTGAGGGAAAACCCGAACATGAGCTGCAAATTGACAACGGCACTCACCATGGCGTGCGCTTTGATCTGCGCGTACGTACGACTGATGAGCGCATCTTACTCATTGAAGCCCAGACCTATCAGGAACCGCAGGGCGCCTGGGAACTGCGCAGCCGTTTCTACAGTGCCATGCTCGACAAGGATTTGCTTGAACCTGGGAGTGAGTATTACGATTTGCCCGGCTCTCGGCTAATCTGGCTGTGTCAAGTTGATCCTTTTGGACTTGGCCTGCCCTGCTATATCTTCAGCTCAACCTGCGAGCAGGCACCCCAACTGCGCGGACGCGATCGCGCATTGCGTCTTTACTTTAATGCCAGAGGACACCATAACGCTGCAGATCCGGCATTAAAAGCGTTTTTGTTATATTGCCATGACGGTCAACCAACTGACAGCTTAACCAAGGAGATTGACATGGAACTGCACAAAATAAGACAAGACCCCAACGAACTTGAGCACTTTAATTCCTGGACCATGGAAAAGTTGTGGTTTGGCAGGCAGTGTCGGGCGGATGGGTGGACCGAGGGTCGGGATGAGGGTCGGATTGAGGGTCGGGCGGAGGGCCTAGCCGAGGGTCGGGCCGAGGGTCTGGCCGAGGGTCTGGCCGAGGGTCGGGCCGAGTCTCAGAGTGAGATTGAGCGGCTTACCAGGGAACTTGAGACCTACAAGGCCCGTCTCGAAGCCTTATCTAATCAAGGTTCCTGAGATGACCTTGTCACTGACGGCTTGGTCCTCTGACAGTGCAGAACCAAAAACGACGAAAGTTAAAAGCCCTAGGTTTGACGTGTGGACCATGGATTTGCTGTGGTTCGGACTACGGTGTCGGTCTGATGGGCTAGCTGAGGGTCGGGCTGAATCTCAGAGTGAGATTGAGCGGCTTACCAGGGAACTTGAGACCTACAAGGCCCGTCTTGAAGCCTTATCTAATCAAGGTTCCTGAGATGACCTTGTCACTGACGGCCGGGGCCTCTGACGGTGCAGGGCCAAAATCGCCGAAAGTTAAAAGCACTAGGTTTGATGTGTGGACCATGGGTTTACTGTGGTTCGGTCGGCAGTGTTACAGCGCCGGCTACACGCAAGGGCTTTTAGAAGGCAGAGCGAAAGCGTACGCCGAACGACTAAAGGAGCTTATAAGTCTAAAGAATGTGTTGGCATTATATCGGGAGGAATTAGAGCAAAACACGAGCTCAGACGAACTGGCAGGCGAAGACTCGCAAACATCATCGCAGCCTGGCGAATAAGCGCTGACCTACCCCTGCCCGCGCAGGGAAGCGCGGGCAGATGGCTTTTTGAAGCACCAAGCCAGGTCACAGCCTGTCTTCTGACCGGCACTCGAACCACACCTAAGAGCACATCACGCCCAGTTATCACACCGCCAAAGACAACACCTAGGTGCTGTTTTGCGACGCACCGGGTAAGGCCCTTTGAAGGAAGGGCTACTCTCAGATATCCCACAAGGCCGCGTTTTTGTTCAGCGCGTCAATATCCTGCATCTCCTGCGCGCTAAGTTCAAAATCCCCCACCTCGATATTTTCCTGCAGGTGCCGGGGATTACGTGAGCGCGGAATGGTGATAACTCCATGCTGGATGTCCCAGCGCAGAATGACCTGCGCCGTACTCTTGCCGTGTGCCCTAGCAATACTTTCAATCACCGGATCGGCCATGACTTTCTGCCGCCCTGCCCCCAAAGGCGACCACGCCTCCACCGTGACACCCAGATCTTGGTTCTGCGCCAGCTCATCAAGCTTTGAATTGTAAGGGTGAAACTCAATCTGGTTGACCTGTGGCTTGATGGTGGCAATCTTCAGCATACGCTTTAAGGCATCGGGATGATAATTGCTCAGGCCGATGGCCTTGAACTTGCCCGCGCGCACGTACTCTTCCATAATTCTCCAGGCCAGTTCATCAGCGCCGAAGGGCCAGTGAATGAGCATGAGATCGATAGTGCCGCCCATATTCTGCAGACTGCGGTCCAGAGCCTTTCTGATCTCCTGCTCGCTGCTGTAGCGCGGGTTGAGCTTGCTGGTGATGAAAAACTCGCTACGCGGTATACCGCTGTCGAGCACCGCCTGGTAGGTCTCAGCCTCGTTTTGATAGTACTGCGCGGTATCGATGAGCCGGTAGCCCAGCTTGATGGCCGCGCTTACCGAAGCGTAAGCCTCCCTGCCGTCGAGTTCCCACACCCCGCAACCTAACTGCGGTACTGTAAGCCCGTCATGAAGCGTCAGCTGCGGCACCGGCTGTGCCGCCACGGCCCCGCTTAAGGCCGCCGAAAATGCCGCCATTACCCAAAGTTTTTTTCTGAACATGCTAAATTTCCTCGTATCTTGCAAACCTTATGACCCAAAGCAGCAAACGCAGTGGGCCTGCGGCTAATTTAGCCTATTGCCTAGGCACGATGCTGTGACCTGCCGGGCACCCTAGGCAAACTGTGCCTTTCACAGGATTCGGCACAGCACTCTCCTTGCGCTATAATCTGCCACAGGATAGGGCTTGAGCTGTCTGCTTGGACCCGCCGAGGCGTTTTATCCATTCATCACTGAATAAGGCTCTGCAACGCAGTTTGCTTCTCAAAGTCAACTGTCACGCACTACCGGCCTTGGGACATACATACACATGAGAGGCGTCAATAAAGTCATCATCGTCGGCACCGTGGGGCGCGAGCCTGAGGTGCGCGATACCAGCGCAGGACAGGTAGCCAATCTGTCCGTTGTCACCAACGAGTACCGCGGCAGCAGCAACAGCGGCCAGGGAGAAGGCGGGGGCTACAACAATCAAAACTCGCAACAGGATTTTGCCGAATGGCATCGCATCGTGCTGTGGAATCGCCTGGCAGGGGTAGCATCCCAATACGTGCACACCGGCACTCAGGTCTATATCGAAGGCAGACTTCGCACTCGTAACTACGTGGACAAGCAGGGGGTCAAACGTTACATCACTGAAATTCATGCCTTTGAATTGCAACTTCTGGGTGGACGCAGCCAAAATCGCGAGGCCTCCCAGGCCCAGAACGATGAGTGGGGCGACAGTTCCTTCTCTGGTGGGGGCTACGGTACTCCGACCAACCAGGGCTACGGCGCTCCCAATGCCGCCAACTATCCGAACAACGGCTCAGGCTATGGCAACCGCGGCTACGGCGCTCAGTCCAACCAGGGCTATGGAGCTGCACCTCAGAATCCTGCCTATGGAGCGACCCCGGCCGCCGAGCCCGGGTACGGCGCGGCCCCCTCTGCGACGCCCGGGTACGGACCTCAGCCTCAGGCGCCGGCCTATGGCAGTCAGCCTGCAGCACCTGCTTATGGCGCTCCGGCAGCGCAACCCCCGGGATACGGTGCACTCAACACTGCTCCCGCCGGTGCAGGCAGTGCTCCGGCCGAAGTGGTACCGGGCACGAGCGCACCGCTTAAGGAGCCCGACATCGTCAACCCCGGCACCGCCGATGATGATATTCCGTTCTGAGGCATGCAGAGAGGAGAGGACAGTCCCGCTCCTCTTTAGGCAACTTAGCGGAAATTATTATTGGGGGCTGTGTTATACTGTTTAGCCGAATTTAGCCAAAGGGGCGCCATCTCAGCTGGCCACTTTTGGTGGTATCGCGCACAGAATAAAAATTACCCCGAACATCTGCTTGTTCTTTGGTCAGATAATGGTGTTCCCTGTTTTTCTCCTGTGCAGCTAAGCTAAGATTATGCGGTGCCGCGCCTAGGTGCGTTGCCGTGATTGCTAGTGGTTTACTTTTTAAATGTTCAAAAAATTACGCAGCATGTTCTCCAACGATCTTTCCATCGATCTGGGAACTGCCAATACCCTGGTATACGTCAAGAACAAGGGCATAGTGCTCAATGAGCCCTCCGTGGTGGCGGTACGCATCGACCGCGCCGGCGGGGCCCAGCGCAAAGTGGATGCCGTCGGCAAGGCTGCCAAGGAAATGCTCGGCCGCAACCCCGATAACATTGAAGTGATCCGCCCCATGAAAGACGGTGTGATCGCCGATTTCCAGTACACCGAAAAAATGCTGCAGTACTTCATCGACAAGGTGCTGAGCAGCTCTCATTACTTCCCCTTCAAACCCTCCCCGCGCGTGCTGGTGTGCGTGCCCTGCGGTGCCACGCAGGTGGAACGCCGTGCCATCCGCGAGTCGGTGGAAGGCGCCGGAGCCAGTGAGGTCTACCTGATCTCCGAGCCCATGGCTGCCGCCATCGGCGCCGGTCTGCCGGTCTCAGAGGCTGCCGGCTCGATGATCATCGACATCGGCGGCGGCACCTCCGAGGTTGCCATCATCTCCTTAAACGGTGTGGTGTACTCAAGCTCGGTACGTATCGGCGGCGACCGTTTCGATCAGGCCATCATCGACTACGTGCGCAACACCAAGCGCTACGATATCGGTGAGGTCACGGCCGAGAGGATCAAAATTGAGATAGGCTCTGCCTATGCCGAACAGGAGATGCACGAAAAGGAAGTGCGCGGCCGTTCGGTGGTGGAAGGCGTACCCCGCTCCTTCACGCTCAACTCCAACGAGATCCTGGAGGCACTCTCCGATCCCATCCGCGGCATCGTCAGCGCGGTAAGAACCGCTCTGGAAAAATCCCCGCCTGAGCTGGCGGCGGATATCTGCGAGCACGGCATGATGCTCTCCGGCGGCGGTGCGCTGTTGCACAATCTCGACAAACTGCTGCGTGAGGAAACCGGCATTCCGGTGGTGATTGCCGAAGATCCGCTCACCTGCGTGGCCCGCGGCGGCGGTATGGCCCTGGAGCGTTACGATTCGCAGGACAGCGAGATTTTTGAATAAAAAGCAGATCCCGCCCTCGCCAAGACGGCGGGATTTTTGTTGAGAGCGCACGGTGAGCAAACCCGAGCAGTCAGGTCTGATAATTCATATACGCTTTGCTCTGGTGGTGATATTGTCCATCGGAGTGATGGCAGTTGACCTCAGATCCAAGGCACTCAACGATTTTCGCTATTACCTGGAGACCGCGCTCTATCCGGTACTGGCTTTTGCCGATTCCCCCCATAAAGTATCCTCGGTCTTCTCCAAACAGTTTAAAAGCCACAGCGAGCTGTTGGAGGAAAATGAACAGCTCTCCTCTCAGAACTTCGAGCAGCGCGCCGAAATCATGCGTCTGCGCTCCCTCGAAACTGAAAACGAAGACATGCGACGACTGCTCAACTCTCCCTCGCGCGACGCTCCCCGAAGATTGTTCGCCGAGGTGCTGGACGTGGACTCCAATCCCTACCTGCACCGCGTGGTCATCAACCGCGGCACCCAGGCCGGAGTTAAGGAAAGCATGCCGGTCATCACCGATGCCGGGCTGGTAGGCCAGGTAATTTCCACCAGTTACTCCTTCTCCCGCGTGCTTTTGCTCAGCGATCCCAGCAGTTCGGTTCCGGTGGTCAACAGCCGCACCCGCATGCGCGCCTTAGCCGTCGGCTCAGGGGCCCAGGATGAGCTGCTCATCAACAATGTGCCGCGCAGTGCCGATGTGCGCGAAGGAGATCTGCTGTTGACCTCGGGTTTGGGAGGCGTCTACCCCAGCGGCTACCCGGTGGCAGTGGTCTCTTCCATCGGTTTTTCCGAATCCCAGCCCTTTGCTCTCATCAAGGCCCGTCCGATGGTGGATATCGACAAGATGCGCTACGTGCTGCTTTTGTGGTACCAAAACCCCGCCGAAAATGACGATCCTAAGCAGAACATCGCTCCCAAGGAGCCAACCGACAGCAAAGTGGCCCTGCGCCAGCAGCGTATCAAAGATCTGATAGAGTCCATGTCAAAACCTGATGCAGCCATGGGCACCGAGACCTTGGACATCGATCCTGCGTCAGTCAAGAAGAAAGAAAAAACAAAGGAGGCGGCTCATGACTGATAACCGCGAGCCCCGCCACAGCGCTCTCATCGTGTTCGTACCGCTGCTCATGGTGGCGCTGGTGTTCCATATCGTACGCTTTCCCGACTTCCTAAATGCCAACCGACCCGATCTGCTGGTGCTGCTGTGCATCTTCTTTACCACTCTGCGCCGCTCCTGGTTCAACGTGGAGATTGCCTGGGTGGCCGGCTTGCTGCTTGATCTCCTGAGCGGCGCCCCCTTAGGCGTGCACGCGCTGCTCTTTGCCGCGCAGGTTTACCTGATAGGCTCGCAGTTTCGTAATTTTGCCAGCTATTCTTTGTGGCAGCAGACCATCATCATCGGTGTCATCAACCTGTTGGCCAATGTCATAGGCTACTGGCTGGAACACGTCATCGGGCAGAATGTCTATGACGCGCCTTTCGTGATCCCGGCGCTGCTCACCGCTGTGCTCTGGCCGGTGGTGTACGGCTTATGTTCCATGCTCTGCGCCATCTTCAGCGTCATGCCGGAGGATGCCCAGCGTGAACTCTGAGATAAAGCTGATTTTAGCCTCGGCTTCGCCGCAACGTCGCGAACTGCTGGGAAAGCTGGGAGTGAATTTTGAGATCCACCCCCCGCAGGTGGATGAGAGCGCTCTGCCGGGCGAGACCCCGGCGCAATTGGTCGCGCGCTTGGCCGCGCTCAAGAGCGCGGCGGTGCAGCAGCTTTATCCTGAGGCAGCCGTGCTCGCGGCTGATACCGTGATCTCCTGCGACGGCCGGGTGTTGGGCAAGGCTGCGGATCGCCAGGGAGCCTTTGACATGCTCATGACTCTTTCGGGACGTACCCATGAGGTGCTCACGGCAGTGTGCTTAAGATTAGGCGAGCTTAAGAAGGCACAGGTGGTGCGCAGCGAGGTGACCTTTGCCGAACTCACCCCGCAACTGGTGTGGTGGTACGTAAACGGCGGCGAGTACGAGGGCAAATCGGGCTCCTACGCCGTACAGGGACAGGCCAGTGCCCTGATCCGCAGCGTTAACGGCTCGGTGAGCTCGGTGGTGGGTCTGCCGCTGTGCGAGGTGCGCACCATGCTGAGCGAGCTGGATCTGTTCCAAGTCCGGCCTTGCTGAGATCGTCCCCACCACATTATTTGGGCATGTCAATTTTTCGGGACCAAAACATCCATTCTGAGGTGCACATCATGCAAAATCAGCAGCTCTGCGAGCGCATACTCTTCAACAACAGCGATCTCAGCGTGCAGCAGGCTGCCGCTGCCCTGCAGATCTTAGGAGAGCGTACCCTTGATTTTGGTGATTTGTTCTTTGAACACAGCGCCAATGAGTCTTTTGTCCTGGAAGAGAGCATCGTCAAAAGTGGCTCCTTTGACATACGTCAGGGGGTGGGGGTACGCGCCGTACACGGGGCCAAGACCGGTTTTGCCTACTCCGACTCTTTGGATCTCAAATCTCTGCAGGAGGCCTGCAAGGCGGCACGTACCATCAGCTCAGAGCAGGGTCAGGGTCTGGAGATTAAAGTCAGGGCACAGCCGGTTAAGGCACTTTATTCAGCCGACAACCCCATTTCGTCCTACAGCCGTGAGGAGAAGGCCGCCATCCTGGAGCGGCTCGACCGGGAGGCCCGCGCGCTTGATCCCCGGGTAACCCAGGTAATGGCCGCCTTAAATTGCAGCTACCGGGTGGTGCTCATCTTAGATACGGACGGGCGGCTTAGCTGTGACATCAAACCGGTCTGCAGCATCTCGGTAGAGGTGGTGATGGAGCAGAAAGGACGCCGTGAGCGCGGTCAGGCCTCGGCAGGCGGGGCGCAGATGCTCCCTGAGATCATGCGCAATCATGAGAGCGCCGCTCTGGCCCGCGAGGCGGTGCGCATCGCTCAGGTCAATATGGAGGCACTGGACGCCCCTTCAGGCCCCATGACCGTGGTGTTGGGCGCCGGCTGGCCGGGCGTGCTCATTCATGAGGCGGTGGGCCATGGTCTGGAGGGAGACTTCAACCGCATCGGCTCCTCGGCCTTTACCGGGCTCATCGGTCAGCAGGTAGCCTCAAAGTCCTGCACCATCATCGACGACGGTACGCTCCCCAAGCGTCGCGGCTCGCTCTCCTGCGATGACGAGGGCACCCCGCCCGGGCACAACGTGCTCATCGAAAAGGGAGTGCTGCGCGGCTACATGCAGGACCGGCAGAACGCCATGCTGATGAAGCAGGCCACAACCGGCAACGGTCGGCGCGAAGCCTACAACACTCTGCCGCTGCCGCGCATGACCAACACCTATATGCTGCCCGGGGACTACAGCAAGGAGGAAATCATCGGCAGCGTCAAGAACGGGCTTTACGCAGTAAACTTCCAGGGCGGACAGGTGGACATCACCTCGGGCAAGTTCGTGTTCTCCACCTCCGAGGCCTACCTCATCCGCGACGGTAAAATCGCCGAGCCGGTCAAAAAAGCGACCTTGATTGGCAACGGCCCCGAGACCATGAAACAGGTTTCCATGGTGGGCGACGATCTGGAGTTTGACCACGGCGTAGGTGCCTGCGGCAAAGCAGGTCAGGTGGTGCCGGTTGGCATAGGCGAGCCTACGCTGAAAATCGACACCATCACCGTGGGCGGTACCGCTCAGGCCTGAAAACACCGGGGCGCAGCTGCCTGCCTGAGAGCTGAGTTGACTTTTACATAGCCGGGTGTTGTCATCTGCGCCCGTTTCCACTTAAACTTGAAAATGTGCTGTGGCGGTGTGTTCCCGTCCGGCTTTGTTTTTATATACCGGGTCCGTACGCTGGGGTATACGCTCCGGTAAGTTTTCATTAACAGTAGCTATAAGAAGAACAAAAACCTACGAGTGTTCCCTCAGGCTGCCTGCGGGAGCGAAGCATAGCCTGTGCGGAGAATGTTTGCATGCACTCAGTTTTTGCCCGTCTTAACGCCGTCTTCAGCATCCTGCTCGGTGCGCTCCCCGCCTTGATTTTTCTTTGGTTGCCTGAGGCTCAGGCAGCCGGCGGCCGGACCATGATTTATCACTATGCCGATCGCTGCAAATACAGTCAGTACCAGCTCAGAGTGCTCAAGGACGCCGCCTACGCCCGGCATATCAAGGTGGAGAACGGCTGCGGCACCACCGGCCTTACCCAGTTAGTGGAGATGCTCGGGCACGGTGAGAGCAAACCCGATGCCATCGCCATACATGCCATCGTGCCGGCCAATACCGCGCCGGTACTGCACGAGGCGGCCAAGGCTCAGATCCCGGTGCTTTACCTGGAGGCCGATCCGGGGGATCAGATCCTAAACAGTGCCGGCGAGAACTGGTTCATCGGCCCTAACAGCCGTGCCCTGGGCAGACTGCAGAGTATGTTGCTCAAGGAATATATCGACAACCAGCCCAAGTGGGATCGCAACGGCGACGGACAGCTCTCCTGCCTCCTGGTCAAGGGGTCCGAAGAGCTCGGCGAGACTCAGTCACGCACCAAGAACTTCAAGGCCGGCATCCGCAAACTCAAACTGCCGGTGAAGATCATCGCTGAGCTCAACAGTAATTTCGAGCAGGACAAGGCCCGTGAGCTGTTGACAGAGACTTTCAGCGACCACCCCGAGCGTCTGCAGGAACTGGAGGCGGTGGTATGCAACAACGATATTCTGGCCCTGGGGACCTTGGAGGCACTGCAGGCGCTGCATTACAATGAGGCGCAGCAGAGCGCCGACGCGCTGCGCGTGCCGATCATCGGTATAGGCGGCATGCAGGAGGCCTTAGCCGAAATTGAACGCGGCACCCTGTACGGTACCGTACTTTACGATGCCCCGGATATCATTGATCCGGCTTTGGATATTGCGGTGATGTTCCATGACCAACACCGGATCAACATCGACGCAGAACAAAGCCGCCTGCAGCGCTCCGAGCACCGCCTGCTCGTGCCCTATCAGATTGTCTATAAAAACTTCGGTGAGGTGATGGTCAAAAGGAGAGTGGACCTCATTCCTTAGCGTCCTTGACCTCGCCCAATTCAAGATCCCGGCAGAGGCCGCGTCGGCGCAGTGCCGCAAGAAAGCTCAGTACCGCCTCTGAGGGCTTAAGCTCGCTGATGAGCCCGTAGGGCACAGCAAAGCGCTCTCCCAAATCAAAAGGCAACGTGATGAGGGAGGGGTGCACATCCTGCCAGAGCTCGCAGCTCACCATAAGGCAGCCTTGCTGCACGCAATACTCAAAGATCCCCTGATCATAGGGACGCGTATCTTCTATTTTGATCTGCGGGTAGTGCTCCTGCAGGTGTTCGCGCAGGGCATCAATGTAGACGCTGTCATGGCGGCGCACCAACAACAGCCGCTCTCCGAAGAGATCTGCCACGCCCAGGTTTGCGCACAAGGCCTTGGGATGTGTGACGGACAGCGCGATGGACAGCGGCAGCTTGCGCAACAGCTGTATACCCACCGCACCGTCTAAAACCTTGTTGGGCAACAGACCGGCGATGAGATCGACTCCGTGCTCGACGCCCACGCGCACGATATTGTCGTGACTGCGATCATCTAGGTTTTTGATCTCAAGACGCACCTGCGGGCAGTCGCCTGCCACCTCAGTCCACAGTCTTACCACCGCCTGCGCCGGCGTCAGACTGGAATGGCCCACCCTGACCGTGCCGGACTTGAGCTGCCCGGCCTGTCTGGCTCTTGCCACCGCCTGCTCACTTTGGACCAGCAGGCGCAGCCCCTCCTCATGCAGCACCCGCCCGGCCGCGGTGAGTGTAAGACCATGATTGCTGCGCACAAAGAGCTTGAGCCCTAAGTGCTGCTCGAAGTGGTCTATCTGCTTTAGCAGGGCGTTGGCGGTAAGATGCTCGCGCCTTGCGGCGGCGTTAAAGCTGCCTGTGGCGGCAGCGCCCAGAAAAAGTCTCAGGCGACGATCGTACATGCTCACCTCCTATACCTGTCGTATGCACCAAAAGTATATACCATATGCAGGATTTTTGATTTTACAAGCGGCGGTATAGGCTTTATGATCATACTGAGGCAGCTGAGAGTAAGCCGCACCAAGTTTTGTCAATTCACTTGAAAGAGGAAAAAATGCAGTACGTCAAATTCGGCCGCACCGGCATGGAAGTATCCCGCATCTGTCTGGGCATGATGAGTTTCGGCAAACCGGGCGAGGAGAACGGCGTGTTCCCCTGGGCTTTGGACTATGAGCAGGCCAAACCCCTGTTTAGGCGTGCCGTGGAGCTGGGCATCAACTATTTTGATACCGCCAACGTCTACCAGAACGGCAGCAGCGAGGAAATCACCGGCCGGCTCATCCGCGAGTTCAACCTCGATCGCGATGAAATAGTGGTGGCCACCAAGGTCAATTTCCCCATGCGGGCAGGACGGCCTAACGGCGGTGGACTCTCGCGCAAGGAAATCTTAAGCGAGATAGACCACAGTCTCAAACGCCTGGGTCTTGACTACGTGGATCTCTACCAGATCCACCGTCTGGATCACGACACTCCGCCCGAGGAGATCATGGAGGCACTCCATGACGTGGTCAAAAGCGGCAAGGCCAGGTACATCGGGGCCTGCACCATGTTCGCCTGGGAGTTGGAGCGCCTGCAGAACATCGCGCAAAGCCGTAACTTTACCCAGTTTGTCTCCATGCAGTGCCAGTACAACCTCATTTACCGTGAAGAAGAGCGAGAGATGCTGCCCTTATGCCGCGACCGTGGGCTGGCCGTGATCCCCTGGAGCCCGCTGGCCGGCGGACGCTGCGCACACCCCTGGGGCACCAAGACCGCCCGCGTGAGCATCGACAAGGTCTCGCCCATGGTGTGGGATGCCACGGCCGCGCAGGATAAAGTGGTGGTGGACAACCTAGAGAGCACCGCCCGTCAGGCCGGCCGCAGCATGGCGGTGGAGGCGCTCGCCTGGATGCTGTCCAAGCCGGGCATCACCGCGCCCATCGTGGGTGCCACCAAACTCTCCCACATTGAGGACGCCGTGTCGGCCCTGGAGGTCAAGCTGGACGCGGCCGAAATTGCCGCTCTGGAACAACCTTACGTGCCGCACGTCAAGACCGGTCAGTTCTAACTTGTTCCGGCTGCCCGGGCCGCGCAAAGCGCGGCCTTTTTTGTGCGCGCGGTACACAGATTTTGGCCTCTTTGGCATAAAATTAGCGGCCTGAGTAATTGCCCACTTACACGCTAATAATATGCTATTATAACTGACATAGTACCTATACTGCCTCCGAGGTGTTCTATGTCGCGTGTTTCTCCAGTAGTTAAAGTCTCTGCCAAAGATATTATGTCGCTCAATTC
>JAFUGP010000093.1 GCA_017469335.1 Succinivibrio sp. | reverse complement strand
CACCGAGAAATTGTTGACCCCGGTGAAGATGCTCTCATGGGTAATGCGCAGGCAGCCCGTGACTATGCCCTTCTCTAAGTTGGGATTGGTCTTGAGGGCTTTGCCGAACATGCCTCTTATGACATCGAGCATTTCCTCGTAATAGCCCTTTAACTTGGCCTTTTGCAGAGGTACGTCGTATTCGTCGATGAGCAAAATGACGTTTTGGCCATATACCGTCTTGAGATAGGACATCAGTTTGGCCAGAGAGTTTTTGATAATTTCAACTGCGTTCGCAAGATAATCAGGATCAGACCATTTCCTGTCGCTGTCATGATTGCTGAAGTTAAGGTAATACCGATAGGAACTCAGCTGCTCAGCTGTCATCTCAGGGCGGGTGCTCAGCAACTTAAAACTCTCGTAAAGTTCGCTGATGCTGTCCAGCATACAGCCTATGGCGTCATGAAAGTGAATGCCGTCGATTTCCTTAAAAGAGATACTGACGACCGGATAACGCCCTAAATATTTCTCACAGAACTCCTTATCCTCAGAGATGGCAAGTCCCCGGAACAGAATCTCGGCACGGGAGCGGTCAGTAGGGTCTTGGTAGTTGAGCTCAAAAAAATTCCTGAGCATGCCAAGAGTGAGAGTCTTGCCAAAACGCCTGGGGCGGGTGAAAAGCAAAACCATGTCATGGGTTGGTTTGCCGTCGGGTTTTACATACTGGGCGTAGATCTCCTTTAGGTAAAGAGTCTTGTCGATATAGATATCACCCTCCTGCCTTAGCAGCGCAAAATCTTCCACCCCGCTGTTGGTAAGTTCGTTTTGATTGGTCATGGCCTATTTCCCCTATACATCACGGCACACTTTTAAGGGCACATCCAGACAATTTTAAGGATTTTCTGTTGGCGTTAGCTAGATGAGGCATGCCATCCAAGCCTTATTACCGGTTAACAGCACCATTATATGCAGTTTATAGGAGCTGTGGCTGTGTCGGAAAGCTCCTAAACCAGCCTTAAAGTTAACGTGCCAGCTGAGCTTAGCTGTCTTAGGGTTGGTGATGGCAAGACTCTCTTCTGAGCTTTGGTTACACCCTGGGCTTTCTTCTTGGACTGCACCATGACTGCGCAAGAGGGCAGGAAAGTGTCAGGCCAGGGTGCGCGCTAATCTGAGCCACTTCTAAACCAACCTAAAAACACTATGAGCGTTCTGTGTGACAGTGGTGCTCCTTGGTCTTGGGGTCATAGCTTATCCCGGCCAGGATTAGATTGCCTCGGTATGCCTCCAGGGCCCGGGGGTAGTGCTTGTCCTTGATTTGGGAGAGGGCGGTTTCGGCGCTTCTATCGTACTTGAGCTCCAGCAAAAGCGCCGGCAGGTCTTCCCCGGGGTGGGGAATGAACACCAGATCGGCAAAGCCCTTGCCTGAGGGCAGCTCCCGGATGAGGGTGTAATGATCCCGGGCGCTGTAAAAGGCCAAGGTCAGAGCGCAGGCAAGGGAGTTCTCATCGTTGTAGGTGAGCACCGAGCAGCACTGTTCATGAGCACGGGCCACGCCCCGGGCTACGGCTTGTTCATCACCCTGTTGCAAAGCCTCAAGCAGTTTATCTGCGCCCCTTAAGGCGGCAGCTGTTTTGGTGTACTTTTTCTCGTCCAAGATGACAGCCTCAAGCCCCTCCCGTACCTCACGGTTGGGTACGCGCACCCAAAATTTCCGATAAGAGCTCTCGGCCGGGGTGGCGGTAAGATAGCCCAGATGCACCAGCAGCGTGAGCACATGGTCGCGGTTTTTAAAGGAGGTCAGATCATTTTCAAAGCCCAGGGTGTCGATGAGTTCCTCATCTCCCGTAAGCAGTCTTACGATGGCATCCTTAAGGCCTTTGAAGTTGAGCCGCAGAAAACTTCCCAGGGATTCCTCATTGCTGTGGTTATGGGACCGACAGTCCACATTCTCATCACTGTTGAGATCAGAGATCACCGCGCCGGGGGTGAAAATATGCTCACTCTCCGCACTGGTATATCCGTCATATCTACAGCTCATCTCCTCAAAGTTCCGGACGTGAGTCTCACACAGTGCCTTGACCTCACCCTCGGTAAAGCCTATGTAGGGGGCAAAACGGCCAGGACACAACACGGTGTACTCGCGAAACATGTTCAGGCCGCCGTGGGTGCCCAGTTTCTTGATGGGCAAAAGGCCGGTCAAGTAGCACAGTTTCACATAGTCTTTGTCCTTTAGCAGCACGGTGAGAAAATCAAGGTAGGCGCAGAGTTCCGCACCGCCGACCTGTGAGTTCCTTACCACGCAGTCATAGTCGTCGATGATGAAGATAAAACTCTCACCGTACTGTGAAGTCTGGTTCCTGGTGGCCTCGTGAATGTCAAAGAGCATGTGACGTAACGTGGTGCTGCCCGGGTTGATCATCCCGGGAAAGACCGCCTCCAGATCGGCATGAAGCTGAGAGGTGAGCCTGGCCAATAACGCTTTTACCTTGAAGCCTGCGGCCTGATACTCCTGCGCCATGTTGATGAAGATGACGTGGTGCTGATTTAGGTGAGCAGAATAGCTTTGTTCTTCTGCAATTTTCAGGTTGTAAAAGAGTGAGGCACTGTCAAGGCCTCGGCCGTAGTAGGTGCAGAGCATCTCAGCGGTAACGCTCTTGCCAAAGTGCGGCGGGCTGGTGAGGCACATGTATTTGAGGTTCTCATCCTCCATACAGTGATTTAGACAGGCGATGACAGGCGTCTTGTCTACGAAATAAGCAGAGCCTGCCAGATCGGAAAAGCCCGTGGACTTGGGGTCTAAATATGCGGTCATGCTCGTTCATCCGCGGTCATTTTCATTGCCGGATCGTGTCATGGTGTTGGCAGTTTTAAGAACTTCATCGCCGTTTTTTGAACAAAGATCCGCACCCCGGTAAAGCCAGAACCGGTCAATCTGACTGCCTGCCTGCAGTACTGCCATTGGGGCTTTGAGTGCTGTCGGCAGGTTGCTTGGTGTTGCTCTCGACAGGAGCGCTCTTACCTTTTTGCTTCTTGCCAACCCCAATCGTGCTCATGCGGATTTTGTAGTCCGAGCCCAGGGTCAGCTGCCCTACTTCGCCTCCTACGCTCCAGGTGGCAATTACACCCAAATTATCAGGCATCCATTTGTTCTTACGTGCCATTTTGTATCTCCCTTTGGTGGTGAAACTTGCCTTACTCCAACTCCAGGGTATGAATGACCGCCCGGGGCGCAGGCTCCAAGCGCGGGCCTTTTTTGCTCAGCTGTGGCTCAACCTTGCAAGGCAGGGTCTGTTCAGTCTTAAGGAGCAACCTCTCGGCCTGAGGCGAATTGATAAAGAGCAGGAAGTTTACGATGATCGGCACCAGCTGAAGCTGCATGTCTGCGCTGTCGAGGAACTTTTGTCCTAACTTTTGCCCCTGCTCGTTGCTTCCCAGTTGGGCCTTTCGCTGTTCTACAAGTTCTCTGAATTGTTTCATCAGCTGCTCTGAGTCTGAGAGGATCGACTTGATATCCGGCAGAGTGAGGTCAAGCGGTATAAACTGCCTGGTCATCGAAGTCTGCTTATCCAACGACTCAATGTTCAGACATTTTTTCACACCGTCATCAGCAGCTCCCTGAACAATACCGGGGGCTACGAAGCAACCGTCTATGTTACTGAGCAGCCCTGTTTTGAGCTGGTCCGGTAACTCTAAGTAAATACACCATTCTTTGAAATTGCCCAGGAGGTCAATCGAGGTGTCCTCTCTTTCATACCGGGGCGCCGCTTGCAGGGACTCGACAAGTTTGGGGCCTAAGCGGTAGATCCCCTTGGACAGGGCCCATAAGGCTGGGATCTGACTTTTGTCTAATTTGGTCATCTGATTGGCATACTGCATCTGTGCTTGGAAGCTCTGAAGCGCCGCAGCCTTATCTAACAGATCCGTACTGCCTGACACCTCCAACCAGGCGCTTTTGCTTAAAAAAGCGAACTGGCAGCCGGGTTTTTGGGCGGTGACCACTTTGTGTCTGGCCTTAGCCATCCTGTCGATAATTCCGGGGGAGGCCTTTACAGCGTGTTTGGCAAACTTTTCGGGGAGGGTCAGTTTTTCGTTCATGGCTTATCCTCTGGGGTAATGGGTATTTAAAGTGTAAGTGATAGCAGGCATCAATTGTACCTGAGCGGACTTAAAAAGCCACCAATGAGCTGAAAGTGCCGCCCGGTCTGTGGGCAATTTGCTTAACCACGAGGTTTGCCCAAAATTCGCGAGTGCGGGATTATCTGCTTTTTATGCAAGGTAAAATTTGCTACATTCTCTCCAAAAGGTATGGCAGGAACGGTGTAGCACTCATAAATTTGCCTTCAACTTTCAGGGTGATTTCTGATTTTGTTATATGGATTAGCGAAGACTGCACGGCCCCGGCCGTAGCTTCTCAACGGTGATTTGGTGCCTATGAGGTTTGCTATCCCAAGGTGATCGCCGCTCCCTGCCCAACAATGGAGCTTTAGGTATGGAAAATACCTGTCTTTACACCACCGGTTCCCATGTGATCATTCGTGATGCCGAATGGCGGATACAGCGGGCAGAGAGATCCGAGGACTTTTCCTGGTGTCTGTATTGCGTTGGGATCTCGGATTTCGTCAAAGGCCGGGAGGCCAGGTTTCTGGTCAGCTACGAAGACAAGGGCGGCGCAGACATTAAGGTGCTCCGCCCTGAGGATACTCGCTTGGTGGAGGATCGTTCACCTGGGTTTATCAACTCCAAGCTCTATCTTGAGGCGGTGCTCAGAAGTGCCCCCAAAAATGACAACGGCAAGCTTTACGGCGGCATGGATGCCGTCATGGACTGCATGCCCTATCAGTTCGACCCGGCCATCATGGCCTTGGCCCAGCCCCGGGTGCGTATACTGATTGCCGATGCGGTGGGTATCGGCAAGACCCTGGAGGCGGGTATTTTGACAACCGAGCTTATTTTGCGCGGTCGTGGGCGCCGCATTCTGGTGCTGGCCACCAGTGCCATGCTCAGACAGTTTCAGCAGGAGTTCTGGAATCGCTTTTCCATTCCCCTGGTGAGACTGGACTCCAATGGCATCCAGCGCGTGCGCACCAAAATTCCGCCCAACCACAATCCTTTTTTGTACTTTGACCGCTCCATCATCTCCCTCGATACCCTCAAACAACGTGAGTATCTGGCTTATCTGGAGAGTGCCTACTGGGATCTCATCATCATCGACGAGGCGCACAATGTGGCCTTGAGGGGCGAGCGCTCCCAGCGCTCCCGTTTGGCAGAGCTGCTCTCCAAGCGCTCGGACAGTCTCATCATGCTGACCGCCACCCCGCACGATGGCAAACCGGAGAGTTTTGCCAGCCTGCTCAACATGCTCGATGCCACGGCCATCGTCGCTCCCGAGCATTACACCCCGGATGATTACGTCCCCAAGGGTCTGGTGATCCGCCGCTTCAAGGCCAACGTCAAAGATCAGGTCAATAAAGACTTTCCCGAGCGCAGGATAGAGCTGACCGAGGCTGTGGCCAGCGCCGCGGAAAACAGCTGTTACGCGCTCATAGAAGCCCTGACTGAGCACTACTTATCAGACGGTGGCAGCGCAGGCGGCAGTCTGCATCTGTTCTCCACCACGCTGATCAAGGCGCTGTTCTCCAGCCCCAGTGCTTGCCTGGCCGTAACTGAGCACCGCCTGTCCAAGTTGAAAAAAAAGCTGGCCGCAGGTGACGAAGACGCGGAGGGGATCGACACCGAGATAGCCTTGCTTGAGGATCTCAAAGGACAGCTGGAGTGTATGGGCACTGCGGATTTTGCCAAACTGAGAGTGCTTATTAAGCTGCTTAAAAGCCCTGCCTATGGCTGGCAGCATACCGATCCGCATGATCGGGTGGTGATCTTCACCGAGTACCTCGAGACGCAGAGGTTTTTGTGTGAGGTGCTGCCGGGGCTGTTGGGGCTTAAGGCTGAGCTGTTCGGCTCCCTCAACGGTGTCATGAAGGATACCGAGGTGCAGGATAAGGTTGAGGAGTTCAACAAGGAAAGATCGCCCCTCAGGATGCTTATCTGCTCTGACATGGCCAGTGAGGGCATCAACCTGCATCATTTCTCGCATCGTCTCATCCATTTTGACCTGCCCTGGTCGCTGATGACCTTCCAGCAGCGCAACGGCCGCGTTGACCGTTACGGCCAGACCCAACGCCCCTTGATCAACTACCTGCAGACCATCTCGGCGCATGAGCGCATCAAGGGCGATGCCAAAATCCTGGAGCGGCTGCAGCACAAAGATGAGCAGGCGCAGATCAACATGGCTGATCCCGGGGAGTTTTCCTTAAGCCGTGAAGAGCAGGAGGAACGTACCTATGCGCTCATGGAAGGCAGTGCAGACGGCACGGCTGACGGCTCAGCTGACAGTACCGATCTGTTTGACCTCTTCGGTCTCAACGATGAGTCCTCCACCCAGGATGAGGGTAATGAGACCTCCGAGTTCGCGCTGAACCGGGTGATGTCGCAGGAGGAGTACCAAAAAAGGCTCAATAAGCCCCAGACCTTGTTTGGCTCACGCTATGATTTTGCCTGCGCCTGTCTCAAGGAACTGTTCAGGGGCAGAAAGGATCGGACCGCGCACGAGTTGGAGTTAGACGAGCGGGACATCAAGGTACCGCTCACGGATGATTTGCGCGCGCGGTTGCGCTATCTGCCCTCCGAGATCTTATCCGAGGAAGGGCAGAGCGCCCGCTTTGTGCTCACCCCCGACAAGCAGCTGGCCGCGCAGGAGCTTGAGCATCTGCGCCTGACCGAGCAGAGCTGGCCCTCCTTTCACTACCTCTCCGAGCTGCACCCGGTCATGCAGTACCTCACGGACAGCGCTTTATCCACCTTCGGACGCCACGCCGCGCCGGTGCTGCAACTTGATAAGCTGCAGCAAGGAGAGTACTGGTATTTGCTGCAAGGCGGTTACCCCAACCGTCGCGGCTTTACCCCGGTGCATGCTTTCGTGGCTGTACATAAGGCCCCGGACGGCACCCAAAAGACCTGCAGCACAGAGGAGCTCTTTGCAGCCTTGGGGCTCGATAAACCTCTGTCCAACCGGGTTATTAAGACAGCGGAAGGCTCAGACGAGAGCTTTGCAGAACTCTGTGCAGCAAAGGCCCAAATTTTAAAAGCGGGCTTAGGCGCGGCGGTGGAGCTTACCCAAGGGCAATTGCAGAGACTTAAAGAGGCCTTCGTGCAACGCGGCAGAGAGCCTCATGAGGCGCGTTTGCAGGAACTTACCGCCTTGCAGGAGCGGCATTTAAAAGAGTATGAAAAAGAGCTTGCCCGGGGCAATTTTAAGGCTGAAACCCGCGCACGGCGCCTTGAGGAGCGCAAGCAGCGTTTGGATGCGATCTTCCAAGATGCCAAGAGCTACCTTGAGGATGTCTACAAGCTGGAAAATGAGCCTTATCTGCAGCTGTTGGCGGTGTTTACGGCTGAGGCTTGGTGAGGAGAGAGAGGATGACGGTCTACGTCGGTATTGAAAACGAGCATGAGTTCTACATTCAGCACTACCTAGACGAGCTCTTTGAGAATGATGTCAGCGAGGCGCTCAAAAAGACCGCTCAGGGCCAAGAGCGGCCGCGCTTTGAGATCTTAAGGGGCATCTCCCGCGATTATGCCCGTGATCTGACCGATCTCAAGACCTTGCGTGACCCAAAAACCTATGCCGCCGACGAGCAGGATCTGCTAAAGCGTCTGCTTACCGCGCTGGGCTTTACCACTGACTTTGAGCGCCGCCGTGAGTTGGACAACGGCCTTACTCTGCCGGTGGTCTCCGAGCTGACTGGCCCCGACGGACTTCCTTATCTGTGGGTGCTGCCCTGCAGCACCTGCCCAAAAGTGCTGCTCAAAGATCCCGCTGACGGCAGGTTGGACCGGGATCCGCTGGAACTTGGACTTACCGACTCTCAGTTACCGGAACGGCTTGAACTTGACGCTCTTAAGGCTACGGCGCGTGAGCTGGCGGCTAAAAACTGGTTTGACCTGTTAAATGAAGGGGTGTTTGCCCGTCAGCTGCCCCCGCGCTGGGTACTGCTGGTCGCGCCGCGCTACTGTCTGCTTACCGATCGCCTGCGCTTTGCGCAGCGCCGGGTGCTGCGCTTTGACCTGGAGGCCATTTTCGGCCGCAGGGAGAATCATGTGCTGCAGGCTCTGGCGCTGTTGCTGAGTGCGGAGGCCTTTAAGCGCTCGGGCGGGCAGTGCCTGCTCGACCGGCTCGATGAGAACTCCTATCGCCACGCCGAGGGCGTGTCAGCAGATCTCAAATACGCGATGCGTCAGTCGATTGAGCTCTTAGGCAATGAGGCTGCCCGGCAGCTGCGCGCGCAGCGCGAGCAAAGTAAGAAGCGCTTTTGGAGTGATGAGAGCCTGGCGGCCGATCTCAGCGCCGAGTGCCTGCGTTATATGTACCGCCTGCTCTTTATCTTCTTTGCCGAGTCAAGGCGCGAGTTGCACTATGCCCCGGTGGACTCTGAGCTCTACCTAAAAGGCTATTCTCTGGAGCTTTTGCGCGATCTTGAACTGGTGCCGCTCATCACCGCCGAGGACAGAAACGGTTTTTTCTTTCACGAGACCATCCAAAGACTCTTTTACTTCTACGCGCACGGTACCCCCGAACATCCGAGTCACCTGCCCCGGAAAAAAAGTACGGTGCAGGGCTTTAACATCACCGCGCTCAAGGGCTCGCTTTTTGATGACGATAAACTCAAGCTGCTTACTACCGTGCGCTTTCCCAATCAACTGCTGCAGCGTGTCATTGAGCTGATGAGCCTGAGTCGTGACGGCAAGGGCAAAGGCCGCCGCGGCCGTATCTCCTATGCCCATCTGGGCATCAATCAGTTAGGCGCGGTTTATGAGTCCTTATTAAGCTTCAAAGGCTTTTTCGCTGCCGAGACCTTATATGAGGTCAAGCCCGCGCAGGAGAGCGAGCACAGTGAGCTTGACAGTGTCTATTTGGTCACTGAGCAGGAGCTCTCACAATACTCCGAGGATGAGCGCGTCACCGAAACAGACCCCACCAGCGGGCAGAAACGTTACCGCCGCTATGCCAAGGGCACCTTCATCTACCGCATGTCAGGGCGGGAGCGGGAGATTTCCGCCTCCTACTACACCCCCGAGGTGCTCACGCGCTGCGTGGTCAAGGAAGCTATCGAGGTTTTAAGCGCCCAGCAGCTGGATGCTCTGCCCGATGCGCGTAGCAAGGCCGAGAAGATCCTCACCTTTAAGATCTGCGAGCCGGCCATGGGCTCGGCGGCCTTCTTAAACGAGGCCATCAACCAGCTCTCCGAGCTGTATATGCAATATGCCACCAAAGTGCCGGGCGCGCGGGGCTTAACTCAGCAGGAGTACCGCCAAGAGCTGCAAAAGGTACGTATGTTCTTGGCCGATCGCAATGTGTTCGGCGTGGATTTAAATCCCACGGCCGTGGAGTTGGCAGAGGTATCCTTATGGCTTAACGCCTTAACCGAGGATAAGTTTGTACCCTGGTTTGGCATGCAGCTGCACTGCGGCAACTCACTGATTGGCTGCCGGCGTCTGGCCTTCCGGCGCGATGATCTCTTGCGCTCACCTAAGGATGCCCGGCCCCATGAGGTAGGAGCGCGGGCTTTGCAGCACGGGGAGATCTGGCATTTTCTGCTGCCTAATGAGGGTATGTGCGCCTACGATGACAAGGATGCCAGGGCGGTGGCCCCGGCAGCGTTGGAGAAGGTCAAAAGCTGGCGCAAGGCCTTTACATCCAAATTATCCCCGCGCGAGCTCAATGAGCTGGAGCTGCTCTCGGCGCAGTTAGATTCCCTCTGGCAGGAATGGGCCCGTGAGCTGTACGCCTTTCGGCTCAGCACCACCGATCCTTACGATATCTACGGTCACACTGACACCGTAGACCTGCAGTTAGGCAAAAGCAGCTACCAGGATAAGGAGCGCTACCTCCGCGAAATCGTCAACGGCAGTGAGGCTGCCCATACTCACACCAAGTTTCCGCTCTTAAAGCGCATTATGGACCTATGGTGCGCGCTGTGGTTCTGGCCTCTTGATGAGGTCGATGCCCTGCCCACCCGATCTGAGTTCATCGGTATCGTCAAGAAAATTGCCAACGCCGAGGGGCAGATGAGCCGCTACCTCGACCCTAACCGTCCCCAGAGTGCGGTGGCGGAGAGCGATGAGGTTATGTCCATTGAGGAGCTCTTTGAGAATCCGCCACCGCTGCCGGATGGGGCAGATAATGGCGCAAATGACGCTGCAAAACGCGAGGAGGCAATCTTAAAAATAGCCCGCGAGGCAGCCTTAAGAATTAAGTTCATGCACTGGCCGCTGCGTTTTGCCGATATTTTTCTCCCGCAGGACGGCTCGCAACCGGGCTTTGACCTGACCCTGGGCAATCCGCCCTGGGCTACCGTAAGTTTTGAGACTGCCACCGTGCTGGGTGACTACAATCCTCTCTATGTCATCCACAAAAGTCAGTACAACGCCAAGGCCATGCAGGATGTGCTGCTGGGTAAGGCCGATCTCGATTCGGAGGGACGTTCTCTGTTTGAACGTCAGCCGCAGGCCCGTATCGGTTGGTTGCGTGCCTTTGAAGAGAGTGCCGGTGCCAAGAGCTTTTTTAACTCCGAGATGATGTACCCCGAGCTCAAGGGCAGCGGCTCCAACCTCTTCAAACTCTTCTTGCCCACGGTGTGGCGTAATTCAGCTCCCTTGGGGGTACAGGGTTTGTTGCATCCTGAGACGGTGTATAACGAGACCAAGGGACTTGCGTTGCGCGGCGCTGCCTATACCAGGTTGCGGCGGCACTACCAGTTTGCCAACGAGTTAAAGCTCTTTACGGATGTGGATCATCACACGGAATTTTCGGTCAATATCTATGGTGAGCCCCGTGCTGAACCGGACTTTGAGTCCATCAACAATCTCTTTTTACCCGCTACCATCGAGAGTTGCCGCACCGAGCAGGACTGCCCTTTAGAAGGTATAAAGGACAGTTCCGGGCAGTGGAATATCCAGGGACATCCTGAACGCATTCTGCATTTTGATGCTGCTGCCTTTGCGCGGCTCTCGCAGGTCTTCAATACCGATCCCAAGGCTCCGGTATTGCCCGGTCTTCATGCCGTAAGTCTGTTGCATATCTTAGAGCACTTTGCCTCGTGCCGCCGGGTGAGGGATTTGCAGTGCAAAATCTCCAGTATGTGGCATGAGAGCGGTGCGCAAAAAGACGGCACCATTAAGGCGTTGCCTGGCAATCACACCGTGTTCAGCAGCGATCCTAATAAGGTTGTGCTCAACGCCGTGCATCTTTTTGTGGGCAATCCGCTTTACAAGGTGCCGGATGATCCCTGCGATAACAATCTCGCCTGGAGCACTTTGGATCTCACCGCGCTGCCGGATGACTATCTGCCACGCCGCAAGTATGTCCCGGCGCTGTCCGAGGCTGAGTATGAGGCACGCCTTGATCAGGTTCCCTGGTCGGAGCAGAGGGTAACCGATTTTTATCGGTTGGCGCTGCGGGGATTTGTTGGACTGGATTCAGAACGTACTTTGCAAGCGGCAATTGTGACCAAGGGTGTGGCGCATATTGATAATGTAGAGTGCATTGCATTTAAAGAAAACGACCTGTTGGATGCTTCAGCGAGCTTTTTTTGCATAGTAACTGACTTCTATATTCGTTCTCTTGGAAAACCGCGCTTACTGCCAGAACTTCTCAACTCCATCCCCTTGCCCGACTTCAGCGAGGCGCAAAAGCACAGTGTGTATCCGCGGGTGCTCGCCCTCAACTGCCTGACCTCCTACTACGGCGAGTTATGGGAGCAGAACTTCGCGGAGTCCTTCAAGGAGCAGCGCTGGTCTGGCACCGATGAGGCACTGGATCAGGAGTTTTTCAGCAAACTCACTCCCACCTGGCAGCGGAACAACGCCCTGCGCAGTGATCTCATGCGCCGTCAGGCCTTGTTGGAGCTGGATGTGATTGTCGCGCAGGCTTTCTCACTTACCCTGCATGAGTTGCAAACCTGCTATGAACTGGGCTTTAGGGTGCTTAAGAGCTATGAAGAGGGCACCTACTATGATCAAAATGGCAGGATTGTTTTCACCCCCAACGGCTCTTTGCATGTGGGACTGCCCTCGGCGGCCAAACCCGATGCCGGGGTAAGCTATGCAGTCAACGGTGTGCATAAAGAGCGCCTGTGTTTTGCCGAGGTGCAGGAGCTAAAAGCAGGCAGCGTGAGCAAGACCTTCACCGATACCACCCTGCCGGAGCCTCAACAGCGCACCATCGTCTATGAGGCTCCCTTCTTTAAAAAGGACCGGCTCTCTGACTACGCGCAGGCCTGGCAGTACTTTGAGAGTTTACACCGAGATAACAAATAAATAGGAGCGCTTATGTTGCCCTCGTTGGTAGCCCGGGATATAGAGCGGGGCGTCAGGGAATTTGTCGAGCATGAATTTCCGCTCTCCTCCCCCTTTTTTACCGCAGACGCCCGTAAGGACGCCGAAGACGGCTCAGGCGCCAATGAAGCAGCAAACACCGCATCTTCAGGGGATGGCCAAGGTGTAAAACGCAGTGTGCTGCAGGATTTTTTAGCCCGCCCCGGTTCCTTAGTAAAAGGGCCCTGGGCGGAGGTCAAACTGCCTTTTCGCTGCGCGACAGACAGCGCACTGCCTTTGACTAACTTAAGTTACACGTCTATTGTCCAAGGTTTTGTACCTTACGAGCATCAATTACAGGCCTTCAGGCGCCTGCGCTGGGTCAGTGCGCACTCAACCATCGTGGCCACCGGTACGGGCTCGGGTAAAACCGAATGCTTTTTGTATCCCATCTTAGATTACTGCCTGTATTGTGTCGCCACCAGGAAGATAGCCGGCATCAAGGCCATCTTGCTCTACCCCATGAACGCGCTGGCAGAGGATCAGGCCCGGCGTCTGGCCTCACTTTTGTGGTCATTGGGGCACAGCGGGATCCGTGCCGCGCTCTATGTGGGCGATGACACCGGCAGTAAGCGGGAGATGGGGGAGAGCTTTCTTATCTCAGAGCGCGCGGAGATCAGGAAAAATCCCCCCGACATCCTGCTTACCAACTACAAGATGCTCGATTTTCTGCTGCTGCGTCCAGAGGATCAAAAGCTCTGGCAGGAGGATACTCTCAAAACCCTGCGCTATTTGGTGGTGGATGAGCTGCATACCTTTGACGGGGCGCAGGGTACGGATCTAAGCTGCCTCATCAGAAGACTGCGCGATCGCCTTCAACTGCAGAATAAGCTGTGCTGCATCGGCACCTCGGCGACCATCGGCAGCGAGCGCAGCTTAAAGGATTTATGCTCCTACGCCTCCGCCGTCTTTGCCACGCCCTTCACCGCGGAGGCGGTGGTGCGTGAGGACAGGCTCAAGAGCGCTGAGTATCTTGAATCCTTCGGCACTTATGTGCCCTGCGGGGTCTGGCCTTCAGAGCCCATTCCCCCTGAGTATTGCCACGATCTTAAAACCTACCTCAGCAAGGCCGTGGACAGCTGGTTTCCCTCCATCGCCCCGGAGCTGGGCTTTAACGGGGTAGATGAGCCCTCTGAGGAGGCCTGCTTCAAGCTCGGGGATCGTCTGCCGCATTTGGAAGGCTTCAGGCGTCTTATAGGCGATCTTAAGGGCGTGCAGGATCTAAAAGAGCTGGCCGTTTTGTGGGAGAGTCGCATCGCCGAGCTGCATGAACTGCCTTATCCCAAAGAAAAACGTGTTGAAGTCATTATCTCGCTTATAGATTCTCTGCTTGCGCTTATAAGTGCCGCTAAAGTACGCGGTCCCGACGGTAAGCCTAGGCCCTTTTTGCAGGTACGCTGTCAGCTGTGGCTTAGGGAGCTGGCCCGGGCCACGGTCACGGTCAGCCGTAAGCCGCAAATGCACCTGGCCGCAGATTTAGGCGCTGAGCACCCTCTCGCGCTGCCTTTGGTAGGCTGCAGGGAGTGTCATCAGGCGGCCTGGGGCGGTGTGGTCAAGGGCAGCGCCCGTGCGGTGGACGCCCGCGTCAGTGCCGATCTGACGGAGTTTTATCGTCACTGGTTTGACCATCACCAAAACGCCAAGCTCTTCTACCCCATTCAGGACTATGCAGAATACCAACAGCTCGTATCGCGCCGGCAGGGGGAGTTTTACCTGCTCTGCCCGGGGTGTAAGGGCTTAAACGAGCTAACAGAGCGCGATGCCGCAGAGTTTTTTACTCAAGGCGCGGAATGTCCTTACTGTCACAGCACCGAGCGTGTGGCCGTCTGGCTGCCTGATCTGCTCACTACCAGGGAAAGTCAGGGCGAGCTGGTTAAAGTAATCGATACCACCTGTCCTCTGTGCGGGGCCCCCGGAGCCTTGCGTATTTTCGGTAACCGCACGCCCACGCTGGCGGCGGCAGCCTTAGATGATCTGCACAGCTCGGCTTTTAACCGTGACCATAAGGTCATTGCCTTTGCCGACTCGGTACAGGACGCGGCACAGCGCGCGGCCTTTATCGCCGCGCGCAATTACTTAAATGTCACCCGCCATGCCCTGCAGTATGGCCTGCGGGAGCTCATAAAGCTCAACTCCAACTTGCCTTTGCCATTAAACGATGTGCTGCACCGATACTCCGGGGCGTGGGTCAGATATTTCACCTCCTTGCATCAGGGAGAGCCTGACGCTGAGATCCTGGGGCAGGCTGAGTTTCTGGCTACTTTTGTGGCTCCCGATATGCAATGGTGGCGCAGCTATCAGGACTTTAAGGAAAAGGCGCTGCAGGGGCCTAAATTTGTGGCGGAGAGTGCCGCGCAATGGAGTGCGCTGTTTGACTGCATCAAGGAACGCCTGAGCTGGGAGCTGCTCATTGAAATCGGGCTGCGCGCCGGTACGGGACGTACTCTGTTGAGCATCGGAGCTCTGGCCGGTCTGGTACGAGTCGAGAAATTAAGGCAGGCCGCGCAGCGCCTGGAGAGCGCACTGCACGCTGAGTTTGGCAAACAGGAGTTTGACAGCACTCAGGTGGCGCTTTTTATCACAGGCCTTATGGAGCGGCTGCGCTCCATCGGCGCCTTTGATCCCACTGACTTTAACCGCTTAGGTCTGCCCAGGCTGGAGCGTGATTTTGGGGGCTACCTTAAAACCGGCAATGACTTTTTATATTTCAACAAAAGCTCAGTATTGCCTAATTACGGGCGTACCTACCGTCCGCCCAGCGCCGTGACACTCGATAAAATCAAAGACAAATTCACGGATACCATCAGCGCCACGGGCAGTACTTTGAGCTGGTATGAGCAATGGGCACAGCGCTGTCTTAAATTGTCCTGGACTCATACCGAGCTGCGCGATCTGTTCGCCGTCACCCTTAAGGTTTTAGGTGAAAGTCAACTGCTCAATTCCTTAACCCGCAAAGGCGGGGAAGTGCTGTGGCTCATCAATCCCCGCAACTTCTACCTGAGCACTAACGTCAGTGCCTGCCGCTGCACCGTCTGCAGGCGCCGTTATCCTCTGGCCTCCGAGCTGTTAAAGCTGTGCCGCACCAGGCCGCTGCCCTGCTTAAGCCGCGGCTGCTTAGGTGTGCTTGAGGAGAGCGATGACGAGGCTTTTAGCGATCAGGATGCCTATGCTGCCGCGCCCGTGCGGGTTAATGCCCGTGAGCATACCGCTCTCATTGATGGGCAGGAGCGTGGGCGGTTGGAGCACTCCTTTGGCA
Organism: Succinivibrio sp.; assembly: GCA_017469335.1. Lineage (GTDB taxonomy): Bacteria > Pseudomonadota > Gammaproteobacteria > Enterobacterales > Succinivibrionaceae > Succinivibrio. Next base: position 12,182 of record JAFUGP010000093.1, on the reverse strand, counting down.
GCGATAAATCCTACAGCTGGGACTTAAATCTGCTGACTGCCACACCCACCTTGGAGATGGGCATTGATATCGGCACGCTGTCCACTGTGCTGCTTACTTCCATGCCGCCTGCTCAGGCCAACTACTTACAGCGCATCGGCCGGGCGGGGCGGCGCGACGGCAATGCGTTGGCCCTCAGTGTAGTAGGGCGCTACCGGCATGATCAGTATTTTTGGGATGATCCCAAGGAAATGCTTGAAGGTGAAGTTACAACGCCGGGAGTTTTTCTCAAAGCGGTGGCGGTACTGGAGCGGCAGCTGTGTGCTTACGCGTTGGGACGCTGGGTAAGTTCCACCAAAAACACCGTTAAATTGGCCAGCTTTAATTTAAAACAGGCAATTACAGCCTACAACGCCTATCATGACGGCCATAAACCTGACAGTTTCCCCGGCGCTTTTATCCATTTTGTGGAATTAAATCAGGAAAGTCTGCTTGCAGGCTTTGCGCAGCTCTTTGAGGACGGCGAGAATGCGCTGTCAGACGAGGCGCTGGCCACCCTGCGTGACTTTATCGCGGGCTCCATGGAGCAAAAAGGCGAGCTCAGACCCTCACTGGCGGTGAGGTTAACGTCCCTGCTGGAGCGCGCCCGGGTGCAGCAGGAGGACTGGCGAAGGGAATTAAGCGATCTCAGGAGCCAGATCAGCGCACTCAAGGAGCGGCCCCAGGATGAGCTTAATCAGAAAGCGCTCGAGGAGTTGGAGTTACAGCTGGCCGCCGTGCAGGGGCTGCTCAATGAACAGCGCGACAAAAACTTTTTCTCTTACCTGACCGAGGAGGGGCTGTTGCCCAACTATGCCTTCCCCGAGGATGGAGTGCAGCTGGACTCGGTGATCATAAGACGTAAAGAGCGCGCTGATAAGACAGCCGCGGAGACGAACCCGGGGAGCGGCGGCAGCGCGCCTTCTGCCGCGGTGCAGAAGACCGATCCCAGGGCCGAGCGCAATGTGGAGAAATTCAGTTTTGAACGACCCTCTGCCAGCGCCCTCACCGAGCTGGCCCCTAACAGCATCTTCTATTTCAACGGCGTCAAACTGCATGTCGATCAGGTAAAGCTCGACGGGGACCGCTCTTTTGATGAATGGCGCTTCTGCGCTAACTGCGCGCATATGGAAAAAGTAAGCAACCCTGAGGCGCGGGTTGAGGATCGCTGCCCGCACTGTCACAGCAGCGGCTGGGCTGACGTGGGCCGGCGCCGGCGCATGTTAAGGATAAGTCAGTTATTGGCCCATGCCGATTCCAGACAGGATCGCATCGGGGAGGGTGATGAACGGCGCAGCCGCCGTTATCACTCCACGCGAGTGCTGGTGGATGTCGATCCCTCCTGCGTGCGCTACGCCTGGCGCCTTGACGATCCTGCCTTGAGCTTTGGCTTTGAGTTTTTGGAGAGAGTGGCCATCCGCGAGATTAATTTCGGGGAGATGGGCTACGGCACGACAGCTTTCATGGTGGCAGGTCGCAGCGTGCCGGCCGAGGGGTTTAAGATTTGCAAATGCTGCGGGAAGATATACAAAAAACGCCTCAATAAGGGGGAGTTTCGGCATGCCTTAAACTGCCGCTACCGCGACAGTGAGGTGGCCGATACCATGTTTGAGGAGGCCGACAATCCCTGGATTGAGGGCTTGTTCCTGTACCGGGAGCTGCGCAGCGAGGCCATTCGGCTGCGTCTGCCGGTGGATCAGGAGCTGGACGCCGGCGGAGCAGAGAAGGTCACAGAGAGTCTGATGGCGGCACTCTATCTGGGACTTAGGCGTTACTTTAAGGGCAACGTCGATCATTTAAAGCTGTCGGTACAGGAGGAGATCTCCCCTGAGGACGAACGCCGTCTGCGCTATGTGGTGCTCTATGACACCATTCCCGGGGGCTCGGGGTATTTGAAGGAGCTCGGGCGTCCCGATCACACGCAAAGTGCCTGGCAGAACATGCAGCACATGCTGCGTACCGCGCAGCTGGCGCTCTCGCGCTGCAGCTGCGCTGAGGATCCCGACAAAGACGGCTGCTATCACTGTCTGTACCGCTACAGTGACAGCGCCGGACGGGACCTAATTTCCAGACGGCTGGCTGAGGACGTCTTGGGCAAATTGCTCAAGTATCCCTTTACGCAGTACCGTCAGGAGCAGCAGCTGACGCAGCTCTCCTACGGCACGCAGAGCGTGCTGGAGGAGCTGTTCATGAAAAAGCTCAGGAGCATCAGGGGATTCACCCTCACTTACAGCCCCACGGTTAAATCTGCTCAATCATACGTGCTGGAGGTGCCGCTCAGTGAGCGCGGGCAACAGAAGTTAACTGAGCTGTGCGAAGGCAAAAGAAGCTTTGGTTCGCGCTTTAGCTGGCGCCTTACCTTGCAGGAGGATGTCAAGGGCAGCGGGGTCTACCAGCCCTCGCGACCTGATTTTACCTTCACACCGGTGCTGGAGACGCTGTTGGAGCGCCATCCTGCCCTGAAGGCCCAGGTCTTTACCGACGGTTGGCGCGATCATGCCGCCATCCTGGCAGAGGATGGGGTAAAAAGGCAGTCCATCCTAAATTTAGGTCAGCGGGTGTTCTCACTGAGCTGGCAGGAGGTGCGCAATTACCGGACAGTCGGAGCGGCGGCGGAGGGCAGCGCTGCCACAGATAAGTCTCAGACCTTTGGGCAGGCGCTGCTAAGCGGCATTAAGCTTAATGAGGCGCGTGAGAGGTTCGGCAAGGTATTTAAAGACGTCACACCGTCCGAGGCCGAAGCGCTGGCCCACCGGTACTTGTCTAGTAACTTCAGCAGCCTGGACTGGCTGGTAGCCTGGCTGCAGGATCCCTTGGGCTTTGCAGAAGATCTGAAAACGGCCCTGCGTTTTACGGCTATGGGGCTTAAACCCTGTAAGGATGCTCAAAGCGCCGGGGAGCAGTGTTTCTTTGCGGCCATGCTGGAGAGTGAGGCCAAACCGCCCGTTCACTTTGCCTGGCAGGAAGATGGCTGTCCTTACAGGCTTGGCTATCAGCTGTCTAATGACCGGCAGCATGCCTTAAGCGCGTCACTGCTCTTTGACGATGCCGCGCTGGGGGATAACCCGGTGCGCGATGAGCGGCTGCACCTGCAGTGGCGCACTTATCTGCAGCTGTCCAATGCCCTGCAATTTGCCGATACCTGCCGCTGCGGCGCGGTAAGTGCCCGTGAGGAGGGCTGCTATGCTGCCGAGGCTATGTACTGCGCCACCCCCGCCCGTTTGCGGGAGGATTCAGATGAACTTTATGATGATCACGCCTGGCAGGTGCTGTTTGACGATGTGGGCGCGGATGAGGAGTTTTTCGCGCATATATTGCCGCTGTTGGAGAGCTTGCGTCGTGCCGGGGTGCGCGCACCCGCTGACTATGGCCTGGAGGGGATAGGGAGCGGTGCGCCGCTCAGCGAGTCTACCGGCTGTATGTGGCAGGTGGGGGGCAAAGAACTTTATCTGTTCTCGCGTGAGGATCTGCTGGTGGATGAAGCGCAGGTCAGGGATACAGCGCAGAAGGCAGGCGCACTGCTTTATTTTGCCGACGATGAGAACAGCTGTGAGAGCATCAAAAAGGAGCTGGAGGCATGATGAAAGATATTCGGCTGGCACTGGGGGAGAGTTTTTTTGGCTCCTTTGACAGATTACCGCGTGAACTGCTCAAACAGGCGCGCGGCTTTATAGCCCAGTTCCCTACCCGGGCCAAAGCAGGAGACTATACCTTTGAGAGTATAAGCGCTGCGGCCTGCGAGCATTACCGGTTGGTGGATCTTTCAGCGCAGTGCAGCGTCATTGTGTATTGCCAAGAAGAGGAAGGGGTCTATCTGCTGTTGTGGGCCGGATCGCGCGAGCATGCGGAGATCTGGGCCAGACGCCATCGCTGTGAGATCAATCCCCGCACCAACAGCGTACAGGTCTTTGAGACCGGTCTTGACGACGTTGCCGCGGGCCTGGTACCCCAGGCAGCACCTGAGCAGGAAGCGGAGTCCGGTCAGGCGCTGTTTGGCGCTTTTCGCGCAGATGATCTCTTGGAGATAGGTGTTCCTGAGGATCACCTCGCGCTGTTGCGCTCGGTGCGCTCCAAAGCTGAGCTGTTGCGCTGCCAGCCTCTATTCTCCCCGGAGGTGTTTGAGTCTTTGGTCTGGCTGGCCGACGGCGAGGCTATTGATACCGTCAAGCAAACTTATGCCGAGCCCAGGCTGTCCCAGGAAGATGAGGCGGTTGCCTCGGAGACCGGGCAGGATCAGGCCGTCGGTGCGGAAGAAGCAACACCTGATTTAGGACCGGCTGCCAAGAGTGAGTCGGCTCTGCAGGATAAGCAGGGGCACCATGACTGGGCACGGGTGCTGGCCTCACCTGCCACGCAACGCTGCTTCAGAGTGGTCAGCAACTCAGATGATCTTGAGCATATCCTGGATATGTCGTTGGAGAGCTGGCGGGTTTTTCTGCACCCTTTGCAATCCAAACTGGTACATAAAAAGGCTCTTTCTCCCACTTTGGTGAGAGGCACCGCCGGGACCGGTAAGACGGTGGTGGCGCTGCACCGGGCGGTGGAGCTGGTCAATCGCAGCGACTGGGACCCTGAGCAAAAGCTGCTGTTTACTACCTTTACCAGGAATCTGGCGCTTGATTTACAGGCGTTGCTGCGTCAGATGTGCACGCCGGAAGCCTTTGAGCGCATCGAGGTGGTTAACCTGGATGCCTGGGTTGCCCGTTTTTTAAAACGTCACCAAATCTCATCTCAAATAGTTTACCCCGACCACGGACTCTATCAGGAGTGTTGGAAGAGAGCTCTCACTTTACAGGACCTGACGCTGCCCTTTAGCGAGAGTTTTTATCATGAGGAGTTTTCGCGGGTAGTTCTGCCTCAGGAGATCACCAATGAGGCCGGTTATTTAAAGGCCAATCGCAAGGGGCGGGGACGCGCCATCTCCAGGGGAGATAAAAAGAAGATCTGGCCGGTTTTTGAAGAGATGCGCAATCAGTTGGGGCAGATGCGCAACCAGTCAGGCCAACAGGGTCTGATGACCATTGACGATGCCTGCTATGCCGCCTTGCATCTGTTGTCCGATAATCCGGCCCTGGTGAACTACGGCGCCGTGGTGGTGGACGAGACGCAGGATTTAGGTGAGGCCGCGCTGAGGCTGCTCGCGGTGGTGGCGCGTTGCGGAGACGGTCAGCTGGCGGGAGTGTTAAGCCCTGAACCTAGGATCTTTTTGGTAGGTGATGGGCATCAGCGAATTTATCCCAGGGTAGCGACGATCTCTGCCTGCGGTATCAATATCAGAGGCAACCGCAGCTCCCGTCTGCGCATTACCTATCGTACCACCGAGGAGATCAGGCAGTCCGCCACCAGGGTACTGACCGGCTATGCCTTTAATGATATGGATGACGGGCAGGAATCAGAACTAGGCGATCTGTCCAACCGTCACGGACAGGCACCGGTGTTGCATGTAGCGCGGGATTATCAAAGTGAGAGCATCTGGATCATGAGCAACATCGACCGTCTGTTGGAGCTTAAGGATGATGCCGGCGAGAGGTTGTATCGCAGCGGGGATATCTGCATTGCCACCCGCACTCAGAAAGACGCTGACTCCTATCAGGCCGCGTTGCGCTCGGCCGATCACCAGGTCTACACGATATCCAGAGAACGGGAGGACGATACCGGGATTGAGGGTATTCGTCTTGCCACCATGCATCGGATCAAGGGGCTGGAGTTCAAGGTGGTCTTCATTGCCAATGCCGCGGCGGGGATGGTGCCTTTGGAAAAGGAGGCCTTCGACTCTGAAGATGACAGCGATCGGGCCTTGCATCTGCTCACTGAGCGCTCACTTTTTTACGTGGCAACCACCAGAGCCCGCGATCTGCTTTATATCAGTTGCTCAGGCGAGCCCGGGGAGTTCATGCGTTTGTTGATGAAAGCGGCCGGGTGAGCGGTTGCTGTTACAGGATGAGCAGCAGGAAAGGATTGGAGAATCACCTTTTACCGCGCTCGATTTGACACGACCACTTTGAGCAAGAAGCAAAATAAAGCCACCCTCGCGGCTCAGTGCTTTATCAGGTGGTGGCGTGCCATTGGCGCCGAGCTGTATCCGGACGCCCGCACCGTTTTACTTACTGCGGCAGGCGAGCTGGACCGGGACCGTCTTGCAGATTTCGCCGCTGCAAATAACCTGGAAATTCTAATCCCCAGGATGCCCTCTGGACGCTACCGCTGGAATTGCTGTGGTGCCCGGCTGAGTGTCAGAAGTATTATCACCGAGAGGTCAGTTCAGGAGGAGATTGTGGTCAGTGTCAGTGCGGTAGGGTTGCCTGATCCTGCACAGGGTTCTGTGAGCATTCATGATGGGAGCAGCAGTCCTGAGGAGCTTTGGCTGGAACTGCTGACACTTGAAGGATCTGCCGGGGAGATAGGCTCGGTCCGTTTGCCTGACAAGGCGCAGTGAGCACGGTAGGTGGCGGTTGAGAACGGCAGGAGGTGAGTTTGCGGTTTTCCTGAGTTTGACTGCTCATTTCCTGTGCAGCTGTGGAACTGCTTGTTGATTGTTGTGTTTTATCTACCTCAGTGGCAGTTGTTCTATAACCAAACTGTTGGTCAGCTCATGGGGTAGGGGGATATGCACCTCATCTACTCTGCAACGTGAGGATGAGCGGCCCATCGTCCAAAAGTCTAAGTAATTCGCCTGTGGTGTTCTTCTTCTCCTGCACCTCTTTATAGCCCTGCTCCTCAACTGCGTGCCATATCTTGCGTCTGCCACGCGCATTCGGTGAGGCCGGCTCTACCAGTACCTCCGTTACTACGTCATCCGGTATTTCACTCCCGGTGAGTTCTGACAGTCCGAAGCGTTTTACCAGATCTTTGGTGAAAGCCTCAATCTCCGCCTTGGCAGCCGGCGGCAATCGTCCCGACAGCAGCACCTCAGGGATGTGTGCAGCCTGCCGTGACTTGTCATAGCAAACAAAGCTTATACGATGATGCCGGAGGCTTAACTCCGAGATCTCGTAGCCGTTGTCGCGCCAGCTGTGGCTGATGCGGGAGAACCCCCGTTTCAGCCACCAGGTTGCGTCCTCTGCCGCCTTTCCCAGCGGTGATCGCAGCAACTCCTCGATTTGGTAGAAAGTGAGCGAAACTTTTTTCCTGCCACAGTGCCGGAAAAAATCATGCAACGGCAGAAACTTTTGACCCTTGACCCGCTCGTCGCGTCCGCGGTCGAACTTGTCCATCAGCGCACCAAGCTCGGTGGCGCTTTGCGGCTGAGTGTCGGTTTCGATGCAGTCATAACCGCATTCTAGGCAGCCGCAGTGCACGTAGGCTCTGATGGTTTTCTGCGAAAACCCCTCCAGTACATCAATTACCGTGCGTTCCTGATCCGGCAGGATGCGCCGTCCGCAGTAGTAGCACCGTCCTTCTTGACGGTCCCATATCTCTCGAAACTGGCCCGTCGCGTTTTGAATCTCCCTGAGTTTTTCCCGTTTCTCCAGGTATTCTCTGTCAATGTAAGGGTTGAGACGGTGGTAAGGTGCACGGTGCTGTACCAGTACCGTGTCGCGCAGAAACTTAACGCTTATCTCGCGGCTCCCCGGTACCGTGAAACAATGCAGCCCGTCACCGCCGCGCCGGTAGAAGTATTTCTGCTCTATCTTCTCAAGCGGAACATGTTTGATGCGCCTGTCGCGCTGCTTGAATTTTTCCATGCACATGGCGATGAGCTGCCCTCTGATGTAATCATCGAGCGTCCTGAATACCGCAAGGCTGTCATCGTATCTGTGGTAGGCTGACCAGGCATCTATCTTCTTGTTTATCTTCCTGATAAGTCCTGCCTCGGAGTCAGTGTTGTTGCGGATCAGGTGCTCTATCCCGACCTTGAAGCTCTCCACCGATTTGGCCGAAGGGTGAACAAACAGCACCTCTCGGTTTAACTCGTAGCGGCGGGAGAGGAAATCGAAGCCTTTCTCAAGGGGCGCTATGTACGATTTGTCCTCGTTAAGCTCCAACCCACGGGGTTTGAGGAAGTCTCTCACCAAATCGCGGATCAGGTAGGCGCTGCCCAGATCTCTCGCCGATACTAGGATGTCGTCCGCGTAGCGCACAAGTTTGCCGTTCTTGTAGTCCGTGATCTGATGATCTCCATTAAGTCCCCGATAGATGCAGCCCTGCAGTCCGTCCATCACCATGTTGGCGATGATGGGCGAGATGATGCAACCGATTCCCACCCCGCTGTCCGGCGGAAAGTACTGTCCGTTGATAAAGTATCCGGCCCTTAGGAACTCTCTGAGTACGTGCTTGTCAAGCGGTATGCGCTTCATCACGAACTGATGACTGATGCTCTCAAAGCACTGCCTTACATCGCCTACGAAGGCAAACAACGCCTTGTCCTCACCGCTGAAAGCCCATTTGATCTTCTCGTTGGCGTCAGCCGCGGAGTGTCCCTTGCGGTAGGCATAGGACGACAGATCTGACCAAGCCTCCGCAACGGGATCGAGTGCGTAGGAGAACAACTCTTGCATCGCTCGGTCGTACCAGGTGCACACATGAAAACTGCGTTCTTTGCCGCCTAGATCTACTGTCTTGAAAATCCTTGCAGGCTGCGCCTCGTAATCCCGCCATGCCGACAGCGACAACGCCGCAGACATTTTCTCCCGGGGTGTACCCCACTTCACCTTGTCGATGCCCGGCCCTTTGGACCTAGAAGTGACGCGTCGCACCGCCAATGCCCTTGCTATCGGTGAATCCACAATCTGCTCCTGCAGCTCCCTTATTTTGGTCTTGTGCTTTCCTCTGCCGTCGGCAGCGGCGAGTGAAAGCTCCTTCTGCATGAGCGCCAGTCGGTGTTCTGCTTCGGCCCAGTCTATCGCATCCCAGACTGTGCCCAGTTCTGAATTGCTAAGATTGCCATCTTGTATCAAAAGCAATGGCGCCTCCGTTTTTGCACCCCGCCCCTCTGTTGTTTTCGAACCGTCAGGATCAGATGTCGAATGGGACACTGACTTTGGCCCCCTTTTAAGTCGCAGCTTGCCGTCGGCGGTCCGCCATAATCCTTCTCCTTCAGCCTTGGATCCTGTAGATTCCGAAGCTTCAGGTGTTCTGTTTGGTACCTTCAAAGGAAGTGACGCAAGGTCATTTTCCTTTACTTGATTTATGTTGCCTTCGTTTCTGTTTTTTCTTTTGATAAAGGCTGTCAGCTCGCCGCCCATATCCTCGGCACACTGCCTCAGGCGCCCGATCCGTTTCGCATCCCAAGTCTTCACGATGCGACCTGCGGGAACGGGGCTAAGCTGTAGATCTATGTCAAGAGTCACCGGGCAGTGGTCAGAGCCTAGCACTTGTGACAGGATCTCCGCGCCTTTTACCCGATCCATGAGACGTTCATCCACGAAGAAGTAGTCGAGGCGCCAGCCCTGATTGGTGGACCTGAGTGACTGCCTTGCCGACCACCAGGTGAATCCTCCACGTTCTTGGGGGTGGAGATGGCGGAACACGTCGCAGAGCCCAAGCCCCATGAGTTCTTTTAGGTTGGTGCGTTCCATACTTTCAAACATCGCAGCCCGGTGTGCTCGCTCATTTTCGTCATAGACGTCAAGATCACCGAGGGTGGTGTTCATGTCACCGCAAAGTATCACCGGCTTAATCTCAATGATGTCGCGAACGTACTCAAAGAGACGCAGGTCGAATTCGCGTCTGTAGATCACCCGGTCAGCCGCATGCTGTGAGTTGGGCATATAGAGGTTCAGGAAGTAGAATTCGGGGAAGTCAAGTGTTATGATCCGCCCCTCCTCGTTGAACTCCAATTCACCGAGCGTCTTCCAATTATTTCTGGCTTTATACCGGGACATCACCATAGTGCCGCTGTATTGTGGGCGCTCCTCGTCCGACGACCAATATGGAACGTAATTTGGTTTGGTAATGGCCTGCACACAGCGTACGGTCTTAGTTTCCTGAAAAGCGTAGATATCATAATCAGTTATTTCCAAAAAATGCGCCAGTCCATGTCCATAGGCCGCCATCAGCCCGTTTACGTTCCATGACAGTATCTTCATTACGACTACCCCAACCCGGTGCGACATAAAAAGCAGAATATATTCAAAGAATACACCCCAAGCTCAGCCACTCAATTTAGCCTAGGAGTGTTCCATCTCGGCAGTTTGTACTTAGAGATAGGTGACCGGCAGCGCCGTTACCTCCTGCGTAAGCGGCAGGTCTTCACTCACGCTGCAGATGAGGGCCCCGGGTCCGGAATTCTCCAGGAGCTTGAAGTTTTTGACCATGCTTATTTGAGGGGAGGCGGTCTGCTTGATTTCGATGGGGCAGATCTGGCCGTCGCGCTCAATTAGCAGGCCTATTTCCTTACGTTCCAGATCCCGATAGTAGTAGATTGGGGCCCGCCGCCCTGCGTGTTGGTAGCTCTTGATGATTTCAGTTGCCACATAGGTCTCGAAAAACGCGCTGCTCATACTGCCAACCTCCAGTGCCCTCGCACTTTCCCAGCCGCTTAAAAACGCACATAAGCCGGTGTCGGCAAAATACAGCTTGGGCATTTTTATGAGGCGTTTGGACACGTTGCGATACCAGGGTTGTACCAGGTAGACCAGCTGTGATCTGACGAGCAGCGACAACCATTTTTTGGCAGTGGGCTGCGAGATCTCTGCGGCCTGTGCAATCTCCGAGTAGTTGACTGTCTGCGCGGTTCTCGCTGCCACTATGCACAAAAACTTCATAAAGGAGGACTCGTCAGCCACATACTCCAGCAGGCGCAGATCCCGCTCAAGGTAGGTGGTCACATAAGAGTTATAGAAGGTGTAGATGTCTGTATTGGAGGTGCTGTGTAAGGCTGGATATGAACCCCGCACTATCTGTTCAAAAGGACGCAATTTAGGCTGGGTCTTACATAACTGCCGTCTTGACTTAATAAACTCCTTGTTTGGTAGAAAGGGTTGAGGGCTGCTGAGGCCGCGCAACTCGGCGGCACTAAGACCCTGCAGTGTGAGTACTGCCACCCGGCCGGCCAGGGACTCAGAGATCCCTTTCATGAGGGCAAAATGCTGTGAGCCAGCAAGCCAGTAGCGGCCGGTGGCCTCGCAACTGTCCACCAGGCGCTTTAAATAAGGCATAAGCTGTGGAGCGTATTGTATGTCGTCGATGATCAGGGGGGCACCAAAGTGCTGCAGAAATAATTCAGGGTCGCGTCGTGCCCATTCTCGCTCATTGATCCCGTACACACTCACATAGCGTCGATCAGCCCCACAGTGCTTGAGTAAGCAGGTTTTTCCTACCTGATGCGGGCCTGTCACCAACACAATCTTAAACTGTGTATTACAGTGCCGCAGGGTGGTCTCTAATGTGCGGTTTATATAATTGGTCATCGGGTGCTCTGAAACTTACCAATATTTAAACTGACAAAATGAATATTCTGCCTTCTTGGAGTAAGGACCAAGACCAAAAAGCCAGTGAGTTTTAAAACAGACGTTTTGGTTTACGTTTTGAGGGCATTTCTGCATACTATTGGCTAGATCGGTGTCAGAATCACAAGCTCTGCCCCCTCCAAGGAAGTATTTATGGGCGTACTTCAGGTAGTTGCTTACCATTCTCCCTTAAGTACTTCTTCTTGTGTAAGCACCCGATACATAATTCCGTCCTTGCCAGTGACTTCGCAGTCATTGGAGATAAGGACATCTCCAAGTTTCAACCCACAGATTTTGCATTGATTAATTGCCTCCTCAAAGGTGCGATATTGTCCGACCAGTTCGTAGTAGCAGTCTTGGGCACCTTTTTTATCTTCAAACCAAAATACCTCAGCTACCACATAAAGGCCTTTTTGGGGATCAGTGTCGATCCCAGGCCCGCTCATCATTCCTGAACTATCGAAACGGTAGCTGTGACCTTTGAATTCAAACTTACATCCCCAGTAGCGGTTATCTTTAATTGGTCTGGTCAAGTCCAATTCATCGGCTACATCCTCAATGGTTTTATAGTCATTGCTCATTTGCAACAGATCCCCGCCTTGATCCTTTCTGTCAGATTAACTCATTTTTAATTAACTTGACTTTTGCACGAGTGCAGTAGTCTCCGAATGGCTCAACAATGCGGTTTAACATCGCATTTCGCTCTTTAATTTGGAAATTTAACCTTTTTGGGTAAATGTGCTTGGCACTTTTGACATGAAAATTAACTGTTTT
>JAFUGP010000092.1 GCA_017469335.1 Succinivibrio sp. | reverse complement strand
GTCAAAACTGCGGTACAGGTTTCCCATGAGCCCCAGCAGTGAGCCTGTGGCGGAGGCAAAATCCTGCCCCTCCACGGACTTTAGCGACACACTCACCACCGGGTACTGTCCTAAATGCAGCCTGCAGAATTCCTTATCCTCGGCGATGGCAAGTCCCTCGAAGAGTTTTTGGGCCTTGCCGGTATCACCGGGGTTTTCATAGTTAAGCGCAAAAAAACTCTCCAACATGCTCAAGGTGAGAGTCTTGCCAAAACGCCGGGGGCGGGTGAACAGCATCACGGCACTCTCCGCTCCGCCCTCACCGGGCTTGGCCGGGAGCCTTAGAAAAAAATCTCTCAAATAGGAGGTCTTGTCGATGTAAATTCCGCCATCTATTCTGATTGAGGCAAACCCCTCTCTGCCGCGGGCGATTTCTTCGGTCATGGATAACTCCGCTGATGTAGAGTGAACAGTTTTGATTTTATCTGCTTGAACTGAGTATGGTTCTTTTCTTCCAAGTATAACCCAGAGAAAAGCAGGTTTTACCCTGTAAGAGCGCTGTGTGATCGGCTGGCGGACGCAGTGAGGCAATTTCGGCTAAGCTCTCAGTATCTCCTCTCTGAGGTAGGCACTGCCGCTTCATCACCAAGACTTCACTCTCCGCCTTATCTGTTCGTGTTCAGGAACTCTTGCCCTGCATTGTGCTATCCTATCGCTGTATTTTGTGAACCCAGGGAGAGCGATGCTGGAAGGTTTTGTGCCGTTGGTGCTGGCAAGGCAGCTGCTGATCACGCCGCTGCAGGCACTGTACTCGCGCCGTTTCTATATTGATGTGCTGTTGCGTCTGCGCGGCAGCGGGCTTAAGTATCTCATCTTGCTGTGTGTGGTGTTGGCCGTCCCCGTGGCCCTGCGCTCCATGACGGCCTTATCCTTGTTAAAGAGTCTGGAGATCCCCGCCCTGATAGGCCAGATCCCGCAGAGCTATCTAAGCCAGAGCGGGGTGCTCACTCCCAATGACAGCGCGCAGTCCTTCAAGGAGCTCAAAAACTCCCAGGGCAGGGTGGTGATGATCTACAACAGTGAGGATGCGGCTTTGGATGAGGATCAGTCTCAGGCTGCGGTGATTCTGAATTCCCGCTCCTTCACGGTCAGGGGCACGTCAGGGCGCAACGAGTTCCCCTACAGCGCGCTTTTTCGTACCGGCTCCACCTTCGAGCCCTATGCCGCCGCCACGCTGTTGGACAGTGTGCTGAACATGTCATTTATGGGCATGTGGGGCGTGCTGACCATGTGGCTGTTTGCCGTGCTCACCTTCAACGCCCTGATAAGCGCCTTATGCGGCCGGCTGCTCATGCTGCTGATGCTGCGCATGCGCGTCAATTTCGGCGGGGTGTTCAGGCTGTGCGCTTACGCCAGTACGTTGCCGGGGCTCATCATGGTGGCGCAGACCTATGTCTTCGTGCAGGTTCCCTACGCCTTTTTGCTGCTGTTGCCCTGCATCTATGTGCTCATGTTCATGGCCGGCTTCAAAAAGGAGCTGGGGATGCTGGGCGTGGCAGGATTCAAGGCCAAGTACGGCCTTAACAATCTCAAGGTCGCAGGCGGCAAGGATGGCGACCGTACGTCCTCAGGGGGCGGTCAGCCTCCCTCCCGGGGCTTTTTTGAGGCTTGAGAGCAGGTATATGCACAAATCATTCAACCGGATGCTGCCGGCGCTGTGGCTGGCCGGCGCGCTTACCCTCCCTCGTGCCGGCGCGGCGCTGGAGGTGACCATTGACAATCTCACCGAGGCCGAGGTGACCATGGCGTTCTCCTATCTGGAGCCGCGCAACGACACCTGGGTGGTGGAGGGCTGGTTTAACGTGCAGCCCCATCAAAAGGGTCTGGTGAGTCTGCCCACCGACAATGAGCTTTACTACATTTACGCGGAGTTTTCCAACGGCAAGCGCATCGAAGGCGGCGAGGGTGCCGTGACCTTGCCCATCAGCTACCGCTCCTTCTATCTGCAGCAGGATCAGGTGCCGCAGGGCAGCATGAAAGAGGTGAGCTTTCTGCGTGCCCGCAGCAGAGGCGGCAAGGCCACCGTCAAAATCCAATAGCAGCCTGGATCCCGGCCCCCGGGATCCTCAAACACGAGTCCCGGTCGCAGGACCTAGGCTCAGGCAGCGCGCCTCGTCACCGGGACGCGGCCTGCTCCTGCCTTCTGCTAATCCGGCACGCCCAGCTTAAGCCAGAGCTGCGCCAGTTTCAGATTATCCTCAAAGGTCACCGCTCCGCCGGTAAAGCCCGAGCGGTGCACAAAGGTGGCGGTGGCCACGCCGGTGATCTGGGCAAGTTCCCGATCGTTTAGGCCGCGCCACTCCAGAGGGGCTCCCAAGCGGTTTTTAAAGCGCTGGGCCTTGGAGCGGGGCAGTGACTGCACGCGCCAGCGCTCCTGCCGGTCGGGGTAGACGGCCAGCTTGCAGTTTTCAAAGCGCTCGGGATGGGTGAGTACGGCCTCGGTCCAGGGCAGGCGGTCCCTTAACACCAAAATCTCCTCGCCCTGATAGAGATCAAGTACCTTGGCTATGCCCGCTTCGGTGTGCAGGGCATTGATGGCGGCGCTCACCAAGAGCAGCTTTAAGGTGCGCACCGTGCACACAAAGGCCTGATCCTGCGTGGCCCGATCGGCATTGGGCACGTTCTGCATGGCCACCAGATAAGAGATGGTGGGCATGTCCTCGTAGAAGACCGCCAGGCGATCGCGCACCTCCTCCTCGCCGGGGGTGGCCGCGGCGGCCACCTGCGCTAAGTAGCAGGTCAGCTGTCCGTTGTCATCGAGGTCAATGGCGCACATGATCTCGCGGTCAATGCGCTCGAAGGCGTGCTTGAAGACCCTGGCCGAGGGGTGGAACTTGAGGTTTTCGGCGGCGACCTTTTTTAAGTAGTCCTCCCCGAACTTGCGCCACATCAGACCCGCCGTGGCGTAGCGGATGCCGTTTTCCCGGCACTCCTTGAAGTCCTTGCTGTGATGGTCATAGTGCTTCTCATCGTTGCGCGAGGACACATCGATGACGATGTCGCCTCGCTCGAGCTCGTCTGGATCACGGCTGCGGATGAAGGAGCATTTGTCGTGCAGATAGGAGATGATGGCACAGGCGGTGGTTTCATCGGCATGAAAGGTCCCGTCGTGAGTGGCGATAATCATTAAAACAACCTTGCAGCCCGGGCAGGCTGCGTCAGAGCAAATAAGCAGGGCGGGGCCGCATCCTAAGAGGCGGAAGATAAATACTGCGTGTACCGTTTTATAATGCACACAAAGGCACGCGAAAACAACCGTGCATACCCCAAATATCAGCGCACAAAACCGCATGGGCTCGCAAAATCGTCAAAAAGGTATCTCAAAAGGCCGGTCTTTGCCTCAGCTTGGAGCGTGCCTAGGATGTTTTGGGCGGACCGGGCGCCTGCCTGAGGGAACAGTTTTGAGGACATAAGGAGGAGTACCACACCATGAACGCACTAAGACCGCAGGTGATCACCGGCGACATCACCACCGTAAAGTGCGATGCCATCGTCAATGCCGCCAATGAGAGCCTCTTAGGGGGCGGCGGGGTGGACGGCTGCATTCACCGGGCCGCCGGGCCTGAGCTTCTGGCCGAGTGCCGCACTTTGGGCGGCTGTAAGGCAGGGGAGGCCAAAATCACCCGCGGCTACCTGCTGCCGGCCGCTTATGTCATTCATACCGTAGGACCCGTTTATCATGGTAAAGAGCAGGATGCCGTACTGCTGCGCCGCTGCTATGAAAGCAGCCTTAATCTTGCTCTTGAGCATGAGCTGCATTCCATCGCCTTTCCGGCCATTTCCACCGGGGTGTACGGCTACCCCATCGCTAAGGCGGTCAGCGTGGCCGTGGCTGCCGTGCTAGGCTGGCTTAAGGCCCACGAAAATTACCCGTTGCAGGTGATTTTCGTCTGTTTTGACGAGCGCACTTTCGAGCTGACCGAGCAGGAGCTTGCGCGCAGCTGCCCTGCGGAGCCGGTCCGTGAGTGAGAGCGGCGCTCCGCACCCGCGGGCTGAGCAGAGGTACTCTGCCGGGGTGTTTGAGGTATATTTGGCTCCCATGGAGGGGCTGGCCGATCCTCCGCTGCGCACCGTGCTCTGCCGGCACGGGGGTTACGCGCGCTGCAGCAGCGAGTTCATCCGAGTAACCGATGAGATGGTGTCGGAGAAAACCCTGCGCCATAAAGTGCCGGAGCTCGCCGCGGGCGGTTGTTGCGGCACTGTGCCCTGCGCGGTGCAGCTGTTGGGCGATAATCCTGCGGTGATGGCCAAAAGCGCACTTAGGGCCGTCTTGCTGGGCGCGCCCCTTATCGATCTTAATTTTGGGTGTCCCTCGCGTTTTGTGCATCACTCCGGGGCCATGCTTTTAAAGGAGCCTGAGCTTATCGCCGCCATTGTAAGGGAGGTGGGCGCCGCGCTGGCGGGGCAGGTGCCGCTGACGGTTAAGATCCGCGCGGGCTTTGCCGACAAAAACGAGCTGGGCAGGATTATAGAGGCCGTGGCCCAGGACGGGGTCAGCGAGCTGACCGTGCACTGCCGCACCCGCAGCGAGCTTTATCGCAGGGAGGCGCTGGACTGGAGCATTCTCAGGCCGGTGGTGGAGCGTTATCCAAAGCTCAAAGTGGTGGCCAACGGGGATATTGTGGATTTTAAGAGCGCCGCAGAGTGCGTCAGGCTCTCGGGCTGTCACACCCTGATGGTGGGCCGTGGGGCGGTGGCGGTGCCCAATTTGGGGTATGTGCTGCGCGATGGGGCGCGGCCTTACGGGGCCGGCAAGTGCCTGCAGCTGTGCCTTGAGCTGTATGAGACTTTGGCAGCAGGCGGTATTTTGGATAAAATAATTTTAAACAGGCTCAAACAATATCTGAGCTTTGCCCGGCAGGGCTGCGCGGCGCTTGAGGATTTTTTTGTCACTTTTTGCCGGGTGCAGGATTTGAGTGAGGCGCTCAGACTGCTTGAGCAGGCACAGCGCGGCTTTGATTACGCGGCGCGCAATGAGGAGGCAGATCATGCTTAAACTGATGAAAATCACGGCAGCAGGCGCGGTGGCCCTGTGCTGTCTTGCGGCGGCGCAGGCCGATGTCAAGGTGGCTTATTTCCCGCCTTTGCCCGATTCGTGGACCATCGAGATGATGGGCAAGACGGTGATTTACAAATCGCCGGTGGTGCCGGATGTGCAGCCGGAGCCGGCTACGGTGATCCGCATGACCTATACCCGTTCCACCCACGGTCGTGACGCCCGCGGCGTCATGCTCGATTACGTCAAGCAGAATAACTGCAACAAACCCAAGGTACACGGCAAGGGGTTCTATTCCACCACCTGCCGCACCTTAGGCACCGATACGGTGGTGGTAGGCGAGCCCAACAACGTCTATACCATCGAGATCACCGGCGAGTACTCTGAGGTTTCCATGGATCTCATCAACCGCTATTTAAACAACATCATCAAGGGCAAACGTACCTTTGAGGATCGCGAGATAGGCGAGAGGATCTACGACAAGAACGCCAAGAACAACCCGGCAGATTAGGCTGTCCCTTCTGCAGCGGCCGGGGACGGCGCTGCAACTTAATACTGGAAAAAATTTTTCGTTACAGGTAGAATCGGGGCAGAGAAAAAAAATTGCAAATACCCCAGTGCGCGCTGTTCTTTTGAGGATTTAAAATGAGTCTTGCGCTGCGTGGCGGGGTTGAGGAGCTGTTATGGAATTTTACCGCGCCATGACCAATTCCCGGGTCTTGAACGCCAAACTGAAAAACTGCACCGTAGAGGAGCTCGAGGAGTTCGTCGCCAAGCTTACCGAGGTGCGCGATGAAAAGCTCAACCGGGAGAACGATCTCAACTACGGTTACACCAAGATAGCCGGCGAGGTGGAGGAACTGCGCAAGAAAGCGGCCTTGTGGAATGTGCCTTTGGAGCACGTCGCCGCTCTGGTGCAGGGCTTCTCGCCTAACGGGCGCAGACGCCGGCAGGCGGCACCGCGTTACCGCTATGTCAATCTGGCCGGCACCACCCGCGAGTGGACCGGGCAGGGCATTATCCCCAACGATTTCAAGGAGCTCTTGGAAGCCACTCATACCACCCGCGAGGATTATCTGATCCCCGTGGAGGAGGGGAATGAGCAGGCCGAGTAGCAGCAGGCCGAGTAACAGCAGGCCTTAAGTTCCTGTGCGCTCTCCTCTGCCTCAGGCGGCGGGGCAGCTCACAAGCAGAGCCCCGCCACCGTCGCCACCACCAATCTTTTAGGCCGCGTCCGGATCAGGCGGGGTGTTTTTCCCTAAGGCGTATGCGCTGCCCGTTATCCTCTCAGGCGTACGCGCCTGAGGCGGGTACGGCTTTACTTGCGTTTAGCCGGGAAGATGAGGCTTGAGAGCACGCCCAGGCCCAAGATCACCGCGATGATCGCCAGCGAGGTGTAGACGCTGATATCCACCCCCACGCCCCACAGGTGCAGCGAGGCCCCGGCGGCGAGCTTGAAGGCGATGAAGAACAGCAGCAGTGTGACGGCCTTCTCCAGATGCACCAGATAGCGGCGCAGCGCGTCTAAGACAAAATACATTGAGCGCAGACCCAGTACCGCAAAGATCATGGCCGAATAGATGATGAGCGGCTCGCGGCTGACCGCGATCACCGCCGGCACCGAGTCAAAGGCGAACATCACATCGGTAGTCTCAATGATCACCAGACACAAAAACAGCGGCGTGGCCAGCCATTTGCCGTTGAGCTTAAGCGCGGCGCTCTCCTCACTGCCCAAGGCCGCGGCGGCCTCCTCCTTGCTGATGAAAAAATTATGTCCCATGAATTTGGGAAACACCGGCAGCAGCCGGTGCACGGCCCGGTAGGCCAGATGCTGTGAGAGATCCTGCTCTTTATCCTCCTCATTTTTTTTGCCCTTGAGCATCATGAGCGCCGAGGAGCCCACCAGCAGGGCAAACACCAGCTCCACCCAGGGCCCTAAGGCAAAGAGCGAGGCGCCGATGAGCACGAAGATGAGCCGAAAGAGCACCGCGCCCAGCACCCCCCAGTAGAGCACCCGATGGCAGAGATGGTCGGGAACCTTGAACCAGGCGAAGATCGCCATCATCACGAAGAGATTGTCCACCGAGAGGGCCTGCTCGAAGAGATAACCGGCCAGAAACAGCGAGGTCACCTCCGGGTTGAAGCGCAGGTTCAGATACAGCGCAAAGAGCATGGCCACCGCCACCCAGAACACACTCCAGCACACCGCCGCTTTCAAGGCGATGGGCTTATCGGCGCGATGGGCCCACAGATCGATTACAAAGGAGGCCGTGGCCGTGAGCGCGAACACGCCGACAGTCTGGCTGTCTAAGCCGATATGAGTACCCTCTAGCGGTGGCATGGCAGCTCCTGGCCTGCCAAATAGCGGGCCGTGGCATCGGGCAGGGGGGAGGCGTCAAAACAGCTCACCGTGCCCTTATGGCAGGTCGGGCCGTCGGGGCGGGCCAAAATGAGCAGCGTGTCATGGTCGCAGTCCACGCAGATGCTGCGCAGATGCAGAAAATTATCCGAGGTCTCCCCCTTAGTCCACAGGCACTGCCTGCTGCGGGAGTAAAAGGTCACCAGGTGCGTGTCCAGGGTCTTCTGCAGGGCCTCTTCGTTCATGTAGCCCAACATCAGCACCTGTGCGCTCTGGCAGTCCTGCACGATGGCCGGGATGAGCCCCTCGCCCTTGGCAAAATCTATGGCCGTCAGATCCTCGCAGCCATGCAGATATCTAATCACGGATCACCACTCCTTTGTTCTTTAAATAGGCCTTGAGCTCCGGTATGGCGATGAGCCCCTTGTGAAAGACCGAGGCGGCCAGACAGGCGTCGGCATCGGCTTCCACGAAGCCTTGGTAAAAGTGTTCCATCTCCCCGGCCCCGCCGGAGGCAATCAGGGGCACCCGGCAGAGGGCGCGCACCGCCTTGAGCTGCTCTAGATCATAGCCGCGGCGCATGCCGTCCTGGTTCATCATGTTCAACGTGATCTCGCCTGCGCCGCGCTTTTGCACTTCCTCCACCCACTCCAGGGTATGCCAGGCGGTGGTGCGGGTGCGCTTCACATCCCCGGTGTACTGCTTGACCAGGTATTCACCGTGCTCGTCGCGGTAGGTGTCGATGCCCACCACCACGCAGGATACGCCGAACTTGTCGGCCAATTGGGTGATGAGCTCGGGATTTTCCAGCGCCGGGGAGTTGATGGAGATTTTGTCCGCGCCGTAGGCCAAGATGGTGCGCGCCTCCTCCACGGAGCGGATGCCGCCTGCCACCGCGAAGGGAATGTTGATGACCTCGGCGACACGCGCGACCCAGGATTTGTCCACGCTGCGTCCGTCCGAGGAGGCGGTGATGTCATAGAACACCAGTTCGTCGGCGCCTTCGGCGGCGTAACGGCGCGCCAGCTCCACGATGTCACCCATCACCGTGTGATCGCGAAACTGCACGCCCTTGACCACCACGCCGTCACGGACGTCCAGACAGGGTATTATGCGTCGGGCCAGCATTGCAGCGCCTCCTTGACACTAAAGCGTCCCTCCAGCAACGAGCGTCCGAGCACCACCGAGGATGCCCCGCTGCGCGCGACCTCCTGCAGATCGTCCAAGGAGGAGATGCCGCCTGAGGCAATCAGATCCAAGGAGGGGTAGCGCTCGGCCAGCTGCCGGTAGAGCTGATGGTTGGCCCCTCTCATCATGCCGTCGCGGCTGATGTCGGTGACCAGCACATGTCTTATCTTGTAGGGCATAAACGGGCGCAGCACCTGATCGAAGGTCAGATCGGAGGTCTCAAGCCAGCCGTGGGTGGCGGCATAGGGCACGCCGCCTGACAGGCGCACGTCCACGGCCAGCACCACTCTCTCGGGGCCCACGCAGCGCAGCCAGCCGCGCACCAGCTGCGGGGCGGTGACCGCCAGCGAGCCTATCACCACCCGTTCCACCCCCAGGCGCAGCAGCGCCTTGACCTCGCCTAAGGAGCGGATGCCGCCGCCGGTCTCAATGGGCAGCGGCGAGGCCTTGACCAGGGAGGCGATGAGGGAGAGCTGCCGGCGCTGCGGCTCGCGGGCCCCCTGCAGATCGACTAAGTGCACTAACTGTGCCCCCTGCGCGGCGGCCTCACGGATGCGGCGCAGCGGATCGACCTCAAAGACGGTGCTGCGCGCGTAATCGCCCTGACGCAGCCTCACCACCTGCCCGCCTAACAGGTCCAACGCGGGAATGATCATGCCACATCTCCCGTAAGTTCAAAAAAGTTCTGCAGCAGCCTCTCGCCCACCGGACCGGACTTTTCGGGGTGAAACTGCACCCCCATGAAATTGTCCCGGGCTAAGGCGGCACTGAAGCGCTGCCCGTACTCGCACACCCCGATGGTGCAGTCGCCAATTTCCACGGCGTAACTGTGGTCAAAGTAGAAGAAGGCGCCCTGTCTGATGCCTAAAAAGAGGGGATGGTCGCTGTGCTCGACGCTGTTCCAGCCCATATGCGGCAGCCTTAAGCCTGCGCCCTTGAGCTTTTGGGTGCGTCCTGCCACCAGGCCTAAGGTGGGGATGAAACTCTCGCCTGTGTCAGCGCCCTGGGGTACTTCCTCCGAGCCTTGACTCATGATCTGCATGCCCAGGCAGATGCCCAACAGCGGGACTTTTACCTTGGTGATGAAGTCCTCAAGCTTATGCTCTCTGACGCCGCGCATGATGGAGGAGGCCGAGCCCACCCCCGGTAAAATCAGGGCCTGCGCCTTATCCAGAACCTCAGGATCGGAGCTTATCTCAGGCTGCAGCCTGAGCCTTTGGCAGGCCTGCGCCACCGAGTTTAAGTTGGCCGAGCCCGTATCGATGATGCACAGTCTCATCACAGCACCCCCTTGGAGGAGGGCAGCTGCGTGCCGTGGCGGCGCAGCGCCTGCCTCAGCGCCCGTCCGAAGGCCTTGAAGAGGGCTTCGACCTGGTGGTGGGCATTGCCGTTTGTGACATACATGTGCAGGGTCAGTCCCAGATTCACCGCCAGGGCCTCAAAAAAGTGCGGCACCATCTGTGTGGGCATCTGTCCTGCAAAGTCACGGCTGAAGGCCCCCTTGAAGTCAAACTCCACATGTGGTCTGCCGGAGATATCCAGCGCCACTCCCACGCCGTCCTCATCAAGGCAGTCGGCGAAGATCCGTGCGTAGACCTCATCCATGGGCAGCACGAAGCCAAAACGCTCTATACCGCGCTTATCGCCTAAGGCCTCCTTTAAGGCCTGTCCCAAGGCGATGCCGGTATCCTCGATGGTGTGGTGCTCGTCGACCTCAAGATCGCCTGTGACTTTGGCCTTGATGCTGATGCCGCCGTGAGTGGCTATCTGATCGAGCATGTGGTCAAAAAATCCGATACCGGTGCTGATGTCACTCCCACCTGCGCTGTCCAGGTCCACCTCCAGACGGATCTGCGTCTCCCGGGTGTTACGCTCAATGAGGGCGTGACGCTTGGGCAGCGCGGCCTCAGCGCTAAGAGCTGCAGGGGCAGTTATCTCCTCACCTGCGCCCAGCATTCTGGCGATTTCGGGCCAGTTGAGGCGCTCGCGGTCATAGCGCAGTGCGCCGATGCCCATGTTCTCACCCATGGCCACGTCGCTCTCCCGATCCCCGATGAAATACGAGGCGCGCCGATCCCAGGAGTCGTCCTTTAGGTAGGACATCACCAGTCCCAGCCTGGGCTTGCGGCAGTTGCAGTCATCCTCAGGCTTATGCGGGCAGATGAGCACCTGCTCGAAGTCAAGCCCCTGGCTCTCCAGGGTATTGAGGATAAACTCATGGCAGAGCGTGAAGTCTGCCAGAGGAAAGGACGCGGTACCCAGACCGTCCTGGTTGGAGACCATCACCAGGGTATAGCCGCAGCTCTGCAACTTAAGCAGGGAGGGGATCACGTAAGGCTCAAAGCGGATCTTGTCAAGGCGGTCGACCTGATAATCACAAGGCTCGGCCACCAGGGTGCCGTCGCGATCGATGAAGAGGTATTTCTTCATGAAGTAAATTCCGTATCAAAGGGTGCCGCCCACAGGCGGCACTTTCCAGGTGGCGCTTTTAAAGGGTTCCGTCCAAGGCCGTCAAGGTGCGCATGGTCTCGTCCAGCTCCTCAGGGGAGCCGATGGAGATCCTCAGGCAGTTGTCGAGCCCGGGCTTGTCCACGAAAGAGCGCACGATGATGCCGCGCTCGGCTAAGGCCTTGAAGACTGCAGGCCCGTCGCCAAAGCGGATGAGCAGAAAGTTGGCCTGCGAGGGAAACACCTCTCTGACACACTTGAGTTTCTCAAGCTCCCCGCGCAGTCTCTCGCGCAGCTCCACGCACTTTTGCACCCGCTCCTTAGTCAGGCTCACGCCCGTGCTTGACAGGGCCTGCGCGCCTATCTGCGCCACCGGCTCGCTGATGGGATAAGGATCGATGACCTTGAGCAGGGCCTTTAACACCTCAGGATGCCCCAGGGCGTAACCCAGGCGCAGTCCCGCCAAGGCAAAGGCCTTGGACATGGTGCGGGTGATGATGAGATTGTCATACTCGGGCAGCAGAGTGATGCGGGAGTGCTCCTCAATGCCGGCAAACTCCACATAGGCCTCGTCCACCACTACCAGAAGCTGCGGGTAAGCCTCAAGCAGGGCTCTGAGTTCAGCCTCGGCAAACACCTGACCCAGCGGATTGGCCGGACTGTCGATGAACACCACCTTCACCTTGACGCTGCTGTGATCAATAGCCTCCTTTAAGAGGTCAAAGCTCAACGAGAAATCCTCATTACGTCTTGCCTTTACCACCTGCACGTTGTTGGTACGGGCGGCCACCTCATACATGCCGTAGGTGGGCGGGGCGATCAGGACGGCCTCCTCGGGTCCCACGAAGGTGCGGACAATCAGGCCGATGGCCTCATCCGAGCCGCGGCAGCACAAGACCCGATCGCGGGTGGTGCCGGCGTAACCGGCGTAGCCTTCCAGAAGTTCCTCGGGCTGACACTCGGGGTAACGGTTCAGTTTGGTGGAATTGAGCAGGTAGCGCTCGCTTTTGGGCGACTCGTTGGCATTTAAGAAGGTGTGACCGTGGCCGCCGATGCGCCGGGCAGACTGATAGGGCACCAATTTCTGCACGTGCTCGTTGATGATTCTGGCCAAATTAAGCATGTTAAATCTCCTGTTCAGAGCAGCTCCCAGGTAGGGCAGGAGGGAGCTGAGCAAAAGTCCCGCTCAAGTCCCGGCGCTGCACCCGCGCTCTGCGTCACTGCAAGCTCGGTTTTAGGTCTGTTATGATACCCCAAGCGGCGGCAAACAGCCACTTTTGCGCCTCTCAAGGACCTAAGGGAGCTAAAAGACCGGCCCAAGCTTGCCCCGGCAGAAGGGGTGCCCGGGCGCTTTCAGGGGTGAGGCTGATGTGTGGCAGAGCAGCGGCGCACCGTTGCAGGCCTGAGCGCACATCCCTTAAGCTTAAGGTCGTGGGATACGGGCGGTACCGGGCCTTGTGGGAGCGGGGCGACGGAGGCGGTCTTTGAACTTGCGCGTATCCTGCCCGGGGCTCAGGCCCCGGGCAGAGCACCCCAAAGCTGCGTCGGGCCCTGACATCAGCCTAAGAGAGGTGTTGCCCTCAGCGCTCCTTTGTTGATTAAGGGGACAGCGGACATACCAAAAAAACCACACCCACAGACAGGCTGTGGTCTACCTGCCTTTTGGGTGCGGTTGACTGCCGCGCAGCGCGGGATCTCAATCAGGCCATCCGGGCGGGATCTTGGATGGCGGAGGCTTGCTCCTGCTCGGCCGCTTCCGGACCGTTCTGCAGATATTCTTTCCAGTAACGCAGGGTTTTGACGAACAATGCCAGCTGATTCTCGAAGAGTTCCTCGGTCTCATCGGCCTCAATGACCTTGCTCAGGCAGAAGACATCGCGCTCCCAGTCCAGCCCCAAGTTGCCGAAGGCGCTGCCGTTGCCAAGGTGGTTGGCCCTGAGCAGGGCGTTGTACATATCCTCGCGACCGGTGGCCGGGCCGATGTCGGCGATGAGGAAAAGACGATCGGAATTGACCTCGAAGGCCACCTCATCCTGATCGAAGATCACCGAGCAGGTTCCCTCCGGTGACAGGGCGAGCTCCCCGATGCCAAGTCTGTTGCCCAATGATACGATAAGCTCTGAAGCGTTCATGAAAACCATCCTAAATTGAAAGAGTAACACCAAGCCGGCACCCTCATGATCAGGCGCGTGCGCCGCACCTTGGGGGTGAAAAAACCGACCGCCGCCGGTACCCCCCCCCGGCCAAATTATTGCGTCATCATGGTAGCAGAACTTGCCGCCTCAATTTAAAGGATGTAGGTAAAAAAATGTGTCTTAAGTGGCACTTTGAGACTTTTTTGCCCGCAACTTTGCACCGACCTGAGCGACAATTATGGCAGGAGGACAGCGTTGCGGCTCCATAGGTTCAGCACTCCCGGGTACGGTCGGGGCCGGTGCTGTGTCAGCGAGTTTCAGAAGAGTCTGCAGTTATATTTTTTGATAGTGGTAGCAAAAATTGTAAAAATTTTGCTGAAACTGTCCAAAAGGAGTAAGATTAGCGCTGTTTGAGAGCATCAGGCTCCTTCAGGTGCGGGGCAGTGCCCGGAACACCGTAGGACATCAACCACAATTATGGGGAGACTAATCCATGTCAGATTCAATATCATCCGTACACAACATCGGCAACAACCTCAACATCGACCCCGACCTCAATGAGGGCGCTCGGGCGGTACAGAAAGAGCAGGCCGACGGGCCGCTGCCCAAGGAGCTGGCCCACGCGAAAAAGAGCAGCGGCAAATCCTGGCTCTCCTGTACTTTGCAAACTAGCTCTACCTAGCCATACTATCTCAAGACCTGTTTTTTGACCCTCATCTCATTCCTATCTGTTATTCAATGATTTTTTCACATAATTCTATCGCAGGGATGGGTTTTTTGAGCTATAATCTAGC
>JAFUGP010000006.1 GCA_017469335.1 Succinivibrio sp. | reverse complement strand
GTGCTCTGCAGGCACGGTAATTACATCATCCTCTATCCAGTCCCAGCGCAGAGCGCAGTATTCACCCGGGCGCAGCAAAGAATAAAAGCCAATCAGGATCGCCGCCCAGGTTAAAGGTGCTCTTATTGCCTCTATCTGCAGGCGCTTTAGTACGTCAGGCAGCTGCGCAGGCTCCGGCGCGGCGAAGTGCTCATGCTTAACATTGGGGAAAACTTCATGCAGCGCGGTAAACTTCAAGGCCTCAGCGTAGCCGCTGTTAACTGCAAAGCGCTCCATCTCAGACAGGTAACCACATAATCTGCGCACAGTTTCGGCTTTACCTCTGGCCAGCGGGCCTGTGCGAAGAGCTTTAATAACCTCAGGGGGAGTAATTGAAGCAAAGGATCGCTCCTTAAATAAAGGCAGAAGATCTTTCTCCATTCTTTGCTCTATATCTGCCCAGTTCTTAACGTTAGCCTTTTTAAGCTCCATCCACTCTTCAAAGATAGCACCAAAGGTGCGTTCGTTTGTCTGTTGAACAACCGGCTTATTTTTTGCCGTCAGAGCTTCCATGGCTGCTACGGCGTCAGCTATACCCATCTGTGGCCAGTCACCCAACCTTTCGGTGATCCTCTTTCCACCCACCGACTTATTAACCTTCCAGGTTTTTCGTCCGTTGGTACTGACTACCAGGACAAGCCCTGTCTTGTGGGTTACCTCGTACCGTTTTTCTTTCGGTTTTAAGGCTTTAATCTTCATAACCGTCAACATAGCCGCCACCTTTGCCCGTAGCAGAGATCCTCGTCCCGCAAGAACAAGCGCTCGATCTGCCTCCGGAAGAAACATCCCAAAATACACCCACTGGGTGCGCCCTAAAATTTACACCCATTTTACACCCACCCACTTGCTTGAGGCAAGTCAGCGGCAGGACTGCGGCAAGTTAGCGGCAGGGAAATACCTTAGTTTTCAATATATTAGGCGGGAAATGGGCATAAAAAAAGCCCTGTTTTTCGGGCACAAATATCGGGCAAAAATGGCAGGTGGCGGTGAGAACGAGATTCGAACTCGTGATACGCGTTAACGTATACACGCTTTCCAGGCGTGCTCCTTCAGCCACTCGGACATCTCACCGCACTTATCGAACGACAGACATTTTACTAGAAAATTTGGCATTTGCAAGAGCTTTTTTCATATACCCATTTGCCTGAGCTTATTAGGAGGATCAGACTAACTCACCCAGTTCTTCAACAAGACAAACCACTAATCCCCGTCCTTGGTTTTTTCCTGCTTCTTTTTGTAAAGTCTGCGCATTTTCTTGATGACATCCTTCATGGCACTGCGTAATTCTTTGGGTTCTAAGACCTCTGCATTTTCTCCAAAACTAAGCGCAAAGGAAATAACCTCCTGATCATTTGAGGCGGTTAGGTTCAAAAGCAGGCCGCCATCACTGCAAGGCTCTATTATCTGATCATCACTCCAGATACGTTCTGCAACGTAGGTGGCCACCGCCGGCGAAAAACGCAGTTTGGCCTTAAAGGGTTGCTGTTGCATGAAACCAAAGGACGAGGCGCTAGCATCTTTCATATCATCAAGGTTCGCGCCGGAGCGCTCTTGCACCTCAACACCCTTCATCCGGTGTACCGCCAGATTCAGCGAGTTGTCGTATACCCTTTCAGCGCGTCCTTTTTTGGTTACCTCATAGCCACGTACATAAAGAGCTTCATGATAGGCAATAAGCCGCAGTGGAGCGAAATAGAAAGTCTTGATACTGCCCTTCCAGTCTGACTGGTAGTTGATGATGCAGCAGCGGCGATCACAGATGGCATTGGTAAGATTGGTGATGATATCCTGAAATTCGTCATAGTTGATGCGCCCCTTGGTAAGGCCAACCGCCCACTGCAGCGATCCTGACGCTTCATGTGAGCCGGTATTGTCCAACTCCAAATTGCGATCCTTAGAAGACGGGGTATATACCTGAGCCTGCAGCAAGGCATCATCCGTATCCTGTTTGAGACTCTCCGGCAGCAGATGCAGCATAAAATCCCGGCAGATAGCCAGCTGTCTTAAGCCGTCGGCATTGATGCTTACCCGCAGTCCCTGACTGGGACGCTCCAGCCGATAAAATGACTCGCGTCCCTTCTTGCAGCGCACAAACTGCGCTCCCAGTCCGAAGTTCAATTCCAGTTTGTCGGCAAGACGCATTACCGTTTGCTTGGAGCACACCAAAATTTCAGCAAGTTGGCTTAATGAATAGGCCCTGCCGGAAAACAGCAAGGTGGTGTACATCTTAAGCAGCTTTTCATCCGGTCTGTCATCGCATTTCTTTTTCATTTCCGCCTCTGCCTAAAGCTGAGCTCTCCCGCATCAGAATGCGGCGCTAACATATATTCCATAAGATGCTAGCAAAAAGCACTGAGACTGAGGCAAATAGTCCACGGATATGTGATCACAGCTGGCACAATATGGAATTTTGACAAACAAAAGGCGGCCTCGTAAGAATATCCTAAGGCCGCCGATAGTTGCTCTTTTTCACTTAACTAGTCAGAGGATACCCTCACAGACAGGCGCGGTAAATATTGATGATGTCCTCACGTCCTAACGGTCTTAAGGCCTTGCTGAAATCTCCAAACCAGATTTTCAGCACATGATCGGCCATATCAGCGAAGTGCTTGTCATCAATACCTATCTCGGAGAGTTTGGCGGGCAAGCCGATGTCCTTGAAGAACTTGGCAGTAAGCTCGATGGCTTTACGGGCCGTCCCCATCACATCGGCGCTGCGCTCCAGGCCGAAGACGTTAATGCCGTAATTGGCCAGACGCGGCGCGGTTTCCTCATTGAGACTGTATTCCATCCAGGCCGGAGTCAGAATGGCCAGCCCGACACCGTGCGTGATGTCGTAAAAGGCCGAGAGTTCATGTTCCAGTCCGTGTACCACCCAGGGTGAGGGCTCACGACCGATGTTGAGCAGACCGCAGCAACCAAAGGAGCTGGCCATCATCAGCGCGGCGCGGGCCTCATAGTCGTTGGGATCCTTAAGAGCCCTGGGGGCACTCTCAATGACGGTGCGCAGCATGGACTCGCAAAAGCCGTCGGTCAGAGTATTGCCCTTTCTCACCAGGTAAGACTCATAGGTATGCGACATGATATCGGCGGCACCGGCAGCGGTCTGATTTTGGGGCACGCTGAAGGTGTAAGTGGGGTCAAGCACCGAGGCAACCGGCCACATATTGCCGAAAATGGGCATCTTCTCGTGAGTGTCAGTATTGGTGATCACGCCGGAGTTGTCGTACTCCGAACCGGTGGCTGAAAGAGTGAGCACCGCAAAAATTGGCAGTGACTTGCCTACCTTGCTCGGGTCCAGCACCAGATCCCAGGGATCGCCGTCATAGAAAGCGCCGCAGGCCATGTTTTTGGAGGCATCCAGCACGCTGCCGCCGCCTACGGCCAGAATGAAGTCAATCTTCTCGCGTTTGGCGATCTCCACACCCTGACGCACCGAGGTAATACGTGGATTAGGCTCAATGCCGGAAACCTCAAAAATCTGGCAGTCCTTGAACAGCTCCTTGATTTTGTCGTACAGACCTATACGTTTGATGGAGCCGCCGCCGTAGGTCAACAGGACCTTTTTGCCGTAACTTTTGGTAAGTTCCGGCAACTCTTCCACGCGGTCCTTACCGAAGATGATATGGGTGGGCAGATAGAGATCAAAATTTTCCATGGGATACTCCAATATGATTTGATAGACGTTGCACGCGCCTGAGCTTTGGTCGTTTTAAAGAGAGCGGCAGGTTATCTGAGAGGCTGCAGGACAGATCAGAGCAATACTGTCCGAAACCTAACCGTTCCCACACGCAGCAAGCATCTTGCGGCACGGTTAAATCCTGAGAACCTCATGGCCTTCTTACCTGTTGCCCGCTCACCTGCACTATACGACTTTGACCTCAGGGCTTGAGCCATTCTAGCACCGTAATTCTGTCATAGTACCTGCAGCCTTGCCGCACTAAGAGGATTGTGTGACATGCCCCGCCCGGATCCCACGGTTCTCGTGCGTTGACGGTTACGTCCATGCAGTGCGGCTGTAAATCTCCGACTGCAGATCAAATACAGGCGTTTCAACTCCCTTGAGACAACAGGTCTAAACGTTTAAGACATCGCTCTTCACAGTACCGCGCCAAACAGGACAAACGGCCTTATGCAGAGCGGCGGTCTTATTCCGGTCGCAGGGGCTGTCCCTGACCTCCCAAGTCCGGTGAATTTCGAGGAAGCTCACAAGAGAGAGCGCCATGAGGCCACAATTAGCCGCTCTTGAGTATAATGTCCCTACTTACATTCACTTATCATATCCTGGAGTTTTATTACGTCATGAGTAAATTGACTCTGCTTGCCGGGGCCGTGGCCTCAATAATCGCGTTGTCTGGTTGCATTAATTACTACAGCTGCCCCTATCCGCCGCCGGCGGAAAGCGGTGCCATCAACATCGGTGCAGCACCTGCTGCCGCCGCACCGGCCGCGCACCCCAATACTCCCACCGTAAGCACCTCTGAAGTACCCGCCTATGATGGTTCGGCGCCTGATTTGAGCGACAGCGGCTCTGCGGCCGTCAACGAGACAGTTCAGGAAAACCAGTCCCTGTCCACCAAGATCAGCGATGCTCTGACCCCCTCGGCCAAATCCTCTGCCGATGGGATCTGCGATGAGTTTTCAGCTAATTTCTACAAAACCCTGGTCAAGTACAAAGGTGCGGGCCTGAGTGTCAGCGGCCAGGTCGAACCGGTGGCAGGTGCCAGTTCCAACATCACCGATATTGTGATCAGAACCGCCAATACCGATGTTCGTTATACCGATGAGTGGAACGGACCGAGCAAATTCGCGGCAGGCCAGAACGCTGCGGTCAAGGGACGCATTGAAAACATCAGCAAACAGTCAGGCGGCCGCTGCCTGATTAAATTAGGCCCCATCTGATCTGTTTAGCTCCCACCAAAAAGCGGGTCGCGTCTGCGGCCCGTTTTCATTTCTGACAGGAACGCAGATTGTGGTGCCGCCCGCAGACACTCCACCCTGCGGGGAGAGCCCTTCAACTTATTCCGCATAGTCGGCAGCGTCAAGGTGTACTGAGTTCGCTTTTACGCTAACCTACAGCCGCTTTAGGACACCATGCTGTGAGCCTAAATGGTCCTAAGACAGTTGCGGTCAAGCAGAAACTCCAGCGCGTTGATTTTTTTATACCCTCTTTTTAACTGCGTGAAGGGATCATCATCCATGGTGATGAGAATTTTCTTGTACCCGTCATCAAGCCGGTAGAAGGAGGAAATCTCCTGCTCCACTTTCTCCGGGGTCGGCAGATGATAGGCAACTTGCAGATAGTAGGTGTCATAAGAGTCGGTGGCGATGAAATCAATTTCCTTGTCGCGGTTTTTGCCTATATCCACCATAAACCCGCGCCGCAGCAATTCGAGGAAATAATGTTCTCCAGCGTGTGGGTGATCTCCACCTGCCTGAAATTCAATCTCACATTGCGCAGGCCTATGTCTGAGACGTAATACTTGTTCAAACCGCGGAAATATTCCTTGCCTTTGACATCCCGCCGGCACACTTTGTAGAACAAAAAGGCGTCGCACAGATATTGCAGATAGTTGCCTATGGTATCCGCGCTGACCGCGCCATAACCTGCCGATCGCAAGGAATCGGCGATTTTTTTAGCACTGACCAAACTGCCGATATTAGAACACAGAAAATCGTATAGCGCATTGAAAATATGAGCATTTCTCACACCATGACGCTCGATGACGTCACGGGTGGCCACGGTTTGTTCCAGCATGCTCAAATAAGCGGTTTTTCCTGCAAGGCTGTCCTCCTGCGCCGCGTAGGGGAACCCTCCATACAGCACGTAATTTTTCCAGGCTGAGTTGACCTCGCCTCCGCTGAAGGCAAAATACTCGGCGAAGGAAAGAGGATGCACGCGGATCTCCAGACTGCGCCCCCGCAGCGCCGTACTGATCTCACCTGAGAGCAGATGGGAGTTAGAGCCGGTGATATAGACGTCCAAGCCGGCATTGTTCAGGCTGTTGAGCAGATCCTCAAACTGGTCTACATACTGAATTTCATCAATAAATACATAGTATTTGCCACTTTCGGTCACACGCTCCGTAATGTACCGGTACAAAGACTCTGCCTGGCGCAGCGGGCGGGCAGATCCTCTAAGTTTATTTTGATGATGTGCCGGTCGGGCACGCCGTGCTGGAGCAGCCAGTCGTAATACAGCTTGAAGAGCAGCACCGATTTACCGCAGCGGCGCACACCGGTGATGACCTTGATGAGATCGCGGTCTTTGAGCGCTATCAGTTTTTCCACGTACTGTGGTCTTTCAATCAGCATACAGTCACTGCCCCGGGACTATTATCAGTGCGACCTCAGACAGCAGAGCACCCAAAGAGCAGCTGAAGAGAGCGCCCTGTCACAGCTTATCCCCATCATCATTCCTTCTGCTCTTGGGAGTGAAATTTATAGCGCAGTCTCACCACCCCGGCCCGGCACTGTTCACAGCTGAGCAGTTCCAGGCTCTGCCCCGAGCAGGGCAGTTCACCCGGGGTACCGAAATATTCAAAGATGGAGTAGATGCCATGCAAACCGTCAATACCGGGGTACAGCACCAGGTAAAGTTCATCTATAAGTCCGGCCTTGAGGAAGGAACCGTTTAATACCCCGCCTCCGGAGAGAACCATGTTTTTCACCCCGAAGTCCTCGCGCAGAGAGCGTACGGCCTCGTGCAGATCGCGTCCGTCGTCGCCGGCAAAAGTGTAGGAAACCTCCCTCTCCCGCAGATGGCGCAGATAGGCCTCGCTGACGCAGCGCCGGCCCAGCACTGCCACTGCCGTGCCGTTGAAGATGATGTTGGAGTTGTAGCTTAAAGTGCCCCTGGAGTCGAAGATGGCCGTCAGCATGCTGCGCGATCTGATGCCCCTGAAAAACGGGTCAGGCACCGGCTCTTCCGTTCGCGGCGCCTTGAACTCTCCCACATCACAGTGTTTCTGCACCGAGGTCTTGCCGATAAGGCTGCACTCCGGGGAGAGCAGATCAAAAGTCTCATAAAACACATCCGGAGTACCTTCACCGCGCTCGTCAAAGAGCTTGGACCAGCGGGTCTCATCCAAGCGGCCGTCCACTGAACATTCCATCAGACAGGTGATATAGGGATACTTTTTGGACATCATGACTCCTTATGCATGGCTTGGGCACTATTTACGCAGATTGATACGGGGCAGGCGCACTGTCAGCGGCGAGGATGCGGCCTGCACCCCGGCCCCGGTCACCAACTGCCCCACGGTATGAGGCAGTATACCCGAGAGCGCGTGCAAAAACAGCGCACTGAACAGCACAACTCCAAGATCCTGCATGGTTACCGAGTCCGCATGAATAAGTCCTAAGCCTATATCCTCAAGCACTCCGGCTCCTACCTGACAGACAATGGTCATGGCCATAAGCTGCAAGCCCAAAGACAACGACAGCCTCATGTAGTTGACCGCCAGATCCCGCGTATAGCTGAAGGCGCCAAAGCCCAGCACAAACACTCCGCATACGCACATCACGTAGGCGTTGAGGTAGAGCGAGACATAGCGTACCACCACGTGAAAAAGGATCAGGTCAAAGACTATGAGCATCAGGTAAATACCTATTTTGGAGGGTATCGAGCCCGAGGCGTTCTCCGCGGCCTGGCGCAGGCGCTGCGATGAATTGAACACCACATCCAGTAGTTCCGAGGGACCCATATTACGCTCCGAGGTCAGCCCGCTCAGGGAATCGATGATGGTGATCCCGATGTAGGAGCCCTTTTCCAGGAGATAGGAAAAAATCCCGACAAAGAGGATCATGCGCACCATCACTCCGGCAAAACTCTGTATGTCCCCGTCCTTGAAAATCAGTTTGACCCCGTTGACGAACAGCGCAAAACCGGTGAGAGACCAGAACAGAGAGCGGGCCGCGTCCTTGATGGGAGTGGCGTAGCGATCGGCTCTTAAGGTAAAGGCGTTGGCCATGCGGTTTAACACGCCCGAAGGCTGCAGTGAGCTGTCAGTCAGGCCGCTGGCGGCCAGAGCCGGCACACACAGTGTGCACAGCGCCAGCACCAAGGCCCACTTAGCGTACATGATCCGAGATCCTCACCGAATAATGCGGCGAGCTCACCTTGTCCGAGCCGCTGAAGATTTTCTTTGACCCCTCCTCCTCGGCTAAGGTGCGGTTATGCGCCGCGGCCTGCTCATGGGCGGTGAGCTTGAGCAGGTTATTGATCTGGTTGGACAGATTAACCAGCGAGGTGGCGGTGGTCGAATTGACCTTGGAGAGGGCATCCAAACTGGCGTTGACCCCGTCGGAGGTGCGGGCCTCGCCCTGCAGATCCCGAAGGTTTTGGATCTGCTCGTTCAGACGCTCGGTCATGATCTCGGCACTCTGCGAGGCGCGTGCGGCAAAGTCAATGGACTGCTCATCCATTTTCTCAAGCATTTTGCGGTGATCGCAGGAGCTGCCCTGCTGCATGCAGTTGCGCCAGGACTGGGCCTTCTGGAAGGATGAGAGATAGTTGTTGAGCGAGCCGTATTCCTCCCACATCGATTTGCTCGCGCCCAACAGGGCCAGCGAATCAACATTGAGCCTTTCCACGTCCCGCCAGGTCTCAGCCTGCGGCCGCTGCAGATTGGTTTTGGCCACGGCCTGGGATACCTTCATCATCGAAACAAGTTCATCGGTACGGGCTTTGTTCTGTGCCGACCACTCACGCAGCAGACTGATGCTGTCATTCATCTGACTGACGATGCGCTTGAGTTGTTTCTCCTCTCCGGACTGTTTGGCATATCCTGACAGCGGCGCAGCCCCCAGTACGGCGGCCAGCAACAAGGCAAGGAGGCGGCCTGTGTGGAAAACTCTTTGGCGCTTAAAGAACAGTTTGAATTTATTCATTGTTTTCTCTGTAAATATCTATATAAGGCAGCCTGCGCAGGTTCGCTTTAAGCTCCCCTGGTCCTAGGCTGCCGCTTGTGATGCATGTTTTGGTCAACTGATAAGGCTTCGACCTTAACCTCGGTAAGGGGCATCAAAATAGATATCCTTATTGACGGGGATCTCGAAGATGTAGCCCTTGTCCACCGAGAGGGTGGGAGCCAGGTTGACGTTGCGCTCCAAGATACTGTTGCCCGCCTGACCGCCCGACTCGGCGGATTTGGCGGCGTAGGTGGTGCCCACGTTATAGCCCTCGCTCTTGGAGTCGGTGTATTCGGCCAGTCCCGAGCCGGTGCCGATGGCCGCCATCATGAGGCAGGACGTCAGGGAGGCCATGAAATGGTTGTCCACCTCGGCCTCAAAGCCTGAACCCGAAGCCGAATAGGCCGGCATGATCCCCAGGGCGATGGAGTCACCGTTGGGGAAGATGAGACGGTCAAAGCCGATGAACACGCGTTTCATGCCCATGGGCGCCTGAGCTCCGTACTGGCCGTGCAGCCTGGAGCCGCGCGGCACCAGCAGATGGCGCCCGTTGACCGAATCGTAGGCATCCTCAATGACCTGGGCGTAGACCTCGCCGGGCAGATCGGAATTTATCGGCCTGAGTAATTGACGGCCTTAAATTCATTCACCCGTTATTATACCGCCTCACGCCGAATAATGATCGGCTCGTTGGCACATTGCCATGGACTGTGGCTTAATTTTCTCCCCGAGAGCAAGTTATCCTGCTCGCCGT
>JAFUGP010000091.1 GCA_017469335.1 Succinivibrio sp. | reverse complement strand
GCTAGATTATAGCTCAAAAACCCATCCTTTCGATAGAATTATGTGAAAAAAATCATTGAATAACAGATAGGAATGAGATGAGGGTCAAAAAACAGGTCTTGAGATAGTATGGCTAGGTAGAGCTAGTTTGCAAAGTACAGGATAACTGCCAGTACGGGCTTCCACACGGCGAACATCCCCACCACATACATGAGCATCTGCACAGCCCGCATAAGCAAATGAGGATTCATCTACAAAGCCTCCCAGATCCGACATCATGACTTATTAACCGCCCGCCCCACTGGTTACATTATTTAAATAGCACTAAAAATTACTTTTTAGCGCTATCTATCCATTTTTATCAATAAAAATCACCTAAAAAGCTCCCTGAGCTTTTTGTTAGGCCTTTCTCCAAAAATCTTTTTTGTCTCTTTGCTGTTTAATCGTCACCCCGCTCATCTCCGAGAGCAACGCCAGAACTTGTTCGTATGCTTCCATCTCTGACGAGCCACCCGAACTGATAAAGAACTTTAATTTGCGAGGTTTAAACGCGAGCTTGTTTGACTTAAGCTTAATGAAATAGTATTCAACCCCATCCTTTTCGTATATAACCTTATGCGTAGCAATCTCCTTGATACTGCTGAGATCATAGGTGAAGAATCCGTATTTCATCGTGTTATTGCCCTTGTCAAACACGATCCCGCTCATACCCAGCGCCATCAAATGCATAGTGCAACGCACAAAATAACAGGCGGCAAACAACAACACCAAAGCGAACAGCAGCATAGACCCTGTATGAAACTTCACCGCAAAGGCGGCAAAGACCAGCACCAGCGTTACCGGAATGCCCAGTATCCCTAACATAATATAATTCTTTTTATTTCTTAACTCGATCCTGATGATCTCATCTTCAGCTTCATTATCCATAACAATCTCCTTGATAACTTGATAATTTGCCAACCACAATTTAAAATTACCCAGGCTTAGGCCACTAAATCGCTCACGCCTGATAAGCTGCCTGACTGCGCCATGCCGCACTCAGCCGCCTTATTCGCCTGAACTCAATTCGCCTACGCGAGCCCTAAGCCTTGCTCGCCTAAGCGCCTCAACCACCCCCGTTCAAAAGCTAATCGGCTGCGCCGCTCTCCACCGCTCACATGCGCCCGCCTTTGCTCAGCTCTCAGCCTCCCCGCACTCCTCCTTTTTACCTGCACGTGCCTCGCGGATAGTTGAAATAGAGTCGACGATCACCCCCACCACCAAATTGAGCACGATGAAAGTGCAGATCACGATATAACTGACAAACACCAGCCAGGCATAAGGATGCTGCACCATGACCGGCCTTGCGATCGCCGAAGCCCAGCTCTCCATGGTCATGATCTGAAAGAGACTGAAGAAAGAGCGCTCCAACGAGCCAAAATACTCCGGGAACGTCGCAGCAAAGAGCGAAGTGCAGATCACGGCGAAGATGTAGTACACCAGCCCCAGCACTATGATGATCGAGAAGATAGAAGGCACTGATCTGAGCAAGGTGGCCGTGACCAGCCGCGCGGACGGGATCACCTCAATTAAGCGCAGCAGCCGCAGTAAGCGCACCAAAATAAAGGTAGTCTCCAGATAGCTGACGACTACCACGCAGAGGTCAAAGATATTCCAAGCCTTGTGCTCACCGCTAAAGAAGCTGCGTCCATGCGCCGCCATCCTCAGCAGCAGTTCGAGCGTGAAGATATACAGGCAGGCAGCATCAACTCCCATCAGCAGATCGTGATGGCCGTGCTGAATGTCAGGATAAGTCCCAGCCCCCAGCACCAGCGCGTTCACCACGATCACCAGATTTATGCACACCAAAATCACTTTGCTCTGCACACACCCCCGCAGTCGCTCAGACAGCGACCGCGAGCTTATATGCTGAGCCACTGCGCCCTCCTGCCTTGCCACGCTTTCTTGACTTGCTGCACCTTCCAAACTTGCCATGTTCTGATTAGCCTTTCCTTGCCTTGCTCATAATTAAGGCCGGTTGCCCGGCCTTTTGCTGAAAGTTCTAATGCGCACCTCAAACCGCCACTCAGAGCAGCTGCTTGAGTTGAGTGAGCTTCTGATTTAGCACCGTCGAGTTGTCGTCTATGTACTTCTTCAAAGCCCCCAGACTCTGTTCATCCTGAACATCCCAGGAAGTGAACTGCCGATCGCTCTTCATAAACGAGACCAGAAATATGGTGAGATCCAGTAGCCTCTTGAAGGATATTTCCTCGGACTGCGGCGACCACCGATTATTGTCAGTGCGGCGCCAGCACTTGGCGGAGAAAGTGTGTTCATTGTCCCAGGTGGCTCTTCCCAACGACAGGTACTTGACATCTTTATACTCGTCAAGTTGCTCGTAATCGACCGTTACAACCGGCTTATGATTCAGGCCTTCAGGTACTTTGGTACTGTTTGGCATAATAATATTTCCACTACTTTAAGTAGTATGAATATGTAATAAGTTAACTACAATGGCTTTGTTGTTATGAGGTATCCTTTTTCATCGAACACCTGCATCAACCTCTTTTTTGTACTTGTTGCAGTTATTTTATCCCCTGCAGCAGATACCACCCAACCATCATCAGGATTATAATAACCACGAACTACAATGAGTTTGCCCTTATCGTCACGGGCCTCAATGTGATAATCTTTAATTTCCGCAAAAACAATCGCCATATATAGTTCTCCTTATAAGAAAAATGAAACTAAATTCATTTTACCCCCCCCATCACATTTCTTTGATATTAATCACATTTATAAAAATCACCCTTTCCCCACCCCATTTGCCACCTGCCTTCACCACATAGCAGCAATATTTAGGTTATTAGCGGTAAAAACCAGTTTCTACCGCATAACTATTAATAAAAATTGCACCAAAACCTTTAACGTGCCTTGGTGCAATCACAGAACCGAAAAGACTGCCCGTTGATGAGTACAAAGACTTGCGAACGCCAGAATGAAACTGATGAAGGAGACAGCAGGACTAAACTCCACGAGATAAGAAATGCAGCGCGCTCTCTAGTGAATCTACGGCAGCACTGTGGTTGTTTTTGGTAAATTATTAAGCACTAAAATTTGTTTTTAGTGCTTAATATTAATTTTTATCAATAAAAACTCGACTCAAATACCACTTAGCTCTTTGAGGCGAGATCTCTAATTCATTACCTAAGTCTGTCTAACATTAGACAGTCACATTGTGAAATTTGCAGCTATGTATTGTTGTTTTAATCGTTATTAGTCCATTCCTATCAATTAATATGAGTATCAACCTGTATCTATCAACTGAAACTTCCCATTACTCATTTTCAGTCGTAGTTCCATTCATAGCTCTAAGAACGAGCCAACCCGCATTCTTATCACGATCCCCCACCTTAAGAGCAGATCAGTGGGAAACTTTCGGGTTACTCCCCTGACGACTTGCCCGGCATATTGAGCAGTTCAGCCACGTCTTTCTGTTTCACCATATACTCAGCTATCGCCGCGGTGATGAAGGCAGTGCGCGTCATCCCCAATTTATCAGCCATGCGGTCTAAGACTTCCAGGTTTTTCTTGGTATAAGCAAAAGACACATTCAGGCGGCCATCAATCTTTGGGCGACCACCGCCATTGCCTTTGCGTGTTTTCGCTTCTGTCGGCGCTTCACCGATGAACTGCGACTCCATGGCATCCACATCTGGACTGGCGAACTGTTGCTTCTTTTTAGGCGTACTCATATTTTTTCTCCACATACACCTACCTTGCTCAAGCCGCGCGGCAGGAGATTTATTACTATTTATAGGTTAATTAACAATATGTTTGCATATTAGCTCATTTTTATAAATAAAAATCACTAAAAATCTTCCACTGACCAGAAATAAGCTCTCATGAGGTTTAATCCCGCTCATTAACGCTTGTGTTAATGAGCGCTAGATCCATAACAAACTATTATTGACGCCAGCACAAACTATTTAGCACTCTAGGCCTAAGTCATAACAAACTATAATTGACTGACTGCGCCATCTCCTAATGCGCTGTTGCGCAGCTTCAGCGCATAGCTATCAATTTAATACTAAGCGTCAAATACTAATTTTTAGCTATTTCTGCCAATTTATATCAATAAAAACCTTTTATTACTCAAGCAAACCAAATCCTGAATACGCTCATTAACACTCGTGTTAATAAGCGATTTTTTAAGAGGGTAGGGCGCTATCCATTAACACCACTCATGTTACCCTGATTAGTACCACTCAAATTTAAGCTCTCATAAACCATAAGACAGTGCTAGCTCCCACAGGCCACTAGACCTAAACTTGCCAATTATGCAGTAGCATGGTCATCTCATCACTGTGTCGGTCGCATAACCCAACCAATCAAAAGTCAAGACTACCGAGCAAATAGTATCCAAAAACTACGTTAGCTGTTTTTGAGTGTTTTTATTGATATAAATGAGCACTTATTGATACTTACCTATACAAATTAATAAGTACCAATAACTGATCACCTATACCTCTTTCCTTAATGTCTGTATTAAGGCGGGCTGATAGTAGGGCATGGCGCTAACTAACACCACTCTCAGTACCCTGTTAAGCTCCAGTCTTTTTAGGCCCTCATAAGCCATTATGCCGAGCCTTGCTCCCACAGGCAGAAGCTATGGTCAACATTATTAAAGCAGGCCATAACCTCAACTACAAAATTAATTGCTTCAATAGCATTCAAAGAAGTGATATAAGTTTTTATGTAATTTTTATTAATAAAAATGACTAATTAACGACATCTACCTAATAGAATCATTAATTAGCCATAGTCAATCAATTTTTACAAATTAAAATCACGCATTAGCGTTAGATAATGCGTGAAAATAAATTCTCGAATTCATCGCATGCCTTTTTGTCACGAGGCTTCATCTCAAATACGGATTGCCCAAAAGAGCTGGCCACGGTGATCGCCTTACGCTTGCGGATAGTCGCGTCTATAAACTCCAAGCCTGCGATATTATTGAGCTGCTCGGCGGCATCAGAATTATCGCTGCCCTGAGCCTCAGCCAGATTCAGGAAAGTGCACACGCGGGCTTTGAAATCATCGAAGGTAGCACGCGCCTCATTGATGATCTTGACGATGTCCCCAATTGCCCAGAACTCAAAGCTGCGCGGGGGGATAGGGATAAGCACCAGATCGCTGCGCAACAGCGCGGCACGCAACGTACCGGAGTCGCGGCCGCCTACGTCCACGATGATGTATTTCCATTTCTCCTGCTGAGCCTTGAGCTGATCGGCCATCTCCCGGCCGGTGAAGTAGGAAGAACAGGGCAGGCTGTCACCACCATTTTGCTGACGCATAGTGATGGCCTTGAGCGCAGTGCGCTGCTCATCGCCATCTACCAGCCACACATCTTCTTTTTTAACCGCTTTAAGGTAAGTAGACAATTGCACGGCGACAGTAGTCTTGCCGACGCCGCCTTTAGTGCTCGCGACAGTGATAATCATAGATAAGAACCCATTTTTATGAATAAAAATTTGGATTAATTAATAATAATCCGTATTGCTGAATAAAAAATACGGCACAAAGGCCGTTACAGAGGCTGAGTGCGCGCACTTCCATTCCTGAAGGGATCTAGAGATTTATTCAGCATACCAATCTCCTGTCGCACTCAGCCCTTTTATTAAAAACCATCCAAAGTCAAAAGACAAGTGCCTTTCCTACATTTTTTATCAGTTTTTATTGCCTTTTATTGCTTATCATCAATTTATTGACATTATTAGCACTAAAAATTCACTTTTATGGCATATTTACTCAATTTCTATCAATAAATAATCACAAAAACTCCATCGAGCAAGTAATCCAACTCACCAGACCGCAGTAGTCACTCGCATTTTCTCCTCATCGAATACCTCTCGGTTTTTCTGTCATGACAGAAAACCTAGGTCCTTATTCAGGGCCTTTCACCCCGATTTAGCCCACGCAAAGATGCCATCAAAAAATTTTTTAAAAATTTCCGGCTATAAAAATCAAACAATTATTCAGATCACCGATCCGATGCTGAAGGAAAGCTCCCTGATTTTCAAAAATCGTCGCTTATCATGCACCGGCCGTCCGCAACGACGACCACCGATTTGACCGGTGACTGTTTATTCATCCATTACCAAAAGGAGTTTTATTATGAAGACCTTATGTATCGCCAATGAGAAGGGTGGGGTAGGCAAGACTCTGCTTGCCACGCAGATCGCGCTGTACATCTACAAAAAGTGCGGCCTGCGCGTGTTGTTCATCGATCTCGACCAACAGGCTAACGCCACAAAGATCCTACAGGGCACCAATCCTTATTTCACCACCCACACCTTACAGTTTACTGCCTCCGAGCTCTTCGCCCGTACCCTCGATATTCAGCAGGCCCTGCTAAAAGACTGTTCCAACCGCGAGGCAGGTCTGACTCTCGTCGCGGCCGATCCTAACCTTGCCGAATTAGAGCGCGCTTCGGCCAATAACTTAATCACCCTGAAACAAAATTTCACTCAGGCCTTAGCAGCACTTTACCCGCATTTTGACCTGTGCATTTTGGATACCAATCCCTCACCTGATATCCGCGCCAATTTGGGCCTGTTATTCTGCACTCATCTCCTCTCACCAATTGAGTTTGCGCGGGAATCTATAGATGGCATCGTCAATCTATTAGAACGCATCAACGGCGTTGCTATAAGAAACCCTCATCTGCGCCACGGCTTTTTGGGTCTGTTACCCAATAAGGTGGATACCACCTCCATCCAAAAGCTCTACTTTGAACAGCTCATCAAGAAAGTAGGGCGCCTGTTCTTAAAGGGCAAAGCCGATCTCCCAATCTTAGAAGGCTCCGGGCAGGGCGCGGCACGCTTAAAGCGCGATGAGCAGGGCGTACCCCTCTTAGAGCCCAAAGACTTTTTCTGTCTGTTAAAAGATCACGCGGCCTTCAGGGAAGCCCAGGGCTTCAGCCTTCCCATCTGGTGTGTCTCTGGAGTACAGCAGGCCTGGTCCGAGTTCAAGCGTCTGGCCTTTACAGTCTATGAGCGCTTGGACTTTCCCTCCCGTTTAGACGCCTATACCAAAGCAGGGCAGGGCGCTGCAGCATTTTCTGTCACGACAGAAAAAGACGCCACGTCAGAGCAAGCTCTCATCCGGCGCGCTCTGCAAAACTCCCCGCAGTTAGGCGCCACCCTGCAGCAGCTCTACAGTAAGGCCGCTTACCTCATGCTGCGGCAGTTCCTGCTCAGCGATAACCCGGCGGTCTTACCCGGCATAAGCCCCGCGCAGATCCAGGATCTCAGAGTTTTGCGCACTCAGCTGGCCCTGCGGGATTTCGTCACCCTGGTAACCGATCCGGCGAAATTTTCTGTCATGACAGAAAAACTCGGCTGTGCCGCCTGAGGAGCACTCATCATGAATTTACAAAAAATAGGCACCTTGTACCCAGCCCAATTAAGCTGCGGTCTCTCTCCTGACATGCTGCCCTTACTCTCACTCTTAACCGAGCGAGCCACTAAAGATCGCCTTCACTCTCAGGAGCCCAGCCAGAGCGCCAACGCGGTCACTTACTTTTCTACCCACACCGAGCTGGCCTCCCGCAGCCATAAGCTGCTTAAGCCCGCGCAGGTACGTTCGCAGCTCAGCTTACTTATCGCCTCACAGGTAGTAAGTCACCATCGAGATGAGGACACTCATTTAGTGGAGCTGGACCGGGACTTACTGCAGGGCGAGCCCATTTGTCTGGTTCGCCCGCTGTTGCGCAAACCGCCCTTAACCGCGATGCGTGAGATCGTGGTGTTCAGCCTGCTTTTACATGTAGCAGAGCGTAACTATGCAGGCAAGCGCGGCGTCTTTTTGGTGTTCGGTGAAGATCTGCAGGAGCTCTGCGCCACCTGTAACCTGAGCGCCGGCATCCTGTTGAACTCCTTGAAGGCCTTAGAGCGCCGCGGCCTTATCCGCCTTAAGCGAGCCCTTCAAGCAGCTTCCCCTACGGCCAACAGCGCGGAGTACCGCTCCGGCTCTAACCCTGCCGCTACCTCAGCCGCGGCACGGGAGTTGAGCACCCTGGGGATCTCTTTTGCCGTAGGCATGGAGCATTCCTTCAGAGCCTTAGCTGCCTAGCCATTATTTGAGGAGATTTAGAACATGAAAAACTTTGACCAGAGCACATTAGACTCAATGGCTGCCTTCGTAAACAATTTCGATCAGCAGGCCAGTGTCCTGGATGCGGGGGAGACCACCTGTGAGCTCAGCCTGGAACAAATAAGCGGCGATCCCTCGCAGCCGCGTCGCCATTTTGATCCTGAGGTAATTGAGGGGATCGCCAAGAGCATTGAGACCTTCGGCCTCATCCAGCCCATCATAGTGCGGCCTGATCCTCATAACCACAACCGCTATTTGATAGTGAGCGGTGAGCAGCGCTTCCGAGCTCACCAGCTCTTAAAGCGCCAGCGCATCACCTGCCTGATCCGCGAAACATACCGGGACTCCGAGCTGCCCTTTGTGCAGTACTTAGAGAACGAACGCCGCTCCTCGCTCAAGTTTCATGAGAAGGCCGAGTTCATAACGCGTCTTAGCCAGCAGGGGATCTCAGTGGAGGACATCTCCCAAAAGCTTGGCCTTAACAAAAGCGTGGTCTACCTCTTTACCCGCTGGGCCGATGCTCCGGATTTCCTGCGCCAGGCCGCCGACCATTTTGTCTCCATGCGGCCCTTTGCCGATCTTTTAACCTTGCTGCCCGAGCATGAAGAGCAGGTGCGCCACTTCCTGAACGCGCTCCCTGCCGATCCCCAGGATGAGAACTATATACTCACCCGCACAGCCATCAATAACTTCAGTGCCTCTTTAAAGCAGCCGCAAAATTCTGTCACGACAGAAAACCCCGGCACGCTGGAGTCTGCCGTCCCTAAGCCCGAGGAAACTCCGGCCCCTTCCGCCGCGCAGGTCAAATCCGCAGGACAAAGCTCACCGGCAGGGCAGGGCGCCACTTCCGATCCTGCCGCTGCAACCAACGAGGCTGGGCATAACGACACCAATTTTTCTGTCACGACAGAAA
The DNA here is from genome assembly GCA_017469335.1 of Succinivibrio sp. Taxonomy (GTDB): domain Bacteria; phylum Pseudomonadota; class Gammaproteobacteria; order Enterobacterales; family Succinivibrionaceae; genus Succinivibrio. Next base: position 24,633 of record JAFUGP010000091.1, on the reverse strand, counting down.
ATCCCGCCTCACCCCCACCAGGTGAGCAGGGAATAGCGGGCGAACAAAACGACCACGACCTGCAGAGCGCACAGTCCCAACCGGACCTTGAGCAGAACCTTGCCCGAGATGCTGACGCACCAGCTACCACGGCCACCACAACAGAGCAGGGAGTAGGGCAGGGCGCCGTAGATTTTTCTGTCACGACAGAAAATCCAGTACAGCCTGAGTCCGCTTCTTTTAAGCCTCATGACTGTGCCGTGAGTCCCGCGGCACCCACTCCCATACCTGAGCCTGATTCTGTCATGACAGAAAACGCACCCCTCGCCACTTACGCGAGCCTCTATGATTTGCCCTTGCTGATTCTCTCCGACGGTCAGCAGGACTATACCTATCTGCCTCACCTGCAGGCGCAGACCGACGACCAGCTGTGCGCCTTAAATGGAGCAGGGCAGGTAGTCGAGTTAAACGCGGCCGGTCTGACCATTAAATCCTTAGATCGCTCTCGCACACTCGCCGAGCTCATAAACTAAAAACCAAAATAGGAGTCATTACGATGCAGAACACTGATCCTTTGTTAGGCCTTTTTTTTATGCCTAAATTTGCGGCGCACTCCGATCCCGCCGGCAACTCTGGTTCCAGTGAAAGCCCAGCTCAGGCACAGGCTCCAAACTTAAGCCTGCCCAGCGGCGCGATCAGCGCGATCAGCACGATCCGTGCCCCTAAACTTACTTTCAGACGCAGTCTGCCTAAGCGGTGGCGTAACCATCATCGCCCACGTCAGCGTCCGGACTATCAGCAGATCTTCTCCTACGCCTTAAACAGATCCGCTGCCAGGCAAAGAATCGCCACTTTCTGTCATGACAGAATGGCCGGCGCCGCCCCAATTACCGGTGCTGCCCCAATTGACGCCGCCAGTTCCCCTAACGCCCATAGATCCCATAGCACCCCAAGCGCCCCTAATGCCTCTCGCTCACCCACTACCCCCGGCCCTCATAAGCCTTTAGGACTGCGCCCATGCTCCCCGGATGCGGAGCCATTGTCTGATGCTTTTATGACGATTAAAGCCCCGCAATCCTTGGGCAGGCAACATCTAGCCCCCAGCCGCAGTAGTACCCCAATTACTACCAGTGAAGCCCGCACAACCATTGCCATCGTTTGAGAACCACAGCATGACCGTACCCACTTTTAGCCATAAAGATACCTCTGTCACAGCAGCGGCCCCCTTCCCCTCTTTCGTGAACAGCTCTTTTCCTATATCGGGAGCCCTCCACTCTCAACCAAGGCCACCTCTCCTTTTATTGAGGGCATCTCTCTTTACTGGGGTCACCTCCTTCTCTTATTGGAGGTCTCCTCTTTCTTTTTTATTGGGGGAGCATCTCTCTTTACTGGTGGAGCACCTCTTTCTCTTTATTGGGAGTCACCTCTTTCTTTTTTATTGGGAGTCACCTCTTTCTTTTTTATTGGGGGCCGGATAGGCGCGGCGTCCAGAAATGTTATACATCGCTGCGCTCGTATCCCATTACGTCCGCCCTGCGCCCTCCGGCCCCCGTCCACCGAACTGCCCGGGGGATCTTCCTCCCCTCAGAGCGGGGAGGCACTCCGTGGGAACACCGTGGATGGGCCACGGTGTTGTTTGAGGCGGCTGACGCCGCCGTTGCCCTTAACTGCATTTACCCATGACACTCAACTATATTAAGGAGATCAACCATGACCGATACAGCCAAAGCTGCCAAGACAGCCCAGCGCAAACTCATCGCGGTGAATTTGACACCGCAGACCTACGAGAACTTCAAGGCCTATGCCAAAGCCCGAGGCGTGGGCATGTCATCTATCGCCAGCCAACTTATCTGTGAACAGCTGAGCAGTGCTGCCGCCAGAAGTGCGCACCTGCAGAGCGGCAGCACTCAGGCGATCCTGCAGGACAGCGCCAACCGGTCAGACAGCGAGAAGAGCACCGGCGCGGCCAAGGCCGATTTTTCTGTCACGACAGAAAAATCTTCCCATGGCTTCTATGATCGCAGCACCCACCATCTGTGCCTAGACCGACCATCGCTCTCCTTACTGCGTATGCACGCCGAAGCCTTGGGCCTCTCGCCCAGCCGCACCTTACGCTACCTGGTGTGCGCCGCGCTCAGACACCTGCCCTTGATGTCCGGCCCCGAACTTACCGAGATCAACCGCGCCGGCTATGAACTGTCCCGCCTGGCAGTGAACCTCAATGAGCTGACTCACCATGGTAACTGGCTGGCGCTTGAAGGATTTGATCGCGATGAGGAGCGCCGACTGCTCAAGCAGGTGCTGAATGTCCTTGAGCCCTTAGAGCAATTCACCCATAATTACGCGGCGCTGTTGGATTCGCTCATTGACATTGCCCGCTCCCGTTGGGACAGCGATGAGGAGCTCCCGGAATTTTCTGTCGTGACAGAAAATGAGCCGGACTCTCAGCAGGGATCAGGAGCCTGATGACAGAGCGCAAGCAGCCGGAGATCTTAGAAGATCGCCGCGGCAGGGTAGTTCGCGCCTATAGAGACAGCTCTCCCTGGCCACGATCTCCTGAACACCCTGAGCACAACTCTGGAGAACCAAAAGGGCAGAGCGGTACAGGTGGTCATTCTACGGGTCTTCCATCTGCCGGACCGGGCGGTCCTCACCCCCACATTGGAAAGATCTCCGGGAACTTGGGGCAGGGGGCTGGTACACCGGCCGTGGCATATCGGCTCTTTCCTCAACCTTACCGCAACGCTCTGGATATAAAACGGTCCACCATCAATCATGAGGGTGAGACCATGAGCCCGGAGCGTAAGGCTGATGGTCTGGCTGAGGGCATGGCGGAGTCGTTCTTCAAACTCATCGGAGCGCGTAAGTCACCGCATAACCTGCAGCAGCTCAAGGACTCTCTGAAGTACATCAGCCGTGATTACGATCTGAAACTTGAGGATGAGCGAGGCAATTTATATGGCAAAGCCGAGGTGCAGAAGATCTTAGAGCACTGGCAGGGTATCCGCGATATTCCAACCAAAGAAGGAGAAAAGAGCTCTTACGCGGTCAGCCGTCACGCGATCATCAGCGTACCGGCCGGCTCGGATGTCGATGCCCTGAGAGATAGCGTGCGCGAATTAGCGGCAGAGGTTTTTACTTCTAAAGGCTTTGAGCTGTTCTGGACTGTGCATGAGCATAACGATGATCACCCCAATGAGCCTGATCACCCGCATGCTCATCTCATCATAAATGCTATGAGTCGTGCAGGCAAACCATGCAAATCCAGTCGCCTTAACTTGCGCAAGGCTGATCTGCAGCATATCAGAGAGCGTTTTGCCTTCATTGCCCGTGAGCACGGTATTGAACTTAATGCCACCTCACGTACCGTACGCGGGCAGCATGGCGCAGAACATTTAAAAGAAAAAATGTTCAAACAAAATGACCGCCCCGACATGCAAAACTCCCAGACAACTGAGAGAGAGCAGGAGAAAACCAGGCCAAACGATCACAGCAAATCTACAAAGCGGCGCCAGAGAGCTTACCTGGCACGCGATGAAGTGATCGCCAACTGCCGGGAGTGGGGCGAGACTTTACTGAAGTCCACCGATCCCGCTGACAAAAAACGCGGAGCACAACTCCTGGCGCACGCAGATCGGATGGAGCGACAGCGCGAGGCTGAGCTTAAGCTTGATCGCGACCTGCAAAAAGTTTCAGAGCAGGAGAAAGGAAAAGAGCAGAATGAGCGTACCACCAAAGCTACCAGCTCACGCTCAGCACTAAAATATCCGCAACAGGACCAGAATACAAAGCACAATGACAATGCTCGTACCCGGGAAGCGATCCGTAAGCGCAAGGCTCACGAGCGTGATATCAGAGAAGGCCGTGCCACTTACACTGAAGGCGAGCTTAAGAAGCAGCGTTATGCCCAATACATCAGGGAGAAACGTGAGCGTGCTCGTCGCCAGCAAGATCAGGAGCTACAACGTTAAACCGATGACTTTGGGAAAAAGGCAGGGCTTGGAATTGTGTCATGACAGAATTGGAGTCTCCATTAATAAAGGGGTGGCATCATGGAAAAGCTCTAAGAGCTTTTCCATCGCTCATTTTGCTCATAAGGATTTTCCTAGCGAGCACGGGCCACGTTAGCTGTTCTATACTTCCATTTAAGTGACGTAGGATTATGTCATGACAGAAAATGCTACGATAGCAGTAAGAAGCCCAAAAGAGCTATCAGACAGTTTAGCGGTAGCCGCAGTAACTTCCAAGATTATAGGAACTATGGTATCTGATCATCAATTGTCAATGAATCTTACAAATTATAAGAAAGAATAAAATAATTGATGATGTTAAATAGACATATCAAAGTTATTAAGCTAATCGAAATGTTTAGCAGTGAACATTCCCTCGACATAATGCCAGAGGACAGCACACCGCATCGAATACACTTGTCAATCACGTGACCCTAGCTCATACCCAAGCCAGTTGGAAGTGTGCGAATTACATCTTCAAAAAGATTAAAACGGCAAAATTTGCTCCGTGGGGTGATTAAGACGGTAAAATTTGCACTCCTCTAATGCATCATTATTCACTGTGTATCCAAAACAAAGATAATTACAAAAGATCAAGGTGTTAGCAGTATTAAAACGGTAATTTTTGCTCTTCGAGATATTAAAACGGCAAAATTTGCTCCAGGGAGTGAATAAGACGGTAAAATTTGCAAACTAATCGTGCATCACAGGTAATGCACGAGCCATATCTTAGGATAACATGAGTAGTTTCAATATATTAATAGCATTAAAACGGTAAAAGTTGCTGAGCTTGATCTGATTAAGACGGTAAAATTTGCAGTAAATAAGAGAACCTAAAAACAAGGAGTTAGAAGCATTAAAACGGCAGAAGTTGCAAGCTGAAGCGAGCAAGAAGGGGATTAAAACGGTAAATAAAATATGTCAATATAGCATCAAGTAAGAACTATTTAGACCATAATACACCCCCTATATATCAACATGTTAGAAGAGTCTAAACGATAAAATTTGCTGATCCGGGCAAAATACCAACCTCCCACTACATCCATTAAAACGGCAAAATTTGCTGACAGAAGCCATCTGCATGATATTAAAACGGTAAATTAAATATGTCACATAAGCATATTTAAATCACAAGACCAATTAGACACAATTTTTTAACTATCAACTAGTTAATAGCATTAAAAGGGCAAAATTTGCTGATTCGCACCAAAACCCAAAGTCAGCTTCCAGCATATTAAAACGGCAAAATTTGCTCCTATCAGGCGACCTCATGCCGTACCCAAAAGGCCTCTTACTGTAGCCAAATTGCCTTATTACTCTAACCTCTCACCCCCTAAGAAGCCTGAACGCTGCGCCATTCACACAGCGCGGTAACTACGTGTTATCAAATCCGATGTACTTATTAACTAGTTGATATTTAGGAAGTTACTCTGTAACTTCCTATCTATAATTTAACATAAGATAAATTATGCGAACATATAAGAGGTCTTAAGTTAGGACTTGAGCACAAGCCTACCACTCACCTCCCCGCCTTTAAAAACGGTAAAATTTGCTCTCCTTACAATCATCTTGATGATATTAAAACGGTAAATTAAATATGCTTATGGAGCATACTTATATTAATCAGCATGTTAGTTTTATATTCATATTTATCAATATGTTAACATGATTAAAACGGCATAATTTGCAGTTCCATACCCAAAACCACTGGCTCTTTGCCTGCAGATTAAGACGGCAAAATTTGCTGAACTTAGCCCATCTCTCTGATATTAAAACGGTAAATTAAATATGCTCTACACACATATTTTAAATTTATGACTTATTATCACTATTACTTTAAATTCAGTTAGTTATTCGCATAAATACGGTAAAATTTGCAAACATATGCTGATCAGTGCTCACTCAAAATTTTTCTCCTTCCAAATTAAAACGGCAAATTAATTATGCCAATTAGCCATAAAATTCCGTGTTATGCTGATGTTTCACCTACAATATTTCAACCAGTTACAGCCATTTAAACGGCAAAATTTGCGCTAATGGAATCATATTTACCTAAAGTCTGTAAGCTCAGTTCCAGCGTAAGCTTGAGCTGATATTATTAAAACGGCAAATTCTTGATGCTTTACTGCCATATTTAATTTCAATTTCGCTTACTCCCCTTATTAAGTTTTTTCGGCCTGGGGTCGGGGTCCCCAGGCAATTCTCATTTATATGCTTTTGCGTAGAGTTTAAGCTTATAGGTTGCGGCTGTTTATGGCCGCAACCGATTTGGGTGAGCTTGAGCGAAGCGAAAGCGAGGGCGTAGCCCTGGGTATCGCCGTTTAGGCGATACCCATATAAGGCCTGAACGAAGTGAAGGCCGGGGTGAGCCCTTTAGGGCGAGGGGCGTAGCCCCTGGGGCTGCCGTTTAGGCAGCACCCGATCTCTAGCGAGTGCGTAGCACGAGCGATCTCTAGCGAGTGCGTAGCACGAGCGAATTTTGGCTGATCGCACCAATTACCCACAGATTTTGACCTCGCTAATAATAGTAATAAGATCTTTTTATAAGGTTGTAATCCTTGTAAGATCTTGTAGGGGTGCCGCCGGGGCGCTTTGCAATGCGGATTAACGCGATCTTTTGACGGTAAAATTTTCACTTAAGACAATGAAATTTGCGGATTTAAACGGTATTAGTTGCAGATCAAAACGGTAAAATTTGCAACATTAAAACGGTAAAATTTGCACTCAATCCACACTCATTTAACAACTATCCAACCACTTATCCACCACTATCCCACAGATCCCACACCCTATATTGAGACCATCATCACAGATCCTAATGGTAATACAATATGACAGTTGCGTTTTACCGTTTAGTTGTTTAGTGTAGGGCTCAAAGCATACCTGTCTCATTAATTTAATCCTACCTGAAGGAGCCTGATCAGATGAAAGCTGAAACCTCCGGCACCAAACACCCCGAGCAAGATACCAACAGCACTAACAGCGCCGGCGTGGACTCTGTAAGCTACTCAGTTGCCGATCATGCGAACAACGATCGCACTACTATTGCCTACTTCAGCCAGAAGGTAGTCGCCTACAAAAACGACTTCAACTACCTGGCCCTAAAAAGCTTCTCCCAGACCGATCAGGACGTTTTCTTTACCATCATCCAGGAAGCCCGTATGGGTTTTGCCAAGGAGAAGGATAAACGCAGCGGCGATCTGTTGCTGCCCCCTGAGTTACGCTCCAAGTTCCTCCCCATCTTTACCATCAAGCTGCCCTTTGCTCAGCTCAAGAAAACCATCTTGTTTATGGGCCGCAGTAACCGGGAATTTGTGGAGACCTTAGAGGGCTTCATCGCCAAGCTCAGATCTATCGACTTCAAACAGGTTATGAGTAACGGCCGCATCATTAACTACGCTTCGCTGTTTTACGGCGCCACTTTGCTGTTAGACAAAGAGGAGCTGCAGCTGAAGATGGACTATGCCGCCTGCAAGCTCCTTTATGACTGCAAGGATAAGTTCACCTGCTTCCAGTTGCAGGAGTTCGTGAATTTAGGCTCCAAGTACTCCAAGAGCCTGTTCCGACTGCTCATGGATTATAAGGATACCGGCTTTTTCATCATGCGTTGGGATGATTTCACCCGCTATATGGATTTTCCGGATAAGTTCCGCACCTGCGACGTTGACAGCGTGTTAGACCGCTGCGTCAAGGAGCTCTCGGTTCCCGGCCGCTGCTATGACGGCTCCATCCGCCAGCCCATCCAGTTTCGGATCTTAGAAGGCCAGAAGCGAGCCTATGTCAAGGAAAAGTGCGCTGGACGTGGACGCGGCGGTAAGATTAAGACCATTTCCTTCTACTATAAGCCTTTCAAAGACAGTCCCGCTTTAGAGGCTCTGGCCGCTGAAACTGTCCCCGCTCCGCATATCATTACGGGCACCGCTCAGGCTGTGCCGCCCGAGGTAGCGGCCGCAGATCCATCCCAAGAGCCCCCGCAGGATGCGCAGCCCGTCTCCCCTGAGCAGCTGCCCCCCAAAGGCCAGCAGGATCTCTTCGCCAACTTGGTAGGCATGCTCGGCTCCAGCGTGGAATAAGTTTATGCGCACATGCGCGCAAGAATCTTGAACATCTCAGCAAGGTGGCTTATCATTGCCTTGTGGTTGAAGGATAAACCATGACATTACATATGACCTGCTATTCCTAGAAGTAAGGATGTTATGATAAATATATCAAGGTTCAATAAATCTAGCATGACGGGGGGGGGTACAGCCTTTTTACTGTAGTTAACCTTCTAGCGAAGAATCTTAGGAGCACTCCTTCATCTTTTGCACATGGCTTTTTAAAACATCGCAATTTTCTCATTCTTAAGTTTAACATAACCTCAGTTAGCTCCATCATACATTTCTTAAATCTCGGTTCGTTTTCTCTCACTTTTTCATTACACGGCCTTATAGACTTGGCTGTCGTTTTTGTCCAGGCTTTAAACTCTTATCATCCTGATATGTCACATGGTATAGATACAGACATTATATCTAACCTAGCCACAAATACTAATCACAATGATATTAGTCAGTCTAATTTATGAGGATAAATATGAATAATCTCGTTATTGCTGGGTATGGTGGTCTGGCGCGGGAGGTTAAATGGTTGGTGGATCGCCTCAACGCATCTCAACCGCTCTGGAATTTTCTGGGCTTTATCGACACAAATGACGCCTTACAGGTAATTGGCAATGATGACTTCATCATCAACTGCAAGGATCAACTCTCAGTAGTCATAGCTATTGCCGATCCCGTTCTCAGAACAAGACTTTACGAGCGATACCGCCAAAATCCCAACGTAAGCTTTCCCAACCTCCTTGATCCATCTGTGATCTGCTCAGATGAGATGGTTATGGGGCAGGGCAACATCATCTGTGCGGGCACAGTATTGACGGTCAACATTACCCTGGGTGATTTTGTGATCATCAATATGGACTGCACAGTGGGTCACGATGCGGTTTTGGGCAGTTTTGTCACAGTTAATCCCGGAGTAAACATCTCCGGCAATGCCAATATCGGCATAAGTTGCTTCATCGGCGCCGGTGCCCAAATATTGCAGGGACACACCATCGGTCGTGGTACCAGTGTAGCCTCCGGAGCTGTGGTAAACCGTTCTCTCCCGGAGAATGTTCAGGCAGTGGGCGCCCCTGAGCGTTTTGTCAGTTTCAGGAAAAGTTAAATAGCAAGATTCACAGGAGCGTGAACACACCATGAACAAAGAAGTTCTCGACGCCATTGTAGCCTACATAGAAGAATTCAACCATACTCTGGACACTCCTTTGGACTTAAGTGCCGGAGCCGACAGCGCATTGTATGGTCCGGAGAGCGAACTTGATTCGGTCACTTTCGTCAGCCTAATATTGGACATAGAGCAGTTGATCAATGATCAATTTGGCAAAACAGTCCTGCTAACAGATGCCAGCGCCATGTCGCAGCAGAAAAGCCCCTTTCGTACCGTAGGGAGTCTGGCAGGCTACATCACGGCGCAATTGGACGATATTGCACATGAATGAGCAGGTCATACTGATCACCGGTACCAGCCGCGGCATCGGCGAGTCATTGGCCAGGACCTTTCTGAGCCGTGGTTTTAAAGTGGTAGGTTGCAGCCGCAGTGAGCCTCAATGGTTGGACACCACCGCTGCCACTGACAATTACACTCATTTTTGTCTTGATGTGCGCGATGAAACACAGACTCGGAAGATTTTTGCCGTCATCAAGCAGAAGTATGGCCGCCTGGATGCGCTTATTAACAACGCTGGCATAGCGTCTATGAACCATGCGCTGCTGACACCTTTTGACAAGGTAAAGGAGATCTTCGCGGTCAATACCCTCAGCACTTTTCTGTTCTGTCGCGAAGCGGCCCGGATCATGAGACTGCACCAATCAGGTCGCATCATCAATTTCGCCACCGTAGCTGTACCTTTGAAACTTGAAGGCGAGGCTGCCTATGCCGCCTCCAAGGCCGCAGTAGTCAGCCTAACAGAGATCTTGGCGCGGGAATTTGCCGCTTTCGGCATCACTGTCAATGCCGTAGCCCCAACCCCGATCAAAACGGCTCTGCTCCGTGGTGTTCCTGAGGAAAAATTAAACCTGCTGATTGCACGCCAGGCGATCAGACGTTACGGCACCTTTGAAGACGTCATAAACGTCATTGACTTTTTTCTGCAGAATAAAAGCGACTTTGTCACCGGACAGACCATTTGTCTGGGGGGAGTATAGCCATGCACATAGACTATTTTCTGGAAAGATTTAAAGAACATACCGACGATACAGCCGTGATCTGGCAGGATCACAGTTACACCTATGCCGATCTGCTGGGCCTGTTTGAAGGTGATCTTAAATTGCTCAAAGCTAAGATCGCCTCGCCTCTGGTGGTGAGCATCGAAGCTGATTTTTCCCCGCATGCGGCAGCACTGTTGCTGGCTCTAATCGAGCTTGACTGCATCATCGTACCGCTGACAAAGAGCGTGGCACACAAAAGTGAAGAGTTCAAGCAGATTGCCCAGGTGGAGGCTTCAATTACCATTGACGCAGATGACTCGTTGACCTTCAAACATGAGGAACGCCAAGTAAACCATGAACTGCTGCTCAAACTCAAACAGGAACATAAGCCAGGATTGATACTGTTTTCTTCGGGGTCCACCGGCAAAAGCAAAGCAGCGTTGCACGATTTTCTGCCTCTGCTTGAAAAGTTCAAGACCCGGCGGCACTGCCTGCGCATGCTCTCTTTTCTGCTCTTTGACCACATCGGCGGCATCAACACCTTGTTGTACGTACTGTCAAATACCGGGTGTCTTATCACCTTGCAAGCCCGTCAGCCCGACAGTGTGTGTGATGTTATTGAACGCTATCACGTCGAAGCACTGCCAACCTCACCAAGTTTTCTCAACCTGCTGCTCTTGAGCGAAGCCTACCGCAGACATGATCTTGCCAGTCTCAAGTTAATTACCTACGGCACTGAGCCCATGCCCGAGAGCACCTTACGACGCCTGCATGAAATTCTGCCCGAAACCAAACTGCAGCAAACCTACGGCCTGTCGGAGATCGGCATCATGCGTTCTAAATCACGCTCATCTGACTCACTGTGGGTGAAAATTGGCGGCGAGGATTTTTCCACCAGGGTAGTTGATGGTCTTTTGGAGATTAAAGCGCGATCTGCCATGTTAGGGTACCTCAACGCCCCCAACCCGTTTACCGCCGACGGTTGGTTCAAGACCGGAGACGAAGTACTTGTTGACGGCGAGTATCTCAAGATCTTAGGCAGAAGATCGGAGATGATCAATGTGGGCGGCCAGAAGGTCTTTCCGGTTGAAGTGGAAAGTGTCATCCAACTGATGCCAGGGGTGGAGGACGTAGCCGTAAGAGCGCAGGCAAACCCGATGTTAGGTGAGATTGTCACAGCACGGGTAAAACTCTCCTCCCCCGAAAGCGTCAGCGCATTCAAACAAAGACTGCGCCTGTTCTGCAAAGGCAAACTGGAACACTTTAAAGTTCCTCAGAAAATTGAGTTGGTCGATCACCTAATGACTGGTGAGCGCTTCAAGAAAATGCGTAAGGCTTAGATGATGGGTTGCCCTGCAAAATCTCCTGAAGACTGATCACACAGACAGAACGCAACGTCTATAATATCGTCATGAGCATGTCCGGGCAGTATCGGTATTTCGGTGTATCGGAACGCCAAATCTGCCTGTAAGCCTCACTCAGCGGTGACTGTTTATGATGGAGCGAGTACTGAACATCTGGGACTGCAGTATTTTTTATGAATGTCGTTGCCCCTGATTTGAACAAGCCGAGTTATGCCGGAGTTTTGTCATCAATTTCTGATCAGTTCCAAGCCGGGTACCGTCATTTTACAGTTCCTTCCCGCACTTGTGTTCTGTATCGGAGATTTTATAGTCCGGTTTCTAACAGAAATATCTTGTAATGAAAAAGAAAAACACCATTAATAAACCTTCTACCCCCCCCCATCTAACTTCTGATTTATCAAAGCAGTCGGCAGAATACGGTGTATCGGAACGCTTTCTTGAACTGGTGCTCAAACCAGGTCTCCTGACCAAACAGGAGATCGGCGAGTTAAGTAATTTCGCCCCCGATGGTCTTGATCTGCTCTCCCGTGCCAATACCCTTTTCGAGCGTAATTTGGAGGCACTTCAACAATTCTCCCCCGATATCTACAACTCGGCAAAAGACTACCGTCCCAAGCATGATCTGGTGTTGTTCAGTGGCGAGAACGGCGAGCTCAATCTCTGTGTCAGTAAATCCGGTGCTGATACCGGCGAGGTGTTCTACCACGCCGCATCCCCTCGCGAGTTTTGCCTCAAGCAACTTGAAAGCACCCTGAGCCTGAGTGTGGGACGCATACGTTTTGCCGGCTCCGATGACCACTTAGGGCAGATCCACCTGCGTTATTTAAACGAGGCATGCAATATCAATCAGGAGCACGCAACAGACGCGCTCAGCGCCGAACAGTTACACGAGGTTCCCGCCGTCATCGTGGCCGGACTGGGCTTAGGTTACGTCTTGGAACATCTGTCGGAACGCCTCTCCTGCTCTTTGCTCATCTTGCTTGAGCCCGAAATGGATTTTTTCTTTGCCTCCCTGTACTGCATCGATTGGAAGATCCTGCTCGATAAAATCAACGGCAGGGGCTGCAATGTCTGTCTGCAGGTGGGTCTTGAAGCTGCAGATATGTATGAAAACCTGCAGGCGCAATTTTGGCAGCACGGCCGTTTTCTGGCCGGCAGTCACTGGTTTTTACAGCATTACCATAGCAAGGCAGCCGATGAGGTAGTCGAGCAATTACGCCAAAACTTCGGATACATCTGCGATGGACTGGGCTTCTATGACGATCAGCTGTTCGGTATCTCTCATCTGTGTCATGCTATCGAGAATGGTCACAAATTTATCCGCAGCGATCTCGATCTGCCGCAATCCTTTCTCGATCTCCCTTTATGCCTCATCGGCAACGGCCCCTCTCTCGACCGCGATCTCCCATTTTTACGCAAATATCAGGATGAACTCGTCATCGTGGCCTGCGGCAGCGCCTTAGATACCCTCTACCATGCCGGCATAAAACCCGATTTTTTTGCCGTCACCGAGCGCACACCAGATCAGGCCAGTTTCGTTTCACTGATCCCCGATCGGGATTTCGTCCGATCCTTGATCCTCATTGCCTCCGACGTGGCGCATCCTGACTTGCTTAAGTTCTTTGACACCACGGCACTCTTCGGCAAGTCCAACGAGGCAGGCTACTGGATGTTGCGTGATTGCGACGCTCAAAGCTCTCTCGTCCGACAGATAGGTGTGATGAATCCCACTGTGGGTAATCTGGGTGTAGCCGCCTCAGTGGCGCTCAAATTCAAAAACGTCTATTTATTCGGCATGGACTACGGCAAACCCATAGGCGGCCAGATCCATTCCAGTTACTCCACACTCTATGAACAACGCGATGCCGACGAGGATCGTCAGTACACCTTCGATGAAACCGTCAAGGGAAATTTCGGCGGCAAATTTGAGTTGGGAGGCATTTTCAAATTGGGCCGTCACAATCTCGAATATGAAATCGCTCAGGGCAACGCTCAAAACCAGAAGTTTCACAACTGTTCCGACGGAGCCCTGATGCGTGGTGCCATTCCGTTACGCAGCTCTGCGCTGGCCTCCAGACTGAAAAAGCGCCACAGCACCGTCCACAAGAGCGAACTCATACGCTTCTTTCGAGAGCGCATGCTCATCAGACTCGATCTCGACCGCACCAACCTGCTCAAGACTCTCAACCACAACACTTTCTCTTCATTGTGTACCTATCTTATCTCACTGTGGACCAAGCCTCTTTCTGAGCGGGTTGAATATGTACGCCGCATGAGCCTGACCATTGAAATTTTAAACGGTTTGCGCCAGCCGCTACCGCAGTCTGTTCCCACCTTCATGGGTATAATGTTGCGCGGTACCGCCGAAAGTATTTTTCTCTGCGCTGAGTATGCGCTCTATGGTGAGGAAGATCCCCAGGCCGGCATGTCACGGGCATCGCGCATCATAAAACGCTGGACTTACTTTTTGGAAGATGCCGCACAACTCTATAGTCTGCTGCCGGATTTTATCTGCGGCGATATCGCCCGCACCAAGCTGCACGGCAAAGTGGGGTTCGATCACCCGGATTCGCCTGCCCCGGATCTCCCTGCTCTGCTGTCCCTGACCAATAAGGATTACGATGACCCGCAGAAGACCTTCGAAAAACGCTACAAATAGGCAATCGAAAGCATGATGAGGCATCAAGTCCGGTACAAGGTATACAACATTTCAACTGCGGCAGGCATCCGGGTGAGGCATAGAGCAACAGTTCGATCAGTCGCAATTAAGCCTGAGCATTAATGCCATCTCATTGCGTGGTCGCACTGCCTCTAATGACGGTGCTCTTTATGCCGCCTCTGAGCCCATATTCTGCGGCACAAATGAGACTCACTCTTAAATACCTGCCCCCCTTTGGTCTATAATTACCAAAATTTGCTGAAGATCCTGCCGTATCGTGCCCGGATCTGCTGTCAGATCAAACAGTGCAGGATTCTGTGCTTTTTATCAGGTTGCCGATATGCAGTTCATTTAAGGCTGCGGTGTCGTACTCAGATCCTGCGCCATAGTACTCGTGGAATTTAAAACGAAAAAATACCAAACCATGAAATCTAAACTCACCCCACCTCACACTCTCATCATCGCCGAAGCCGGTGTCAATCACAACGGCACCCTCAAGCTGGCCTTGGAGTTGTGCGACGCGGCCCGGGAGGCCGGCGCTGACGTTGTGAAGTTCCAGACCTTTCGCGCTGAAGATGTAACCACTGCCTCCGTAGCAGAAGCTGCCTACCAGAGCGATAACATAGGTGTAACAGAAAGTCAGCAGGACATGCTAAGGCGCCTGCAGCTTCCCTATGAAGACTTTGCCACCCTTAAGGCTCATTGTGACGACATTGGCATCACCTTCGCCTCCACTGCCTGCGATCCCAAGGGTCTTGACCTCCTCGTTAACCTAAAGGTGCCTTTTTTGAAAATAGGCTCCTCCGATGTCACCAATTTTCTGCTGTTAGAGGCCGCAGGTCGCTCTCATCTTCCCGTGATTTTCAGTACCGGCATGAGCACGTTAGGCGAAGTGGAGGCAGGCGTCAGACTGCTGGAGCGCAGCGGGTGCACCGATCTGACACTTCTGCACTGCACCACCAGCTATCCCTGCCCGCCGCAGGATGTGAACTTAAAGGCCATGCTCACATTAAAAACCGCCTTTGGCTACCCGGTGGGCTACTCTGATCATACCGAAGGTTTGCAGATCCCTCTGGCGGCCGTGGCTTTAGGTGCTTGTGTGATAGAAAAACACTTTACACTTGACCGCAAACTTCCCGGTCCCGACCATAAGGCCAGTATCGAGCCTCACGAACTCAAAGAGCTGGTAAAAGAGATCCGCGCCTTGGAGCAGGCGCTGGGTGACGGCATCAAAAGACCGACCGCTACCGAGCTTGAGATCCGTGAGGTAGTGGAAAAACGACTGGTCGCCGCCTGCCCCATCAGCGCAGGCGAAATCTTCAACGCAGACAACATAGTCGTCAAGCGTTCGACCAGCGGTCTGAGCGCCACTCAGTACCATAAGCTGCTAGGCAGCATCAGTCCACGTGATTTTGCCGCCGACGAGGGCATTGTCCTGCCCTGACTGCGCCCTATTTTTGTATATGAATGTGACGGAATAAACCATGACAGACTGGCATGCCGCGGTAGTGCCGCCTCAGGCGACCCTGCGTGAGACTTTAGACCATATCAACCGGGGCGCCATCCGTATGGCGCTTATTACCGACGCGGACAACAAGCTGCTGGGGATCATCACCGACGGTGATGTGCGCCGCGTGCTCATCGACGGCAAACCTCTGACCACCGCGGTAGGCACCATCATGAACAGTGCTCCGCTGACCGGCTCCAGAGATACACCGCGCTCCGATCTCATCCGCCTGATGCGTCAGCGCAAGCAGATTGTCCTGCCCATCACCGATGAGCAGGGACATCTGCTGGATGTGCTGAGTCTGGATCGTGACTTCTACCCCGAACGCCTGAGCAATGCCGCTCTTTTGATGTGCGGCGGTCTGGGCACCCGTCTGCGCCCTCTCACCGAGACCTGCCCCAAGCCTCTGCTTAAGGTAGGCAACAAACCTATCTTGGAAACCATTTTGGAGAGTCTCATCGACGTGGGCTTCTCCACTTTCTACCTGAGCGTGCGCTACATGGCGGACATGATCCGCGACTACATGAAAGACGGCAGTCAGTACGGCGTGAACATCCGCTATGTGGAAGAGAAGGAGCCTCTGGGCACAGCAGGGGCACTGGGACTGCTGCCCGAGCAACCGGAGGATGATCTGCTGATCATGAACGGAGATCTGCTCACCAAGATGGACTTTCTGGACTTCATCAAGACCCATCACAACTCCGGTGCCCTGGCCACCATGGCAGTACGCGAGTACACCTATCAGGTACCCTATGGGGTGGTTAATTTTGACGGTGAGAAGATCACTGGCTTAAGTGAAAAGCCCTCCTACTCTTATCTGGTCAATGCCGGGATCTACATGTTAAGTCCGCAGGTCATCAAAGAGCTGCGCCGGGAGGAGCCTCACTACCTGGACATGCCCACCCTGTTCAACGAGCTCATCGAAGGCGGTGAGAAGACCACCGTCTATCCGCTGCGTGAGTATTGGCTGGATATCGGCCGCATGGATGATTTTCAAAGAGCCCAGAGCGGCTACGCGGAGAATTTCGGAGTACAGTCATGAAGGTGCTGATTGCAGGCTTAGGCTCCATGGGCAAACGCCGTCTCAGGCTGTTGCGCTCCTTAGGTCATGAGGTCTACGGCATTGAGGCCAAGGACGAGCGCCGCGCCGAGGTGGCAGCTGAGCTCAAATTGCAGACTTTCCCCTCGCTTCATGAGGCCATTCAGGAAGTGCAGCCTGAGGCACTTTGCGTGTGCACCCCGCCGCTTACCCACGCCGCCATTATCGGAGAGGGCCTGGAGGCAGGTTTGCACGTTTTTTCCGAGCTTAATTTAGTAAACAGCGGCTACACCGAGAACCTTGCCCTGGCCGCGGCCCGCAACAAAGTGCTCTTTCTGTCTTCCACACTTTTATACCGCAGAGAGATAAGCTGGATTAGAAGGCAGGTAAGTCAGGTGCAGCGCCGTCCCGATTACCTCTTGCATGTGGGACAGTACCTGCCCGACTGGCACCCCTGGGATCAGCTCAACGACTTTTTCATCAGCAAGCGTCGTACCAACGGCTGCCGGGAGATCTTGGCCATCCAGCTGCCCTGGCTGATCAAAACCTTCGGGGAGATAGACGAGGCGCACAGCGCCCATCGTCAGGCCTCCGTGCTGGGCCTTGATTTTGACGATGTCTATCATCTCACGTTAGAGCATGACAGCGGCACTCAGGGCAGTTTCGTCTGTGAGGTGCTCTCCCGCCCCGCCGCCTTCAATCTGGAGATCTTCGGCGAGGGTCTGTATATACGCTGGGACGGCACGCCGCAGGGGCTGTATGCCGCAAACGAGCACGGCAAAGGACTGGTGCGTATTGATCTTTATCCCGAAAGCGAGGATATCGAACATAAGGAGGGCTATGCCCCCAACATCATCGAGAACGCCTACAAAACAGAGCTGGAAACGTTTATCTCCTGCATCGCTGGCACAGGCACGCCCCGCTATGACTGGCAGGATGATGTCAAAACCCTTGCCCTGATAGATGAAATTGAGGGTGTAACCGGTGCCGAGTGCAATGATGGTACAGAGGGTCTCTCATGAGTAAGCTGAAGATCCTCTTTGTGGGCTTAGGCTCCATAGGGCAGCGGCACTTAAGAAACCTCCGGGAGATACTAAAGCGCAGAGACGATACCGGCAGCATTTACGCGCTGCGCTCGCTGCCGTTGCGTGAGCTGCCGTCGGAGGCAGAGGCGGCTCTGGACGGGCAGTTTAGCTCCTATGATGAACTGCCGCGGGATTTTACGCATATATTTATCACCAATCCCACCTCCTATCACTACAAAACTCTGCTCAGACTGCTGCCCTGTGCCCCTTGTTTTTTCGTGGAAAAGCCCTTATTTGAGCTGCCGGATTTTACTCTGCCGGATCTTAAGGACAAGGTGGTCTATACCGCCTGCCCCCTGCGTTACACTGCGCTGCTGCGCCGGATGCAGGAGTATGTCTCCTCGCATCGGGTGATCGCCGCCCGCGCCATCTGCTCAAGCTATCTCCCCGCCTGGCGGCCGCAGAGCGATTACCGGCAAAGTTACAGCGCCCGTAAGGAATTAGGCGGCGGTGTGGCCCTGGATCTCATCCATGAGTGGGACTACCTCACCTGGCTGTTCGGTATGCCGCTTGATCTGAAATCCTATAGGGCCAAACTCTCTGACCTTGACATAGACACCGAGGATTGCGCGGTCTATATTGCCCGTTATGCCGATAAGCTCGTAAGCCTGCATTTGGATTATTTCGGACGCCGCGCCCGCCGCGAGCTGGAGCTCTATACCGACAGTGAAGTGGTAAGAGGCGATTTCATCACCGGTGAGATCCAACATAGCGACGGTACGGTGATAAGCGTCAAAGAAGATCGTGATGTCAGTCAGCGCGCCGAGCTTGAGTACTTTTTAAGTTTAAAACCCGGCCTGCCCAACGCCAATCCGCCTGAGCTCGCCCTTGAGGTGCTGAGGCTGACTTTAGGCCGCCCGCTTAAGGCAGAGGCAGCGTGCTCAGGCCCGGATCCTGACTGCGCCTGCGCCGCGGCCACAGACAATTCTCCAACCGGGCAGAGCCCGCACCAGTAAGAGCATCAAGAGAGCTATGAGACTGTTATTTACCATCTGTGCCCGTGCCGGCTCCAAGGGCATCAAAAACAAGAATGTCAGTTTGTTTTTAGGCAGACCGCTGGCCTTTTATACCCTGGCGGTCATCAAGGACTTTATAGAAAACCATCCCGCGCTTGACTGGGATCTGGCCGTTAACACCGACAGCCAGTTGCTCTTTGAGCAGTGCGATAAGTTCGGCCTGCCTTACACCCAGATCCCGCGTACCGAGGAGCTTGCAGGAGATCTGGTGGCCAAGCGCGATGTCATAGCCGACACGCTGCGCAAGATGGTTAAAAAAAGCGGCCAGTCCTATGATTTTTTACTCGACCTCGATCTCACCTCACCGCTGCGTACCCCCGATGATGTGGAGCGCCTGATCGCCAAGGCTCAAAGCGGCGTGTTTGATGTGGTCTATTCCGTCACCTCCGCCCGGCGCAATCCCTATTTCAATCAGGTAATGCGCCGCCCTGACGGCACGGTGGGGCTGGTGGTGTCCGGCTCTAATCTGGTAGCCCGCCAGCAGACTCCGGAGGTTTATGACATGAACGCCTCACTTTACATCTACCGCCCGGATTATCTTGAAAGTGAGCGCACTTTCGCCTCTGCCACGCAGGATTTCATCGAGATGCCCGATACTGCCGTGCTTGATCTCGACCGGCCGGAGGATTTTGAGCTGATGCAGGTTATTGCCGCTCATCTTTTTACCACCGGACGCTTTGCCTTTATGGAAAAGCATTTGACCTGAAACATCCCCCACACCCTGGACCTGAAATCTTGAAGTTAATAGCAGCTCTCATCTTCCCTGCCTGCCAGGCGGGATCCTGAGATCCAAACTACGCCCCAAGGAGCATAAGCTGTGAGCAATCTGCCTAAAGTACTGGTAACCGGCGCCGACGGTTTTATCGGCTCTCATTTAACCGAGACCCTGGTGCGCCTGGGCTACCCGGTGCGGGCCTTTGTGCTTTATAACTCCTTTAACTCCCGCGGCTGGCTTGATGAGAGCCCCCGCGAGATCACCGACAATCTGGAATTTTTTGCCGGCGATATCCGCGATCCCCACGGCGTGAAAACCGCCCTCAAAGGCTGTGATGCCGTATTGAATCTGGCGGCCTTAATCGCCATTCCCTACTCTTATCACTCCCCTGACACCTACGTATCCACCAATGTCAACGGCGCCTTGAACGTATTGCAGGCTGCCCGAGATCTGGGGGTGAGTCTGGTGGTACAGACCTCCACCTCCGAGGTTTACGGCACCGCGCAGAGCGTACCCATCTCCGAGAGCCACCCCTTAAACGCGCAGTCGCCCTATGCCGCCACCAAGATAGCCGCCGATCAGCTTGCCCTGTCCTTCTATCGCTCCTTTGAACTGCCGGTAATGGTGCTACGGCCCTTCAACACCTACGGCCCCCGGCAGTCGGCCCGTGCCGTGATCCCCACCATCATCACCCAACTTGCCAAAGGCGCCACGAGCATCAAATTAGGTGCCACCCGGCCAACCCGTGATTTCAGCTTCGTTGAGGATACGGTCTCAGGCTTCGTGGCCGCCTTAACTCACGGTACCAAGGCCTTGGGTGAGGTGGTGAATTTAGGCTGCGGCTTTGAGATCTCCATCGGGGAGACGGCCCGCACCATCGCCGCCGTGATGGGCCGCGAGGTAAACATTGAGTGTGATGAGGAGCGTCTGCGGCCGCAAAAAAGTGAAGTGGAACGCCTGCTCTCGGATAACGCCAAGGCCGCGCGTCTTTTGGACTGGCGTCCGCGCTTTGGCGGTCTGGACGGCTTTAAGGCCGGTCTTGAGCGCACCGTTCAGTGGTTTACTCAGCCTGAGAATCTGGGCCGCTACAAGACGGGCATTTATAATATTTAACCGCCCGATCGTCATGCCTGACGTATTGACTGGCAGATTTATTGATTGATGAATGTCAGACGGGGCGTCAGGCCCCGCGCTCAACGCACTACAAAACGGAACTTCAAAAGGAATAATACCATGTCCGGTACCGCCTCTGACCTGCCCCGGCTCTCCCACACTCTCATCTCCGCTCTGCGAGAGATGCTGCCTGAAAGTGGGGGTCCCTATCCCCTGCATGCTCCGGAGTTTGAGGGACATGAGCTTGAATACGTGGATGACTGCATCAAAACCGGCTGGGTGTCCTCGGTGGGCAGCTACGTGGATCGCTTTGAGCGCGATCTGGCCGCCTTCTGCGGCGTCAAACGTGCCGTGGCCGTCTCCAACGGCACCGCCTCACTGCATATCTCGCTGCTCGCCTGCGGCGTAAAGCGTGATGATGAGGTGCTTATCCCCGATCTTACCTTTGTCGCCACCGCCAATGCCGTAACTTACTTAGGGGCCATTCCCCACCTGGTGGACTGTGAATCGACCTCTTTGGGCGTGGACGCCGCCGCTCTTGATGATTATTTAAAGGAGATTGCCGCGCTCAGGCCTGAGGGGCTTATCAATAAGATCACGGGGCGGAGGATAAGTGCCTTGGTGCCCATGCATACCTTCGGGCATCCCTGTGACATGGAGGCTTTGAGTGCGCTGTGCGAGCGCTGTCATCTCACGCTCATCGAGGATGCCGCCGAGGCCATCGGCAGTTTTTACCACGGCAGACACTGCGGCAATTTCGGCAAAGTCGCTGCCCTGAGCTTCAACGGCAACAAGACCATCACCACCGGCGGCGGCGGGGCCGTGCTCACCAACGATGAGGAATTGGGGGCCTTGATCAAGCATCTGACCACCCAGGCCAAAGTACCGCACGCTTTTCGCTTCCGGCATGATCACATCGGCTACAACTACCGCATGCCCAACCTCAACGCCGCCTTAGGCTGCGCCCAGTTAGAACAGCTAGAGCGCAAACTCACTTTAAAGCGCATTGTCGCCGCCCGCTACGAAAGACTGTTCCGGAAGGTTGCGGGCTTTTCCTTTGTAAAGGAGCCGCCTTACTGTAAGAGCAATTACTGGCTCAACGCCATTTTGCTTGACCGCAGCTGCGCAGAGCTGCGCGATGACATCATCACCGCGCTCAACGAGAACGGCATCGGATCGCGTCCGGTGTGGGATCTCATGTCCTCGCTGCCCATGTTCAAAGACTGCCCGCGCATGCCCTGCCCGGTAGCCGAAGACATCTCCTCACGGCTCATTAATCTGCCCAGCTCGCCTAAGCTTGCCAACCTGCCTGAGCCGGATGGTGTTTAACGACAGGTGCGCCGGAGGATGTTGGGCGTCTGTCTGCTGCTTGGGGGATTAAGAGCGCTGTCGCTGACATGAAGCCGGGTGATGCCCGCTGTGACTGCTGCTCTCAAATCCCCTATAGCTGCGCCGTGGTATCCGCAGGCTGCAGGGTCCTTAAAATCTCATCGTTGACCAGCGTATAGAACTTGCCGTTGAGCTCAAAGCCGGCGCCGCTGTACGGCGGAAACCAGCAGGCACGGATTTTCAGGTCCAAATCCTCCAGGGTGGCCGCGTCATTGAGGTCAATCTTCATCAGGTCCAGCATCTGCTGTCTGGAGATGTACACGCCCTCATCTTTGTTCTGCGGCACGCTGTCAAGCCGGCCGTGTTCCATGATGTCGAGCATCACGCTCTTGTACAGTTCAACCTGCGCTTCCTGGGTTTTGCGCTCCAGTGACTGCGCCGTCTCCAGCCGGTAATCGAAGTTGAATTTGAACACACGGATGATGGGGCCGGTGTCGATTGTCTCCTCGACATAATGTGCCGTGGCGCCCCACTCCTTGAGCTTCTTTAAAATTGCGATGTTGTAGCCCGCGCAGCCGCGCCAGTCAGGCAGAATAGCCGGATGAAAGTTGATGCAGCCAAGTTTAGGACCTTCAATGAGAGGGCGGCGGATTTTGCGCCAGTAAAGGTAGGAGACAACCAGGTCAATTTCGCCGGGGTGAGTGCTGACATACTCCTCGGCCCGCTCCATGGATACCACCGGGATGCCCAGTTTGAGTGCCATCTGGGTGGTGGGTGAGTCAGGAAAGTGACTGTCAGTACAGATAAAAGGTATCTCTACCCCCCCCCCGCCAACTTTTCGAAAGTCCATTGCAATAAGTCAGCGGCGTATTTCTTGCGCCCCATGAAAATCATTTTCATTTTGTATGCCTCTTTGATTTGACCGGTCTCGGTCATCGTCTATCTGCAACTTTACTCATTTTACAACGACCGTGGGCACCAAAGGTGAGCCGGAGCTTGTATTCAAGTCTTGAGTGCATCAGGGCAGTGCTCTCAGGTTGGCTCTCCTTTCCGACTTCGGCTTGCATTGCTGTGGTCTTACCCATGCTGCATGATCTCTCCAGCCAAAAGCTCTGAAATAAAATCACCGCATCATCGTTTTGCAGTGTATAATCGCAGGTGGGATGAAGCGGCATCCTTTAGCCGCACTGTGGAGAATAAATGCATTTTTTCTTTAACTTTCAAGTAGTTACCCCCCCCCGTTAGAAGATTAGTTTCTAGTCTGGGGCGGACGGTTACTGCTGTCCTTTATTCTCTTTTCTCATCCCTATCCCTCATTATTGCAAAACTGCTTTTAGTGCATAGATTTTCTGTGCGGCTGTTCTTTTGCCGTACCTGTGCCTTATTGCTGCTCCCTTCAACCTCCCTTCGACTTTTATTTACGGATATGCGGTCTGTCCTCCGGCCGCATCTGTCTGGCTTTTTCTTTAGTCAGACTCTCTTGGGGGACAAAAGCTTAAATCATATGTTGGATCCCGTATGCCGTACAGGAGACTTGCTCTGCTGTCACGGCAACGGGTTTTTTTCAGGGTTTAAGCAACTATACGGGTTGAAAGAGTGAGTCTCTCTAAGGCATGACAGAGCATAATATCGTTTTACAACATCATATGAAGTCCCTTGAGCGGCAGCCTGTGACCCTCCCCTTCGGTCACAGGCAGGCCGCGTTTTTTCAGGAGAAGGCAAGCAGGTTTAGCAAAAGGTCTCAGGCTCAGAGTTCTTTCCTCAATCATGGCTGTGCTCTCATAAGCCTTTACCGGGCGACCACTCTCCTTTATAGCGGCTTAATCTCCCTATCCCTCTGCATTCACGGTGAGTACAACACCGTCCTCTCCGAGGTTTCTGACACGGAGGGCTCCGTAGCTCTCCGTGTGAGCAGCCTTGGCTTAGCCATGAACTGTTCGGGAGTCCAAACCCCGTTTGGACATACAACTTACGGAGCATCCGCACGTCCACTCTTACAATCCGGGGCGCACGGTGCTCCCTATATGGGATTTTACATATGATAAAGTTGACAAGGTCAGCTCTGACCATGTTACTGGCGCATTATCGCGCAATCTATAAAAACGCCTACCTCAAAGGCGCTCTGGCGGCAGCAGCCGCGGCCGTGGTCTCCATCCCGGCGCAGGTGGCCATGCCGGACCAGATTACGGTGGCTGCCACCTGGGCTGATGCGGCCGCAGGCAGCCCCATCACTGCCACTTCATCTGTGAGTACGGTAAGTGCTATCGGTACGGGCGGCTCCGTTACTGTGAATGCAGGAGGCACCCTTACAGCTAGTAAGGTGATAACCGCAAACGCGACTGCGGCAGGAAATCTGACCAACGCCGGCACAGTTAAATTCAAGGTAGTTGGCAACACCCTGACCAACGTCACCAATACCGGAACTATCAAACTTGCCGCCTCCGCTGCCGATACCTTTACCCTGCTGGGTACTCTGGACAATAACGGTACCGTGGAGGGCAAAGGCGAAAAGAACATCAACATCAAGACCAAGGGTATCTCAGGTGCCGAGGGCATCATCACCAGCAAGTCGGCG
>JAFUGP010000090.1 GCA_017469335.1 Succinivibrio sp. | reverse complement strand
GATGTTTAAGGTCAACGTCTTGCCGAAGCGGCGGGGCCGGGAGAAAAATACGCGCTTGTAATTGCTGACGAGTGAGTAGATGTACTCAGTCTTGTCTACGTAAATGTAGTTACGGCCGGCAAAGTCCTTAATACCGTCGGCCTGTGAGATTTCTTTCATCTGAGCGCTCTCCCGTTTTCATACTCAACCAACACCTAGGTCAGACACCTCCATGATGCCACCAGGCGGATAGCAATTCAATGAGGTGACGGCAATTGGCTTAGGCAGTACCGTGACAGACAGGAGTACAGTAGCACCTTAAGCTTCAGACCGAGGCTTTGGTGGCTGTGGAGGTATCAGGTGAGTGTTGAGTTGAGTCGGGGGAAGCACGCCCTTCCTGCGCGGATGGTGCAGAAACGGGCGTATTGGCGCTGCCTAAGCGTTCAGCTGCCCTGAGCGGTAGGCCAATGTCATAGTCGTGAGCAGATCATGCAGCGCGTTTACGGCGTCGTCAGCCGGAGCGTCTGCCGGAAGTGACTCAGCCTGCTGCCTGGCGCTTTGCAGTTTCCCCTGCAGATCGGGATCGCCTGCCGCGCACAGCAACGCATTATGGTAGAGCTCGACGTTTTTCTCCGTGTTCAGCTCGCCTAAGGTGCGCCTGACCTCGTCCAGATTGGCCGCCAGGAAGTTCTTTAAGGGCTCATTGCTGCCGGGATGCGACAGACCGGTGTTGGCGAGCATGAAGTTCTCCGTTTGCCCCAACAATGCGGTGAGCGTGGGTGCCACCAACATGCCGCTCTCGCGCAGCGTGTCGGTAACCGAGTAGGAGATGTCAAAGCCCACCCCCAGTCCCACGCCGACCGGGTCGACCTTCAGACCGGTGGTGCTGGATTTCTCGTCGTTTAAGGAAAAACCTGAGAGCTGTCCGTCCTCAAAGTCCCATTTGACCACCCGCATATGCGAGGTGCTGCCCAGACTGTGGGCCCCGTGGATATAGGAGTAAGCCTGATAAGCCGCCTCCAGCGTCTCTCCGGGATGTTTGACCACCCAGTCGAGCGTACCGGTGAGCAGATCCAGCGCATCTTCGGCGTGATCGAGGGCGAAATTAACCAGTTTTTTGGCGTTATCCGGGTTGGACAGCCATTTTAACACCGCCGCTTTGGCCCCTTCCTTGACACCGGCGACCAACAGCTTGGGAATGATTTTCCCCGGCAGCCCCTTTAAGGCATCCATACCGGTACTCTTGAGCGAGTCCTTGACAATGTCACCGCCGCTGGGTTGAGCCTCCAGATCGGCCCGCTGACCGTTGCGCAGGACCATCCGTGCCGTGCTGTCGAGAATGAGACGCACCGGTGCTGAGGCGGAGATGGCCAGCTCATGGGTGGTTTTGACGGTGTTCTCCCAGGGTCTGGGATCGCTGCCGGGTTTGGAGGGCTTCTCCGAGGAGAAACGGTACTGTACTGTGGTATCAAGACCCAGCTGCTGCCTGCCCGTGCCTATCAGACCGTTCGCGGTTCCCTTGATGAAGGAGTCTGCTGCGGTTTTGGTCAGCGAGCCTAAGGGCGAGGTCAGATTGCCCGTGAAGCTCTTGAACAGCGAGAACTGAAACTTGAGCGAGACGCTGTTGCGGATCTTGGCCGGTTTGGCGCTGCCGCTGCCGTCCATGAGATACTCGCGGAACACCTCGGGCGGCAGGGCGATCTTAGGCTGCGAGAACCTCTCCAGCAGTTGATCGGCCTGCTCGCGGCTGATGGCGTTGTCGCGGCAGCGCACTTCCGCGGTGATCATGAGCGTGCGGATCTGATTGGCCAGATCAGCCCACTCGGCCTTTCCCGAGGGAGGATTATTCTCAACGCGCTCCAGGAGCTCATCATAGGCCTTGCTCAGTTCCTCAGCGCTCTGCCACTGCGGCAGTTGCGCCGGTTCCTGACCGTCGGCGCCGGGGCGCAGCTTATTCAGAAGGCTCTCACGGCTCTCGCTGTCGCGCAGCACCAACGCCACCGGAGCGAAGGTGTTTGCGTTGACCGAGAATTCGCGCTGATGAGAAGCCTGCGCCTGACCGCCCAGGGAGGCCAGACCGCCGCCTAAGCTGGCATTGGCCGCCAGCTGGCCCTGGAACTCGGCCGTGTAGCCGCTGCGCTCGGCGACAATCAGGGGGTTGACCCGCGAGGCGAGCAAACCGTCCAGCTTATCCACCACACCGCGCGTTTTTAAGGAGTTCAGGTAGGCAGCATTGTTCTGCAGCACATCTCCGGTGCGGCGGCCGGCCCAGCGCAGGAATTTGGTGCCCAGACGGCCGATGGCCAGACCGCAGGATTTGATGCCGCCCCAGATGGCCGAACCCAGCTTACGGGCGGTGGCCAGCTTGCAGCGGCCCGCGTCGGCGATGAGATCGTCCAAACTTGCGTAGGAGCGGGTGACGAAGCGCGAGAGCTGCGCCGAGCCGCCAATTTCGCCGCTGAGATCGGGCGCGTCCTTTCTGCCGGTGAGCTTGTCGAGGATCTTGGTGCCCAACCCCGTTTGCGCCATTAATTTGGCCTCCAGCCCGCCGCCCGCGCGGAAGGTCACATTAAGCGGCTTGCCCGGACCCTGGCTTACGACCTCGCCTATCAGCGTCACGCGCGCGCCGGCCTTGAGTCCGGTGGCAAAGCCCGCCGGAAAGCCCAAACCCACCAGCGCGCCCACCCCGGCGGTGAACACCACCTTATGCGAGCCGCCTTTCTGGGCCAGCGTGCCCAACATGCCGCGCAGGTAACTTTCGGTGGACTTTTGGTCGTTATAGTTGCGGATCTGATCGTTGGTGCGATGCGAGAGCTCCAGCGTGGGGCCTATGCTCTCCTGCAGGCGGGCATCTTTGGGCAGATCAGGTGCGCTCAGGTTGGGATCGAGTGAGCTCAGAGTTTCATTCAGATCTTTGAGCTGCAATTTCAGCAGCGTTTCCTGCTTCATGACTTCAGTTATCTGCTCTTCGCTGATTTTATGCGAGGAGAACAGGTTCTGCGTGCCGCGCATGAAAAGCTCACTTTTGACCATCGGCCCTTTCTCAAAGCCGGGTACGCCGGCTTTCTGCAGGGATCTTTCCATGCTGTAACGGAACACTCTGAGCGAGGAGCGGATCTGCTTTAAGGCTTCCTCGGGTTTGAGATCCGGATCGCTGCCGTCCTTGATATTGGCAGTCAGCGTGCGGCGGGCATTTTTGAGATCATGCAGCGTTTTGATTAAGTCCTCAAGCTGCTCGGTCAGCTCCTGAGCCTTGGCGGGGTGGGCGAGCACGGCGCGGTTGACCTGCTCCTTGAGCTGATTGGCGTATTCGTCAAGTTTGGCTGTGCCGTCCACGGAGCTTTTGATCTCCTCGACGGACTTTTGCGTGAGTTTGAGCAACTCATCGGACTTAGTTAAGTCCCAGTTATGTCCGGCGGACACCTGATGGCGCGCGGCAAAGCCCGCTCCCTGCGCGTTCTCGCCGCCTAAGTGGGGCTGATTTTGCCGGATGGCCTGTGCCAGTCCCGGATCGGGGCGCGGCGCTTCCTGAGGCTGAGGCCGCTCAACGGCATTTTGCAGATTGGGCTCTGCAGGCTGTCTCTGCGGGTCCTGCACCTCGGGCAGCGGCTGGTTGGGGATCTGGTTATCGTGAATTAGCTGATTGGAGGCAGGCTGATTGTGTATCGGTAAGGTCATGATCATTTCTCCTCAGCTACGGGGAAATGAAGGGCGAAGTACTCGCGTACCTCGCGCACGGTGTTGACCAACACCTCAAGCCAGGCGGCCAGAGCGTCGGCTGAGGAGATGTACAACGCGCTGCGCCGGTCCATGGCCAGCAGCAGCTGTGCCTCCTCATCCAGGGCCAGTGTCACCTGACCGGTGGGCTGACTGATATCGGTAAGATGCAACAGGGCCAGGGCCTTTTCCGGGGAATTTTGCTCAGCGGCACTTCCCAGCTCGCCTACGAGAGAGAACATCACCAGGGTGTCAGAGGCTTCCAGGTAACGCAGATTGATCACCACTTCCTCATCCACGGTGAAGACAATGGTGTCAGAATCTTCATCTACGCTTAATTCCTGACCTATGAGTGCGGAGAAATCCCTGAGGACCGCGGAGAGTTGTTCGTTAAGCATAGAGGGCGCTCCTTACCTGCCATTGGCCGGCAGTGGAGGTGAAATCATCAAGACAGCTGCGCAGGGCAGCCTCGTCGGCGAGCTCATCGAGCGGACGGCGCTCGGTCAGATACAGACCCTCGTCGGGACCTGCCGACAAAGTGGCACCGTTGGTGCCGTTCCAGAAAAAATTGCCTGACAAGGCGGCCCGGGCGAAATCGCCTGCGCGGGGCACCTCGGTGAGGAACAGCACCCGGGCGCGGATCAGCGCACAGGAGGGATCCTCGGGACAGGGGGCGACAAAAAAGCTAATGTCCTGCAGGGTAAAACTGATGATCCCGTCATCGTCCTGCGCACAGTCGGGGCAGATTTCCTTAAGAAGGGCGGTAAAATCGTTAAAGTCTGTAGTCATGGTTTATTCTCCAGCGTTCTTGACAGCAGATCCTGCCGGTGTTCCCGGGGGGCCGCGGATTACTTCAAGTATGGCAAGATAATTTTAACGTTAATAGCTCCAAAAAGTTGGAAAACTTAAGAATATTGAGACACAGAGCAGGTTTTTTTTAGCGTTTGTCTAAGTACAGCGTCAAGCGTAATCGGGGGCTAGCCGGCCTTGCCGGATTGGCGGTAAAAGCGTTCATTGGGACTGTGGTCGTCAAGTTTTACCTGGGCCCGGGTCACGGCCATGTAGTAGAGGTTGACCTCCTGCTGAAATTCCTCGGGGGTGTAGTCACGCTGGATCTTGGAGCTCTCCGGAGGCGTGGCGTTCTGAGCGGCAGATTGCGGCTGCCGGGACTGAGGTTGCAATCTGGTGTTTTTGCCTGCCTTTTTGCGCTTTTTGCGCCGCCCTTTGGGCGGGGTGCTGTCTGCCTGAGCTGACAACTTCTTGCTGCTCAAAGCTGCGGAGTTGACACCTGAGGCAGCTGAGGCGGAAGATGAGGTACTCTCAGCGCTCTCAGGTACTGCCGGAGGCTCAGGGGCGGCTTGAGGTTTTTCATAAATCCCATACTCGCTGCTGCGGGCAATCTCCTCCAAATCGGGGAAATCATCCAGCAGCCTAACACTCTCCCATTCCAGGCCCTTGCAGCTGTGGGCGGTGGACAGTGTGATGGTGGCCCGATCGTTCTCCTCTAAGCCGCGGCAGGCCTCGTAGAGCTTGTCGAGATCGTCACCGTGTTTGCGGGAGATGTTCAGGGCGGTGAGTATCTCCAGATCACCGCTTTTTTCCGCGTAGAGTTGTATCTCCTCGGCGTCTTTGAACTCCCTTAAAAAGTAAAATTCCGCGCCCAGGCTCTGGTAGCGTTGCTGCAGGGTATGCTGTACGGCCAGTGCCGGCGCAAAGATAAGCTCGGCCGGGCGCAGCAGCCTGAGCTCTCTGAGTTTGCCCTGCCTGAAGAATTTGGCGATTTCGCTTATAAGCGAGGAATTGGTGCGGCTTAGGATGGCCGAGCCCTTGCTGAGGGTGCGGCGGGAGAGCTCTGCTACCATGGGCAGACAGCGCTCGCGATCGCTGGCGTAGCGGTGCAGGAAGAAATTGGCCTTATCAAGGATGGCCTGGTTGCTGCGAAAGCACACCGACAAAGGCAGTCTCACATCAGGCTGCAAAAGGTAGAGGGCGTTGACGGCGCCGCGGAAGGCGTAGATGCTCTGGTGGGGATCGCCTACCAGGATCTTGCGCGCCTGACAGCGGTTGAAGATGGAGAGCGTGACCGGGTTGCTGTCCTGCGCTTCATCAAGCAGCACGTAGTCATACCTGAGCGGATAGTCCTCGCGCAGCTGAAACTGCTTGAGGTAGTGATCGTGGGTCATGGGCAGCTGACCCACGTTGACCAGCTCAAAGATACGGTTGACATAGGCGTTGAGCCCGGGATGGGGCGAGAGCGTGCACTCTTTCTCGGCAGACTGCAGAAAATCGCTGTAAAGGTTGCACAGCGTAAAGAGCGCCATGCGATTTAAGTTCGGAAAATGTGCCCTTAAATCGACAAAGCTCAGACGGCTTTTGATGATTGGGGCGTTGCGGTTGGCAAACTGCGCGTGCCAGGCTAAGCTGTGCACGGTCATGATCTGCACATTAGGCGGGAATTTGCGCCGGGCACTCTCCACCACCGCCCGGTTAAAGGCCAGATAAAGAAAGCTCTGATCAGGACAGGAACGGGTCAGGCCGATGAGGTTGGTGGTCTTCCCCGAGCCGGCACAGGCCTCCACGGTTAAAAGCTGCCCTACTTGCAGGCGCCTGGCCCAGTTGATGACCTCCTGTTGTTGCGCCGAAAGCTGCGGCATGCTCGCTGCCGTAACGGCAGGGACACTCTCGTGGGGCGGTACTGCCTGAGGCGCACTTTGCACAGAGGCTTCCGGTGGTACTGCCACCACAGCCCTGCTACGGCGCATCCCCGGCGGCAGCGGCGCAGCCTGTCTGGGCAATTGCAGACCGCAGTAGGCGCAAAAGCGGGCGTAGGGTTCTAGCTTGAACTCGCAGCGGGGACAATAGTCCATCTTCTGCCTCAAGATTAACACAGGACTTTAGAAACGGAGAAATAAGGCACCATCTGGATGTTATCCAAGAACTTTTTGACCATTGTCCTGACCTTGACTGTGGAGCACCCAGGGTACGATTTCATCTTGCAAAGCTGATCTTCACGATACTGCGAAAGTCAGGTCCGATCACTACCCCGACCTTTTTGAGTTCGTAGGACACCGGCGGCACCTGACCGTAGTCGTTTTCCACGAGCT
This sequence comes from Succinivibrio sp., assembly GCA_017469335.1. Taxonomy (GTDB): domain Bacteria; phylum Pseudomonadota; class Gammaproteobacteria; order Enterobacterales; family Succinivibrionaceae; genus Succinivibrio. Next base: position 218 of record JAFUGP010000090.1, on the reverse strand, counting down.
GCTTTAAGGCATCTTTAAGGCGCTTGTCCGGGGTCTCGCCTTGGTGCTGTACCTTGAACTCAAAGGCATAGCGCAGTTGTTCCTGGTGAAGTGTAAGCAGGATATCGCATCTGCCGCCTGCGCTGTGAGCCTCGGTGATGACCTCAAATCCCGAGGCCTGCAGCCAGGTGGCGATAAGGCCGCGGCAGGCGTTTTCGGAGGAGAGAGTCTTGTTGTCG
>JAFUGP010000089.1 GCA_017469335.1 Succinivibrio sp. | reverse complement strand
TGCCCCAGATGCAGCCTGCAGAACTCCTTATCCTCGGCGATGGAGAGGCCTTGGAAGAGTTTTTGCGCCTTGCCGGTATCACTGGGGTTTTCATAGTTAAGCGCAAAAAAACTCTCCAACATGCTCAGGGTGAGAGTTTTGCCAAAACGCCGGGGGCGGGTGAACAGCATTACGGCACTCTCCGCATCGCCCTCACCGGGCTTGCTGGCACAGCGCAGCATAAAATCCTTGAGATAGGCGGTCTTGTCGATGTAGATGCCGTCATGAGCTCTGAGAGAGCCAAACCCCTCTCTGCCGCGGGCGATTTCTTCGGTCATGGATAACTCCGCTGATGTAGAGTGAACGGTTTTGATTTTATCTGCTTAAACTGAGTATGGCTCTTTTCTTCCAAGTATACCCCAGAGTAGCAGCTTTAAGAGCGCAGGCGCCTTGGACTGCCGGCAGTGTCAAACTTAGATTTTCGCCGTGGCAAAGTGGTAGCGGCTCGAAGTGCCCCCGTCTAAACCTGCCACTGCAGCTGAAAATTGAGCCCATTTTGCCTTGCGAGACTGTCCACCCAGGCCGCGGCGATTTCCCTCTTAAGAGGCGGCCGTCCTGGGGGCAGTGCTTTTGAAGTAGGTGGTGGAGGCGTTATGAAACACCGCCTCAAAACCCTGCTTTTCCATCACCGCCACCACCTCATCCACGCTGCGATCATCGTTGACCGTCCACTGCTCCAGGTACTGACCGCGGTGGGCGTAACCGCCGGGCTCAGTGGAGGAGCCGGCCGAGAGCGCGGTGATCCCCAAAGGCAGCACGGCATCGCGAAAGTGAGCACTCTCGCGGGTGGAGATGGTGAGATCAAGCTCAGGGTCGAAAATACGCAGCGCGCAGATAAGCTGCGTGAGCTTGCCGTCTGAGACCGGCAGATAGGGCTGAAAACCGCCTTCGGCCGGCCGGATACGCGGAAAGGAGACGGAAAGATTAGTTCGCCAGTAAGTGCTGCGCATATAGCGGATGTGCAGCGCCAAGGCAAGCAGATCGACCCGCCAGTCATACAGACCCAGCAAGGCGCCCAATCCCACCTTGTCAATGCCGGCCTGTCCTAAGCGATCGGGGGTCTCCAGACGATAGCGCATGTCAGCCTTGCGCCCTCCCAGGTGCATCTGAGCATAGCGCCCGGGGTGATAGGTTTCCTGATACACCGAGACGGCATCTAAGCCCAAGGTTTTGAGCTCGGCATAGTCGGCAGTCTCCAGAGGCTGTACTTCCATCTGCAGATAGGAGGCGTAGGGTTTGACCACCGGCAGCACCTGCCGGTAATAAGGCATGCCGCAGCGCCGCTCACTCTCCCCGGCCACCAACAGCAAATTCTCGTAGCCTAAGCGGCGCATAGCCTCGCACTCTTCTTTGATCTCCTCTAAACTCAGCACCACACGCTTGAACTTATTGAAGGCCGAAAAGCCGCAGTAGGCGCACTTATTGGTGCAGAGGTTGCTCAGGTACAAAGGCAGGTACATGTTCACGCAGCGCCCGAAACGCCGGCGCGTCAGCTGCATGGCCTGCTGTGCCATGACCTTTAAATACTGACGGCGGGCACTCTCGCTGATAAGGGCGGCGAAATCCTCCAGCTCCAGGGTGCCTGTTCTGCTCAAAGCGCGTTCCACGTCGCGGGGGGTGCGGGACTCCACCAGCTGAGAAAATCCCTCCAGATCATAACGTTGCATCTCATGGTAAAAACTCATCTCTCCTCCTTGTCAGTACACCTGCCGATGGCGGCTGATGCCTGTCACCCGCTCTTTGTGGTATCTGTTCTCTGCCTCGTGCCCGCTCCTTATCCCGGCTGTCGGCAACAGCTCCGGGACAGTACGCTCAACGATGCCGGGTTAGTGTCCTCAGGCTACTTACTGCATCGCCTCAGGCTACTGCATCGCCTCATCCAAAAAGGCCTCCAATGGCGAGCTCGCCCGCGCGCTCTGACTGCGTGAGGCCAGTCCCGCCCGGTAGGCCAGGCGCCCTGCTTGGCAGGCGAGGGCAAAAGCCTCAGACATCATGACCGGATCTGAGGCGGCGGCGATGGCGGTGTTGACCATCACCGCGTCGGCGCCCAGCTCAAAGGCCTGCGCCGCCTCGGAAGGCGCGCCGATGCCGGCGTCCACGATGACCGGTACCTTACTCTGACTTATGATGATCTCCAGCATGGCGCGGGTCTTAAGCCCCTGTGCCGAGCCGATCGGCGCGCCTAGGGGCATCACCGCCTGCACGCCCAGCTCTTCCAGGCGGCGGGCAAGCACCGGATCGGCGTTGATGTAGGGAAAGACCTTAAAGCCTTCCTTACATAAGATCTTGCAGGCCTCATAGGTTTCCACCGGATCGGGCAGCAGATACCTGACATCGGGGTGGATCTCGACCTTGACCCAGTCCGTACCCAGCGCCTCACGCGCAAGCCGCGCGGCAAATACCGCCTCCCGGACATCCCGGGCCCCCGAGGTATTGGGCATAAAGGTAATGCACAGATCCTTTAAGGGCGGAACTATCTCATCGGTATGCCGCTCGCTGTCCACCCGCCTGATGGCCATGGTCGCGATCTGCGCCCCGCAGGAGCGGCAGGAATCCACCAGCACCTGACCGCTTTCGTACTTGCCCGTGCCGATGATGATGCGGCTGGTAAATTCCTGCCCGGCCAAAATAAGCTTATCCTCACGGTCTGCTGTCTCACTCTTAGCGGTCATCGCGATCCTCCTGCCACCATGGTAAAAATCTCAATTCTCATGCCCTCTTTAAGCTCCAACTTATCCCAGTCAGTGCGCGGGATAATCTGCTCTGCCACCGCCACCGCGCAACCCTCCTCAGGATGCTGCTCGGCGCGCAAAAAATCCCTAAGGCTCAAGGGCCTCTCCAACTGCCTTGCCTTACCGTTGACATAAATTTCCATGCTCTGAATCCTCACGCCTCCTCACGCCTAAAAAGCAGCCCGCAGTTAAGGCACCTGTCTAAGGCTCATCCCCGCCGCTGCCTGCAACTGTGAGCAGCCGCCGCGTTACAGCCTCGGGATCGGCTGCTTTGGTAATGGCGCTTATCAGCGCCACCGCCCCCACCCCGCTTTTGAGCACCTCCTGCACATTCTGCTCAGTGATGCCGCCTATGGCCACACAGGAGAGCTGTCCGCGCAGCAAGGAGGCCTCATAGGAGAGGCGCTTAAGCCCCTGCGGCCTGGAGGGCATGGCCTTGGAGTTGGTGGGAAAGATATGCCCTAAGGCCACATAGGAGGGTTGCAGGGCCAGCGCCTGCAAAAGCTCAAAAAGGCCGTGGGTGGAGACACCCAGGCGCAGTCCGCCCGCGCGCACGCGTTCTAACAGTGCCGGGTCAACCTCACAGAGATCCTCCATACCCAGATGCACGCCGTAAGCTCCGCACTCAAGGGCCACCTCGGGGTAATCATCAATAAAAAGGCGGGCATGATGGGCACGGGCCACCTCACAGGCACGCCTGACCTCTGTTTTAAAGCTCTCGCTGTGCGAAGCGGCGTCCTTGATCCTCAGCTGCACGGTTCTCACCCCCGCCTCACACAGCCTCTCCACCCAGCAGGCACTGTCCACGATGGGATACAGTCCCAAAGACGCGGGGCAGGAGGCGAAGGGACCACGGGCGCTTTTAAGCGGCGAGAGCAGTACCCTGGGGAACAGCGCAAGCGAGCGCGGCAGTCCGTGATGCCCCAAAGGCGGCCTAGCGCATTGAGCGGCCGCGGCGGCCCGGTCGCCTGCCTGTGCCTGGCCCGGTGTCAGAGCAGGCTTGAGGATGCCTGAGTAGACATAGGCTTTGGCAAGCACTGCGGCATCCTCAAAAGAGTAGCCCTGCGCCAGAGAGGCGGCCAGCGCCGAGGAGAGCGCGCAGCCCCCGCCGTGGGCCCCATCGCCTGCCACCTTAGGTGAGGACAGGGCGAAGACCTTATCTTTGCTGCAGCAATAATCGATGCAGGCGGCAGTGGGGCTTAATTCGTCTGTCTCACCCGCAACCGTCCCCCGATGTCCGCCTTTGATGATGACATGCCGCGCGCCCCTCTCAAGGAAATACTCCCCAAGCTGTGACAAACTTATGTCGCTCTCGGGGGGCAGTGCGGCCAATTCCAGCGCCTCGGGATAATTGGGGGTGAACACCTCACACAGAGGCAGAATGCGCGCAAGCTCTTTTTTGAGATCGGCACTGTCCAGGCGTCCGGCGGTGGCGTTTAACACCGGATCCCACACCACCGGCACCTGCGGCAGACGATCTTTTAAGCAACGCAGCACCGCTTCCAGCACTGCGGCGCTGGAAATAAGTCCCACCTTGATGGCCGCCGGGGCACCGAAATCCTCCAGCAGCAGCGTGAGGGTCTGCTCAAAGAGCTCAGATTGCACCGGCTCGACCGCCGCCACTCGCTTCAAGGACTGCGCGGTCAGCGCCGTCTCACAGTTCAAAGGATAGGCCCCCAGATCGTATACCGTAAGCGTATCGGCGCTGAGCCCCGCCCCGCCGCCTGAGTCAAGACCTGCGATGATCAGCGTCAGAGGACGCTCCGACTCATAAGAGAACAAGGACTCATAATCCTGGCGGCTGATAGGACCTGAGCTTACAAAATTAAGTATCAGGGGCGGGGCACCCGCCTCATCCGCCTCACCCTCAATTGTCCCCTGCGTCTTACTCATGGTTTGTGAACCTTTCATTTTTCAACATATTGTTATACAGATAGTTATTTGTGTAACCTCAGCCGTATCAGTCCCTCATGGACTGCGGATAAAGCCCCCGTCACTTATCGGCGCCAAAGCGCTCGCGCAGTCTGCGGTTCAGCCTGATGGGACAGAAGCGCGGACCGCACATGGAGCAGAAGGATGGTTCATGGGCGCAGTGTTCGGGCATCTGCGCGGCCCATACCTCATAGGCATGCTGGGGGTGCAGCGAGAGCGTGAACTGATCAAACCAGCGGAACTCATCGCGGGCCTGAGCCATGGCATCATCGCGCAGCCGGGCCCCCGGCAGGCCCTTGGCCACGTCGGCGGCATGGGCGGCGAGTTTGTAGGTGATAAGGCCGGTGACCACGTCCGCGGCAGTGGGCAGGGCCAGATGCTCGGAGGGGGTGACATAGCAGAGCATGGCCGTACCGTGTTTGGCGATCTGCGCCCCGCCGATGGCCGAGGTGATGTGATCGTATCCGGGGGCGATGTCGGTAACCAAGGGGCCTAAGGTATAAAAAGGCGCCTTGTGGCAGTATTGCTCCTGCAAGCGCTGATTCTCCTCTACCTTATCCAGGGGCACATGCCCGGGCCCTTCGATAAAGCACTGCACCCCGGCCTCATGACAGCGCTCAACCAGTGTGCCTAAATTTTTGAGCTCGCCGTATTGCGCCTCATCGCAGGCATCGGCCAGACACCCCGGTCTCAGCCCGTCGCCTAAGGAGAGCGCCACATCATAGTCATGGCACAACGCTAGGATCTCATCAAAGTGCTCCCAGGCCAGATTCTCCGCGTCATTTTTCAGCATGGCCGCCGCCATCACCGATCCGCCGCGCGAGACAATCCCCAGGGTGCGCCGGGCAGCGGAATCCAGCAAAGAGGAGGTCAGCCCGGCGTGAATGGTAAAGTAGTCCACGCCCTGCCGGGCCTGCGCAAGCAGCGTCTCATAAAAAAGCTCCCAGCTGAGGTTGCCCACCTCCCCCTGAGCCCGATCCAGGGCCTCATAGACGGGTACGGTGCCCACCGGCACCGGGGAGGCGCGCAGCACGGCCTCGCGCAGGGCACTAAGATCGCTCTGCCCGGTGGAGAGATCCATCACGGTGTCGGCGCCGTAGCGCAGACAAAGCCGCAATTTCTCCAGCTCCGCGGCCAGACCCGAGGAGAGCTGCGAGGCCCCGAAGTTGGCGTTGACCTTCACGCTGAAGGCCTTGCCTATCACCATGGGCTCGCTCTCGGGGTGGTTGACATTGCAGGGCAGCACCGCCTCACCTGCGGCAATCTGCGCCCTGATCTGCTCCCCGTCAAAGGGGGCCTTCAGGCCCCCTCCTAAGGCCGGGGCGGACTCGCGCAGTGCCGCGTATTCCATGCAGGGGGTGATCTCACCTGCCAGCGCCAGCTCATACTGCGTGCGTTTGACCTTGCGCCGCCCCTCGCTCTCCACAGTACTTAGCATGGCCGTGCGCAGGGGAGGCTGGGTGCCGTCCGGGCGGGGCTCACCCTTAGTGGAGTTGACCCACAGCGTCTGACCGGTGGAGAGCTTGATTTGATCCACCCCCACTTCAAGGGAGGTGCTTGGGCCTTTTAGATGCACACGCTCAATGTTGGGCACAAAGGGGGTTGAAGCGGGGCTGCCTTCAGCGGCGTCAGTCCCGGGGGCGGGAGAAATAGGCTTTATTGATGGTTCACTTGACTTGCTCACGGCACGCTCCTTGTACATACAGCATGCCGGTGTTCTTGTTCCCTACGCGGGTACTGACCCGATCAGGTTAATGCGGATTCCTCACGTGAGGTCTCAGCCCATGGCACTCCGACAAGCTGCCCAAAATTATGATCCATAGTGGCGCAATTGGCAAGCGCCGTCTGCGACCTTGCAAGTTTGCTCACAGTACTGCACCCAAGAACACGCTTGTCAGTTCTCCCGGAACTCAACCCCCTCCCAATTGCGGGAGCCGATCAAGGATCGAAGGCTCGTGCTGCTCTTTGGGGACGCATTTGGTTTAGACTTGCCAAAAAGCCAGGCGGCAGCACTCTTCTCAAAGAAACAGTGCCCCGCCACCGGAGTATTTTGATGCGCCAGCTTTGAGAGGTGAACATGTCCTACGTCGTTGCCATTCCCGCCCGCTATGCCTCCACCCGCCTGCCAGGCAAACCCCTGTTGGACACCGGCGGCATGCCCATGATCCGCCGCGTCTGCCTGCAGGCCTTAAAATCGGGTGCCTCCCGGGTCATCGCCTGCATTGACGATGAACGCGTGGGAGCGGCCTTAGAGGGCAGCGGCGCCGAGGTGTGCCTGACCTCGCCGCAGTGCAGCTGCGGCACCGATCGCATCGCCGAGATGATCCGCACCCTCAAGCTTAAGCCCGACACCGTGGTGGTCAACGTGCAGGGCGATGAGCCCCTCATCAACCCCGAGCATATCGCACAGGTCGCCAAAATCCTCAAGGCCACGCAGTCGGAGGCGGCCATGACCACGCTCTGTACCCCCATCTTGTCCGTACAGGAGCTCTTTGATCCCAACTGCGTGAAGGTAGTCTGCGACAAAAGGGGCTTTGCGCTGTATTTCAGCCGCGCACCCATCCCCTATGAGCGCGACAATTTCAAGAATTTTGACCCTCACAGCGGCACGGCACCCGCCCTTTTGTTTCACCACTACCGCCACATCGGGATCTACGCCTATAAGGCGGGCAAGGTTCTGGATTACAGCGCCCTGCCCCGGCAGGAATTGGAATGCGCCGAGTCATTAGAGCAGTTGCGCATGTTAAACGAGGGCTGGCGCATCTGTGTGGGGATCACCAAAGAGCCGCCGGCGGCCGGGGTCGATACTCAGGAGGATCTGGACAAGGTCAACGCCATCTTAAAGGCGCAGCCGCAGTAGGCCCCTCACCCCACTGCCGCAGGAGAGGCAGTGTCAGGCAAGAGCACCGGCCGTGGGGAAGATGGTGCTGTAAATCCAAGTCACTGGGCCTGAAAACGAAGGCGTGGCAGTTTGGGCCTAGGCCTCAGGCTGTGCCGCGTTTTGCGCGTGGCGCTTAGCGCGCAGGTCAATCTTGTTGCGCGAGGTGCGCAGCTTTTCGAGCACCACCCCGTAGAAATTGTCGCTTAACTGCGCCGCCACTTCCACCACGTAGACGTTGTCGCACCCCAAAGTCCCGTATTTGACCGCGTCCTTCGCGGTCATCACCACCGGGTGTACTGCGGCGGCCTTAATGATGACCTCATCGTCAAGGCGTCCGTGATCGGGCACCTTTAAAGTCTGAGTCACCTCAAAGCCCAAATCTCTTAAGGTCTCGTAAAAGCGCCCGGGATTGCCGATGCCGGCAAGAGCGCACACTTCTGTCCCGCGCGGCAGTGTTTTGCCCTCAACACCTGTCAGGGCCCGGGGCAGGTGGGCTCTGAGCACCATGGTGTAGTACCCCGGATTGACCATGCCCGCCCCGTTGAAGACCACGGCATCGACACACTCCAGGCGCCAGGGTTTCTCGCGCAAAGGCCCCGCCGGCAGCCACTGTCCGTTGCCCAGGCCTCTTTTTAAATCAATCACCGCGATTTCCACGTCGCGCTCTAAGGCATAGTGCTGCATACCGTCGTCGCAGACTATCACGTCGGCACCCAGGGAGGCCAGATAAAAAGCCCCCCGCACCCGGTCGGGATCGACCGCCACCGGAATGTCCGCGCCGACGCTGCGCTTGATGAGCAGACTCTCATCCCCGCAGAGTTTGGGATCGCTGTGCTCTTCCACCAAGAAAGGATAGGCAGGTGCCTCACCGCGGTAGCCGCGCGAGATGAGGGCGGGATGATACCCCTGCTGCTTGAGCTCTTTTAGCAGGGCGATGCACAAAGGCGTCTTGCCCGAGCCGCCCACCGTGATCCCGCCTACCACGATGACGGGTACATCCGGGGCATCGGTAGGTTTGAGGCCCTTGAGATAGAGCACACGCCGCAGGGAGCTGACGGCACCAAAGAGCCAGGAGGCGGGCAGCAGCAGGATACCGCACAGCAGCAGACTCCACGGTCTTTTGCCGTACCACAGAGAATCTACGAACGACACTTGCCCCCTCCTTATGCTGCGTTGTCTTATGTTATGGCCTGAGTAAGAACAGACCAACACCTGCAATCACAGTTTGTCTCAGACACAACACTCTTCCCCTGCACCTGCTCATTATAAAACGAGCACGGTCTTTTAAACGGATTTCAAGCACAGACAGCGCCAGTGTTGATAAGCGGAAAAACGCCAAGTGGCCGGGGCTCCCCGCACTCTTATTATCGGCGAGGGCATAGGGTAGATTGAAGCGCATCATGGCGCGTGCTCTGATTGTTCTGTCAGAACCCATTAAAGGTCCTGGAAATGATACCGAACGTTTGTCCCCCTTTGAGCATCTGAGTCGATGTTATTAATGGCCCAACAAGCTCTCTTGATGTCTGAATACATTTGACAAATTTTAGGTTATTTGTTAATCTGTTATGGCATGAGTTTCTTAAACCAAAAACAGGAGAATTGAGGAGATGACTGTCTTATCCCCAACCAGACGTCCCAATCCACCCAAGTACTTCAAAGGTGAAATCATGACCGAACAGGACTGGGAGGAATACTATGCCGATCGTGAACGTCTGGATGAGCCGGTGCCCCCGGATGTAGAGATGGAGATGCTAAAGAAGGCATTAGAAGCCTGCGAACAATCTAGAAAAGCAGAATTCCGCGAAATTAGCTCACATATTCCCTGTGACCCGGCTTGGGCTCTGGCCATTAAAGATTGCAACGGCTTCAAGGCAGTGAGTAAAAGAAACCTTTACGAAGCCAAAAAGGTGTATCCCAATGACTTCTGATGAGGCACTTTTCGATATGCTTGGCAATGCGCATAGAGCGCATCCGGCAAAGCAGTTGACCGATCCCGCACCCATTCCTGCAGCGTTGCACTAATCTCCCTCCACTCAAATTTCCCCCGCAACTGCCGCCATTAGCCCGGTGCCCGAAGTGGCACTTGAAAAAACTCTCCCTCATCCCCACGTTCAAGCTAGATTTGACTCCTATGGAGACTGCCATGGACAACAATGCTGATAATGACGTGAAAAATGAGGCCCAAAGCGCCGCACCGGCTCAGAGCGCAGCGCCGGCCCAGAATCCCGGGCAAGACAACGCAGGTGCCCCCGAGCAGACCAAGACTCTCACCAAGGAGAGCTATCCCGAGCAGGTGTACGTGCTGCACAGCTACGGGCGGCCGGTAATGCCCAGCCAGATAGCGCCGGTGCAGGTGAGCAGCGAGTGGGAGAACGTGATTTTAAAGGTCGCCGAAGGGGAGCCGCGGGTTTTTGCCATCTTCACCTTAGGCGAGAGCAGTGCCAATCTCAACAGTAAGGACGGCGACAAGGTGGAGGTGCCCAAGGAGTTTCCGCTCACCGGCACTTTGGTCAAGCTCCTGCATGCCAAAAGCTCGGCCGGCGAGATCCACTTTATCTGCGAGGGTCTGTGCCGTGTGCGCATCAAGAACTGGCTCGAACGCGATCCCCGCAAGGGACCGCAGGCGCTCATCGAATATCCCAAGGCGGTTCTGCCCGAACGTGACAGCGAGGATGATGTCGAGGCCAAGGCCTATGCCATGTCCCTCATTTCCTCCATTCAGGAACTGCTGCCCTTAAGTCCGCTCTATACCGATGAGATGCGGCAGTACCTGCTGCGTTTTAATCAGAATGACCCGTCAATGATCGCCGACTGCGCCGCCTCCATCACCACCGGCACCTGGTCGGAACTGCAGCATGTGCTCGACACCATGAATGTCCTGGAACGCCTGAAGTATTCCACCGCTCTCATCAAAAAGGAACTCAAGGCCGCTCACCTGCAGGACAAGATCAAGGGTACGGTCGCGGAGAAACTGACCAAACGCCAGCGTGAATTTTTCCTGCGCGAACAGCTCTCGGAGATCCAAAAGGAATTAGGCGCCAAAATGGATGACAAAAGCGCCGATGCGCTGGACTTTGAAAAGCGCATGAAAAAGCTCTCCCCTCCTGACTACATCAAAGAGCGCTACGAAAGCGAGATGAAAAAGCTGCAGGTGCTGGAGAGCGGCTCGCCGGAGTACGCCGTCACCCGCAATTACCTGGATGTCGTCACCACCATTCCCTGGGGCAAGCTGGCCAAAGAGGACATCAATCTCACAAAGGCCCGTGAGATCTTAGACAAGGATCATGAGGGTCTGAAGGATGTCAAGGATCGCATCATCGAGTTCATGGCCTTAGGGGCCTTAAAAGGCTGCACCAAAGGCTCCATCATTTTGTTCGTAGGACCCCCGGGCGTGGGCAAGACCTCCATCGGCAAGTCCATCGCCAAGGCCTTAAACCGCCCCTTCTTCAGGTTGTCTTTAGGCGGCGTGGACGATGAATCCGTCATCAAGGGCCACCGCAAGACCTACATCGGCGCCATGCCCGGCAAGATGGTGCAGGCTCTGCGCGAGAGCAAGGTGATGAACCCGGTGATCATGCTCGATGAGGTTGACAAGCTCTCCCACAGCTACCAGGGCGATCCGGCCGCCTCGTTGTTAGAGACCCTCGATCCCGAGCAGAACAACTCGTTTTTGGACCATTACCTCGACGAGAAGCTGGATCTGTCCAACTGCCTGTTCATCTGCACGGCCAACACCACCGAGGGCATGCCGGCGGCGCTCTTAGACCGTATGGATCCCATCAGGCTCTCGGGGTACATCGCCGAGGAGAAACTGCGCATCGCCAAAAATCACTTAATTCCGCGGGGGCTTAAGGAGGCTCACATCAAAAAGAGCCAGCTTAAGATCACCGATAAGGCCTTGGTCAAGCTCATTGACGAGTACGCCCGCGAAAGCGGCGTGCGCTCTTTGGAGCGGGCTTTGGACAAGATCATCCGCAAGGTGGCGGTAAAGCTGGTGGAAGGCGAAAAGTCGGTTGTCGTGGAGCCTGACATGCTTGAGGACTTGTTGGGTACCGCCCCCTTCCGCAAGGAAAAATCCATCAAGGGTGCCGGGGTGATCACGGGGCTGGCCTGGACTGCCGCAGGCGGCGCCACCTTAAGCGTGGAGTCAAGCCGGGTGCATGAAGACAGCCGCGGGCTGGAGCTTACCGGCTCTTTGGGCGATGTCATGAAGGAGTCGGCGCACATCGCCTACAGCTATGTGCAGTCCAACATCGGCAGACTGTGTCCTTCCTGCAAGAACTACTTTAAAAAGTCCTTCATCCACCTGCACGTACCGGAAGGCGCCACGCCCAAGGACGGTCCATCTGCCGGGATCACCATGGCCTCCTCCCTGCTCTCGCTGGCCCTCGACAAGGCTCCGGAGAAAGGCTATGCCATGACCGGTGAGCTCTCGCTGACCGGACAGGTGCTGGCCATCGGCGGTTTACGGGAAAAAACCATTGCCGCGCAGCGCATGGGGATCTCCAACATCATCTGCCCTAAAGCCAACGAAGGCGATGTAGGCGAGCTGCCCGAGGACGTGCGCCGGGGCATGCACTTTCACTTTGCCGATACCTTCGATGATGTGGCCAAACTAATCTTCCCCGGCGTCAGCAAACAAAAGGCCGGCAAGAGCAAACACTGAAAGCAGCTTGCTGTCCTGAGTGCTCGGGAACTGCCGGTACCCGGAGGGTCGTGACCACTTAATGGCACGACCCTTTTGGTTATGGCAGCCCTGATCTTTATGATCTGCCCTGGACACTTTGTCAGAGCGTGAATTAACCGCTTCAAACTGACCTGGGCAGAACGAGTACACCTCAAACCACGTTCTGTCTGCGCCTCCTATGCCAACAGTCACCTTTGCAGAGCAATTGTAAGTGCCATAATGCCAAAGTCAGGCGGCGGCCTATTTTTGACCGCGTATACTATACTTAAATAACTTAAATCTATATTGTTAGGTGATTAATACCTTAAGAATTCACATGACTGTTGGTAGAATTTTACTTTTGGTGTATAGTAACAATTGAAATTAACTAAGAATATCCCCGGAGTACCACATGGCAGCTCATGCTCCCCTACCCCTGAACCTGACCTCCTTTGAGGAAATACGCAAAAGCGGCGCCGTCTATGTGGACAAGACTCCCCTAATCTGCAATTTTCTCCGCAGTCGTGCACCCATCTTCTACTCCAGGCCGCGGGGCTTTGGCAAGACTCTGCTCTGCTCGACACTGCACTCTTTCTTTACCCATGGTCTTGAATATTTCAAAGGTCTCTACCTGGAGCAATGGTGGCAGGAGCTGCCGGAGAATCAAAAGGAGTGGTTTATCGGCAAGGCCGTAGTGAGGCTTGATTTCTCCGCCATGGATTCAGGCACCGTACCTGACTTCAAGGCATCCTTTAAAGAGGCACTGAAAACCGCCATCGCCGCCGTGGCGCCTGACTTTGATGCTAAGGATGAATGGGATGCCTGGATGACCTTCAATAAGTTTTTGCTGTCCAGGGAGATGGCCTCGGTAGTACTCCTCATTGATGAGTATGACGCACCGCTCACCCGCTTTGCCGACCGACCTGAAGATTTGCGGCGGGTCTGGTCGGTATTAGAGAACTTCTACGCCATGTTGAAGTCTCTGTCGAGCAAGTTACAGTTCTTCTTTTACACCGGCATCACCCTCTACCAGCCTATTGAACTCTTTCCCAGGTTCAACCAGTTTGACGATCTTACCAGGTACAGTGATTGCCTGACTCTGCTAGGCTTCAGCGAGCAAGAGCTGCGCCTTTACTTTCCCACACAGCTGCAGCATGCCGCTGAGATACTAGACTTAAGCGTGGATGAACTGTGCGGGCGCTTAAAGGAGCACTACGGCGGCTTTCGTTTTCTCCCCCAGGATGAGACCACGCTCTACGCTCCCCATTCGGTGTTGAGCTTTTTGAACGCTCCGGAAAAAGGCTTTGAGCACTGCTGGTACCGTCCGGGGGAGCTGAGTGACAGAGGACTCTCGTCCTTTGCCTGTTACTGTGATATTACCCAGGGTACGTTAAGCCAAAGGAGCTATCTGTTCCCCTATGCGTTGATTCGCGGTGAAGCCCTGCAGGTTGACAATAATGCAAAAACCCTCAGACCGGCCCGCGATCCCAAGTTGCTGTTATTTAGAAACGGCTACCTAACCATTAAAGAGGCAGAGCTTGATGCCAAAGGCAAAGCGTACAACCTTATTCTGGGCCTTACCAACCGCGAAGTCACCGATGCGGTGATCTTAAGTCTGCGCGAGGCGCTGGGTGCCACCCTCAAAGAGGAGACTCAAAACCTTAAAGAGGCTCTGCACACCGGCAATCTCCCCGAGCTTGAGCGTATCTTCACTTGCTGCTTAAACAGCCTGGATTACGACCTTGGGTATTTCGGCTCGGCGAACTCCTGCCGCTGTCTCATCGCTACCTGTCTGTTCATCTCGGGGTATGAGGTGAACTCTCAGGCCTATATCTCCTCTGAGCGCAACGATTTTCTGCTAACCTTAGCTGAGGATAAGCTGTGCTATTCCTTTGAGTTCAGAGAGCAACCGGAAGACGCTGAGCCCGAAAAGACCCTGCAGGAGATCTTAGAGCAGGCCGCGACAAACGAGTATGTACTGCCTGAGACTTACGCCTTAAAGCGGGTGGCGGTGGTACTCGAACCTGATTATCGCCGTATCGTGAAGATGGCTTTGGTGCGAGAACGAGCTTGAGGTACAACATGACTGCATTACAACCCCTTCCTCTGGGCGCGGATACTTTTGAGAGACTGCGGCAAAAAG
>JAFUGP010000088.1 GCA_017469335.1 Succinivibrio sp. | reverse complement strand
TGATCTCCACCTTTTTGTCGGGGGTGACGTTCACTGCCGTAACATAGCCCGTCTGCAGCATCATGCCCAGCATGGCATCCAGGCTGCTGTGCTCATCCAGCTCCGGGTAGGTATTGTACTCAGGGAAGTCAATAAACTCGGTACCTCCGTCTAAGAGGTGCTGTAATCTCTCCGAATCCCGGGCATTTTTGCGCTTTAAGCAGATTTCGATGATGTCATTGCCCGAGGTGTTGGCCCAGAAGTTCTGGGGCAGTACTTTTTGGTCGGCAGGGGTACGCAGGGCTCGTTTGCAGAACATGAGCACGCTCCAGGGACAGAGCATGGACGCCCCGGAGAAGTTATAGCCGTCATACCAGTCCATAACCATGGGCTCATAGGCGGACAGCCCTTGGTCTTTGAGCAAAGCCTGGGTCTCTTTTTTGGTAAAACCGATGAAATCCCGGTACTCCACGTCAAAGGTGGAGCACACCGTAAAATTGTTGATGCCGGTGAAGATGCTCTCAGGGCTTATCCTCAGGCAGCCGGTGACCACGCCCATCAACAAAGAGCTGTTGGTCTTGAAGACATTGCCGAACATGCCGCGGATGACATCGAGCATCTCCTCGTAATAACCGCCGGCCTTGGCCTTTTGCAACGGGACATCGTACTCATCCACCAGCACTATGACCTTACGGTGGAAGGTTTTCTCCAACATGCGGGTCAGTTCCGACAGTGAGGATTTTAGTTTGAGTACCGCGTCATTGCGGTGGGTGAGGAACCAGTTGTCGTAATCTCTTACCTGAGAGAGGCTTATCAGATAGTCGATGTAGTCCTTGGAGTAAGCGTCCAGTTGCTCTTGTTGCAACAGGAAGTCAAAACTGCGGTACAGGTTTCCCATGATCCCCAGCAGTGAGCCTGTGGCGGAGGCAAAATCCTGCCCCTCCACGGACTTTAGCGACACACTCACCACCGGGTATTGTCCCAAATGCAGTCTGCAGAATTCCTTATCCTCAGAAATCGCCAGGCCTTGGAAGAGTTTTTGGGCCTTGCCGGTATCCCCGGGGTTTTGGTAGTTGAGCGCAAAGAAGCTCTCCAACATGCTCAAGGTGAGAGTCTTGCCAAAACGCCGGGGGCGGGTGAACAGTATCACGGCACTTTCCGCATCACCCTCACCGGGATTGCCGGCACAGCGCAGCATAAAATCCTTGAGATAGGCTGTCTTGTCGATGTAGATGCCGTCATGAGCTCTGAGTGGGGCAAACCCCTCTCTTCCTCGTGCAATCTCCTCGGTCATGGGTACCTCCGTTGTTGTAGAGTTCTATGCATTGTTATTATGAGTTGAAGGAAAGATCTGCTCTTAAGTATAACTTAGCGTGGTTAAGACCTCGGCACATACTGAAAGCGCCTAAGCACAAATGGATAAGTGAAGCTAGCTGTCAAGTGACTGCCATACTGAGAGATGCGTTAAGTAGGCTTTTGTTCGTGACAGCACTCACTTTCCTTGACGTAGCAGCTCTTGCCTTGAAAGACCATGGCATAGCGTAAGATGGGGCTGTAGCCTTCCTCCTTGAGGGCAGTCGTGTACTTTTGCTTTTCAATCTGCCCCAAGGCCTCAGCCTGCAAAGTGGCAATACGCTTGGGACCGTCGTCTGCCTGGGCTCTTTTAAGCTCCAGCACCACGGCAGCTGTTCCCTGCTTTAGGATGATGTCAGAGTAGCCTTTTCCGCTCTCCTCATTGGAGCTTATTAAGGCAGGTTTGCTGACGGTGCCCAAAGCGCCTAAGATAAAGCCGTGATAGAAGGCCTCATAGCGGTTGTCGCGGAGACTGACGTAATTTATGAGCAAATCCTCCACGCTTTTTTGAACCTTGTCGGCATCACCACAGAGCAGTGCGTCAACAAGTGCCTGTGCTCCGGCTGTCCACTGAGGGTTTTCCTTGCCGAAAATGAGCCTGGTTTTCTGTTCAAAGCAATCCCACACCTCCTTGTTGGGGATTTTGATCTCCACCTTTTTGTCAGGGGTGACGTTCACTGCAGTAACATAACCCGTCTGCAGCATCATGCCCAGCATGGCATCAAGGCTGCTGTGCTCATCTAACTCCGGGTAGGTATTGTACTCAGGAAAGTCAATAAGCTCGGTGCCGCCGTCTAAGAGGTGCTGTAATCTCTCCGAGTCCAAGGCATTTTTGCGCTTTAGGCAGATTTCGATGATGTCATTGCCCGAGGTATTGGCCCAGAAGTTCTGGGGCTGCACTTTTTGGTCGGCGGGAGTACGCAGGGCTCGTTTGCAGAACATCAGCACGCTCCAGGGACAGAGCATGGATGCCCCGGAGAAGTTATAGCCGTCATACCAGTCCATGACCATGGGCTCATAGGCGGACAGGCCCTGGTCTTTTAACAGGTCCTGGGTCTCTTTTTTGGTAAAGCCGATGAAGTCCCGGTACTCCACGTCAAAGGTGGAGCACACCGTAAAATTGTTGATGCCGGTGAAGATGCTCTCGCGAGTTATCCTCAGGCAGC
Source organism: Succinivibrio sp. (assembly GCA_017469335.1). Classification (GTDB taxonomy): domain Bacteria; phylum Pseudomonadota; class Gammaproteobacteria; order Enterobacterales; family Succinivibrionaceae; genus Succinivibrio. The sequence goes on along the minus strand of JAFUGP010000088.1, from coordinate 7 downwards.
CGGTGAC
>JAFUGP010000087.1 GCA_017469335.1 Succinivibrio sp. | reverse complement strand
TGCTTTTGATTCGGTTTATTGTCATTCTCCCGAATCGACTCATTGTCCTGCTTTCGACTTGTCATGCTGTTACCTGTAAGTATAATGGCGAATTTCAATTTTGCCACTAGGGATATTATAGCAGGTATTGACTAAATCTCAACTCATTAAACCTCAGGTTTAATTAAAGGCGGATACTTCTATTGTGTCAATTCTAAATTGGCCGAAAACCTGTGAAAACTGACAACAGCACCTGATCTCAACATGGCATGGTACAGCGCTCTGAACCTATCAGCGCTACACCGGTTTGCCTGTTAATCCTATCCCCATCCGGCGACTTTATTCAGGTCAGCTGCGTATGGCAAATCACCCCCACCTGACGAGGGCAAACTCATTGGAGCAAGTGCCGGACCTGAATTTTGCGCAGAAGATACAACCTTGGGCATACGGTGCTCATTACCGCACAGCAAGCCCCAGCTCAGGCCGCCAGAGAGCCCCGGCAATCACCGCGCCGTGCCCGGCGAGATTGATAAACTGCACCTGCGGGTGAGCGCGTATACTCTCCTCAACGTATTGCCGGTAGAGCAGCAGATTGTGCATCGACGGCTGCATGCTGCCGTCGTTACAGCGCACCGTAACCCCGGAGCGCCACCCCGGGGGGGCCGTACTCTGAGCGGGTTTCGTATCTGCCATAGGTTGGGAATTGGCAGTTGCGGCAGCAGCGGCGGTCACCGCGGTCATGTTCTTGCCGTCGTAGTGCTGCGTACCGTTCAGAAAACCCAGCTGAATTTGCAGCATCTGCTCGGGGGTGGTGCCGTTGTAGGTCTCCGTCCATACCATGGCCTTGTCGCCTTTGGCCATGCCGGCATGGGTCTTATCCCCGCTTAGGGCAAAATCCGCCCCGCACAAAGCCACGGTACGGGGCTTTAACAACAGCGCGAGCTCCAGGGCCACATTAAATACCGAGCCTGAGGCCCTAAGTACCGCCCCCTCACCTGCTTTGAGCCAGGAAAGCTCCTGTTCATGACCTTCCAGGCACAGGTAGTAGCGCGGCCCGGGGAAAGGCTGCCACAGTCTGTCCTGAGAGCAGGCCTCAAAAATAAGCGTGCTGTGGGAGTACAGCGCATAATTCTTGAAAAAACGCACCCCCACCTGCATGCCGGTCAGCGCGTCGATGCTCACCACCAGATCAGGGGGGAAGCGCTGCTGCTCCAAAAACATCAGCGCCGAGTCCACGGCCACCAGATACCACCCCTGACGCTTGGCCTCTTTGATCTCGGAGAAGTGCTCCTCCAGCGAAGGTCCGGCGCCCAATACCAGCACCTTGTCCTGCTCTGGGAGAGTGTCTTTGGTCAAAGGCTGCTCGCTGCGCAGCAGATGAGAGTTGCGTTTTAGCTGTTCTGCGTTGATGCGGCCGCGGTTTTGCCTAAAATACTCATTGCCAAATTCCTCATCGAGCACCAAGATGAGCTTGAGCTTTAAGGCATTGTAAAGCTCAGGCTGCAGATAGAGCTCGGGGGTGCAGATCACCGCGTTGGTATAGTCAAAACGATCCTGCTCGGGCAGCAGCAGCTTAATGCGTCCGCGCTGCTGAGGGGCAAACAAGGAGCGCACTCCTTCATCCAACTCCAGCAGAGCCAGAAACAGCCTGGGGTTTAGGATCACCTGCTCAATAGGCGGCAGCGGAGAGCCGCCGCTCTTCTCCCCCCGCTCCAGCAGATAGCGCAGAGGATCTCCCAAGCCAAAGCCATAGAGCTTGATGGTTTTGCTCAAATCGAGGTGGCGACAGCCAAAGGCCGCGGCCGCGTGCCGGTCATGGCGGGAAGTAAGCTGACGTCCATCAACCTTGAGGGTCGCTTCTTTACCCTGACACAGCTCCAGAGCCGGCAGAGGATCGTCACCATGAGATTGCAGGAGCCGGGCAAAATCCGGATCAAAGGCCTGCAGCTGCGCAAAGCCTGCCGCAAGGGGGATGCTGGTACTGGTCATGCTCACAACTCACCTCAAGATGGGTAACTCTCACCCCGACACCGGCTGCAGTGGATAAGCCTGCGGCAACGGCTTGGGTGGGACAATTCAAGCAACACTCCGTGTCACCGCAACCGCCTGGCACCTGTGCCTGCCGGTATGGTGTCTGTGACCCCTCTCCTGCTCCCCACAACGTTCATCCTGCTTGCCGCCACCTTAGGCGAACACCAAGGCAGAAGGTGAGCGAGAATATCTGTTTGCACCCAGGACAGAGGACAGCCCTGCGGGGCGGCTAAAAACCTTGAGCACGCAGCACCAGAGAGGGCCGTGAGAAACGGTCAGCCCCTGCGGGCTTCTGAATAAGAGGCGCTCCCACGTCGCGGCCTAAGACCCCGTCAGGGCTCGAACAGCACAAATGGCACCGGCTGGATCCCTAAGAGGCCCTGACCGGAGGAAAGTGGCAATGCCGTCTGCTTCCAAGACAAGCCTAAAGGCTGCCTTAAATAAAGCCTGCCTTAAAGGGTGTGGATCAGTCGCGATTGTGCTGGAGGAAATAACAGATCACCACCACTGGCAACGCCAGGATCAGCAGCACCAGCGCTGAGAGCAGATCTATCACTACACACCTCCCGGTGCCTGAGAAAACCCTGGATCCGGCCACCGCAGCCGGTATCACAGCTGCAAAGGCGATCACCTGTCAGAGGAATCTTAACACGGATGGCCAGTGGAGATCAGCAAACGCCGCCTGCTTTGTCGCTCCTGCACCACAGCGCAGGGATCTGGCCTGGTACTGCCAGGAGAACGGCGCCAGATGAGCCTTTTTGCATAAGTTTGAACGAGGTTAAGTTCACCAAGGTATCAGGCAGGGTAGAATGATTCTTTATGGCACCAAGGTCGGGTTATCTCTCCTGCCTACCATGACTCCACCCCTCCCCGGGAGTGCGGCCTGGTTGGTGATTACAGAGAGCCGGCCTCATCTGCCAGAGGTGAGTTACACCAAGTACTCACACCCCAGCATGCCGCCTGTTTGCAGGCGGTGTGGCCGCCATGCCAGAGAGACTCGCGGTTATGCTCGTTGCAGGACGTCATGTGTCCTGGGAAGATCCCTGTTTATCCTGTCTTTCGGATATAAGTGAGAGCGTGATGCACAAGTTTGGAAAATTCTGCGCTGCGGTATTGGTTGCCTTAAGCGCCTGCGGAGCACAGGCTTACGACGTCCAGCAATTTGCCGATACTGCGCTGAGTTTTAAGCTGGGAGTCGAGCACAATTATCCTCCCTACCAGTTCAGAGACGACCACAACCAGCTGGCCGGTTTTGAGATCGATCTGATGGACGAGATTGCCCAAGAGATGGGCGTGACCTTCACCTACGAGGAGGGCGTGTTCGACCATATCTACGCCCGCACGCAGGGCGGCGATCTGGACGGCCTGTTAGGCGGCAACTGCATCACGGCCGACCGCAAGCGCGCTTTTCTGCTCTCCGATACCTATCTGCACAGCGGACAGTGCGTCGCGGTGAGTGAATATTACGGCGCCCAGGCCTTCCAGGATGTCGACAGCATGAAAAACCGCAGCATCTGCGTGGAATCCGAGACGATGGGGCACCGCTATACGCGCACACTGCACTTCAGCAACGTCAAGATCTTTGACACCATCCCCGACATCATTGACAACTTCAACGAGGGCGAGTGCGTTCTCATGATTGCCGACTGCATGATCTTTGACTTCTATATCAAGACCGGCTACATCAAAAATGCGGAGGTCATAAACGATCCCATCATCTCCACCCAGATAGTGATGCTGGTCAATCCAAAATCCCCGCAGCTGCTTGACATCGTCAATGAGGGACTGGCCAAGGTCAAGGCCAACGGCCGCTACGAGGAGATCTACCGCAAGTGGTTCTACAACCGCACAGTAGGTCGTCCGCTGCACCCCGAGTTCAATGTGGAGGATGACTGAGGACTATACCCTGCTCTGACCACCCTTGCCAGAACAGCTGACAAAAACGGCTGCCACAGGTAGCAGAGCAGATCTTTGTTGCCCAACTGGGAGCTTCAAACATCTGCACGTCTGCCCAGTCGCTTTTAACAACACCTTGAAATTTAACCAATTAGCTCTTAACTTGCAACAGCTCGGACAGTTTTTGCCGCTATCTTAGGTTCTACCTGAATAGTTATCCTTAAGCTGAGCGATCCAGAGAGTTGAATTAAGACAATTCACGTGTGGAAACCGAAAGAGCGAAGCTTAGACCGCAGGTTCTCTGGTGACTGTTTTGCCGCCTACAGGACACTTAAAGCAATTTCATAATCTTCTCCACAAGTCTGCTATAGACTGCTATAATATTCACTTGATTACAAAAATTCCTTTTTAAATCCAGCCTGCTTGGGATGTGAGTTTTAAAAATCATTCCCTTTCGGCCATTTTTTGAACATAATGTTTTTGTGGTGATTACCTAAATTTCCCACTGTGGAATAATGAGACTTACCGCCCACCTCACGAATTTATCTCCCTGTGGAGGTTGCTATGGAACCGCTACTGCTAGCCCACTATGTGGTCAACTACTGCATTTCCACTCTAGGCAAGCCGGTTACCAACCTTGAATTGCAGAAAATTCTTTATTTCCTGCAGGTTGATTCTTACCGGAACCAAAATGCACCTCTGTTGCAGACCGACAGTTTCGAGGCCTGGCCATTAGGCCCAGTGGTTAGGGAGGTATACCTAAATTACAGCATAAACGGCGGTAATCCCTTGCTAACAATAGAAAGCCGCGTTCCTAATGAAGTTCTTCCTTCATTTGTAAACAACGTCATTGGTAGCTGCTCGAAATTAAGTGCCAGCGCTATGGTTGCTCTAAGCCACCGTCCGGGTTGTGCCTGGTCCAAGGTCTACCGTGCCGGTTATAAAGAACCCATACCAGAGAAATTCATCGTACTCGAAAGCCGTGAAACTGCTGCCCTGTGAATAACTACTCTGTTTCAAACGCTAAAGATGACGCCCTTAAGCGTGAAGCGCTTTTCGTCAGATTAATATCAGTCATAGCTGCTGACGACTATCAACGTTCAGATGCGCCAGTCGAATCTGCTGGTGTCACTCACCACTCCGACGCCAACACAGATCCCCACGATTACTCATCTGCGCTGATGTTGGCAGAGCAAATATACGGTGATGCAACATGGCGGCATCCCTACGCGTTAGTCACGGCGGAACTTTTCAAAGCCCTGCGCAGGGAAGTAGAACGCACTCAATCCAACTACACTTCAGCCGGTACAGAGCCTGATACCCCAGTGGTATCGGAGCGAGACTTCTTTGAGCGGGTGTTACTCAATATCGATGATCTCCGCACCAAGTTGAAGAACAGCCACATGGCGGAAGAGAGAACCAGAGAAAACGTCTCAAAAGCTCTCTTCAAGCTCTATGATCATGTAAATCTGGAATTGATCAGAATAGACTATTACTCCCATTCCCTCACCATTATCCGGAACGATCAGTCCGCCTTACGTAATGAATCCGCAAGTATTTCTGAGAGACTTTCGCATCACAACACAAATTGCACAAAGTACGCCGTTCCATCGGGCGACTGCAGACCAACCATATCACTGCCATGAGCATCTTCGCCGCAGTGATACTGACTTTCGTTGGAGCTTTTACAGCAACATCTAGCGTGCTTGAAGCAGTTGCCAGAGATATTCCAGCACCCAGGTTACTAGTATTTTCCCTTTTAGGGATACTTTTCATTTTCAATCTATTAGCTTATCTGTTTTGGTTACTGCGCGATCTCAGCGGTCTTCGTCACCGCCGCATCGAACGGCATATTCTGCTCATTATTGATATAGCGCTCCTCCTACTCCTCAGCGTCTCTCTCGTATATCTCCTTAAGAATTCTTAACCGCTCAAAACGAGCTCATCACTTTACCGCAATTTCAAAAGCTCAACCAGGGCTCTGGTGCTCACGCTACGGCACCTCCTGTCCATGATGAAATCATTATTAGAATTTCCTGATCCAAGATATCCTCAACTGCCCATTTTTGCCCGCCTCACCATACGCATTTTTTCTGACAGACGCTTTTTCTTCGGTATAACAGTATCCAGATAATTTTGGCATACGTATAAATATGTGACGGATATGACAAAACACCTGTTAGATCCTTTACATATACAGATAGTGGATTTAGGCTCAAGAGACTAATATTTGTTATTACTTGACTTTTGCACGAGTGCAGTAGTCTCCGAATGGCTCAACAATGCGGTTTAACATCGCATTTCGCTCTTTAATTTGGAAATTTAACCTTTTTGGGTAAATGTGCTTGGCACTTTTGACATGAAAATTAACTGTTTTT
>JAFUGP010000086.1 GCA_017469335.1 Succinivibrio sp. | reverse complement strand
GCTAGATTATAGCTCAAAAACCCATCCTTTCGATAGAATTATGTGAAAAAAATCATTGAATAACAGATAGGAATGAGATGAGGGTCAAAAAACAGGTCTTGAGATAGTATGGCTAGGTAGAGCTAGTTTGCAAAGTACAGGCAGTCTTCTGCTTGTTGCTCCACCACATTTTCTAACTCCAAAAAAATTAATCTGACAGACAGTTGAGACTACAAATTAAGTATAGGTCAAAAAGATGGCTGGTGCAGTGATCTGTCTTCATAAAATTACGCGCGGCGAACGTGCACATAATCCTTCACAGTGAAACGGTGCAGGCGCAGGTGATCCTCTTTAGGTAAAGCCCGGAATACTGCGCTCTTAGATTTGGAAGCGAAAGGTGCTGAGCCTCATTATTCTGGCATCTGGCCTTGGGCTGAGTCAGGCCAAGGCTGCGGCTGACAGGTAACAGAAACTTTACACCGGTGTGGTTTACCGGTGAGTCTTCACCCAAGAGCTGCTGCAGATCTGCCGGCGCCGCACACCATACAGGGAGTGGGAATTTCAGCCTTGCCGCAGCGTGATACTGCCCACGCCGCAGGCCATGACCGCATAGCGCAGATAGGGGTTGAAGATAAAGGGCTGCTTGAGGATTTTGCCCAAAAGCTTAAGCCGCAGCGCCAGGGCGGAGCGCGCGTAATTAAAGGCGATGTCACCGCCAAGGTTTATGGCCTCTGAGAGCGCCAGGGCGCTTTTCAGGGCAAAGCTCAGCCCCTCTAAAGAGCTGGGACTGATAAAGCCTGCCGCCTCGCCCACTAACAAGGCGCCCTGCCGCTCGGTTACGCAGCAATAAGGGGAGCTAGGACGCAGCACCGCGCAAGCCTCGGTGCGCACAGGCTCTCCTAAGTCAAAACCGTAGGGTTTCAAGCGCTCTTTGAGCAGCCCAAGGCCGCTTTTGCCCATACTGGGCGAAAAGGCACCGCCTAAGATGAAGGTATTATTTTTGGTCAGCCCCCACATGTAGCAGTCCGAGAGTTCCTTATCGAAGATACACAGATAGCAGGGCTCGGCCGAGGCGGCGTCAAAATGCTGCTGTATTGCCACATAGGAGGCAAGTTTGGCCTGGGGGTAAAAGGTGCGCCTTACAAGGGACCGCGCCCCGTCGGCGCCTACTACCATACGGGAGTGGTACTGACGCAGCTGCCCCCGGCATTCAACCTGCAGGGTGTAGCCCGCACTCTCCCTTTTAACCGCCAGACAGCGCGCCGGAGCCAGAACCTCGACCTTGGGGGGAATGAGACTCATCAGCCACTGGTCAAAGCGCAGACGGTCCAAATTGAGGTAACAGCGCTGGTAGTGGCGCTGCAAGGTGGTGTTGAGATCCAAGGTTCTGACCGCGAAGATCTGCGGGGAGACTAAGATATCAAGCGGGATGGTCAGCCCCAACTGCGCCATACAGCGCTGCGCATCAGGCGAGAGCAGCCCGCCGCAGGGTTTTTCGAAGGCGCTCTCACCTTGAGGGGCCTTGCGGTCGACGGCCAGCACCGTGAGGGCAGGGGAGAGCAGACGCGCGAGAGTGGCCCCGGCCGGGCCTAAGCCTACGATGGCTACGTCAAATTGCTGCATGGAAAGCTCCTGCAAGGCTGCTTACTGAGGTTGGTGGCAGATCCCCATAAAGAGGGGCAGCTGCGTGTGCCAGCATAGCAGAAAGCAGCGTGGGGATCTCCTGGGCGGAGTGCCTGTTTCAACTCAGCATTTGTCGCGGCTCCGTCTCCTAGCGCCGGGGAGCGTGACGGTGAGCGGCGGGGCTCTTTTGCCGCCCGGGCGGGATCTGCTCTTTTCCGGTCTCGTCTATGAGCACTCTGAGCGCCGGCACAAGATCGGTGAGATCACGGAGGATGTCCGTCATTCTGTCCACCCGATCGGGCACCTCGAACTGCCCCGCGTCATCGGCCATGACCGTTATGCCGGGTGAGATGCACAGTTTTGAACTCAGTGCACAGCGCGGTGATGTTCGCCGGCAGAGCGGATCGGCGCTCAAGCTGCAGCTCAGCGGCCTCCTCTAGCAGCAAAGTGATATGTCCGAGTACGCCCAGGCCCTGCGAGCACAAGGTCTCAAGTTGCGATTTCACTGTCCCCAAATCATGGATCAGCGCCTTAAGTGCTTCCGCCGGATGGGGGTTCGCGGTTTGCGGTGTGTACTTGGTCACGGTGGGTGTCCTCGATTAAGTCAGAGTCTATACCTGTCCGGATCACAGCAGCTGGCTAAGGCCCGGTGATGGGGTTCTGCAAAAAAGTCTTGGCCATGACCCCAGGCTTGAGCGCTTTCTGTGTGTGCGTGGCAGAGCGGGGATGGGCAGGACCGCCTAAGTCGGCGTTAGGTCGCCGGGAGGCATCTGATCGCCACAGGGCAGGCAACACCGGCACAGAACCCTTGATTTAGAGAGCAGTACCAGGTGGTGTTGGCGTTGGTGTCAGCCCTCGCTCAGTAGGCCGTTGCTGCGCATAAAATCGATAAAGTCCGCTACCATCCTTTCTTTTCTGGCTGCTATATCAGACTCGGTGAAGTCCGAAGCCTTGGCGGCGAGCGTGATCAGCTCCTTTATTTTGGTGCCTTCTTTCTTCTGACCTCGGTTATTTTCGTAACCTCTGTAGTATTTTACCTTGTCGGCAAAGCGATAGTCCGAAGCCCTGATATTGATCCTTTTCTCAAGCAGCACTTTATTGCCAAGCGATTCAATGCTTGCCTTGTCAGAGAGCGTATGTTCTTTCTCTTCCCGGCTGCGGGGATAGATGTGTTCAATCTCAAGGATGTTTTCCAGAGAGAAATACTCCTGTTGAGTGTTGTTGAAAGCCCACCAGGCGAGCATGGATTTGGTTATGGTGCGGTTGTTGCTAAAGGATAGCTTCTGGATTGTGTCTTGCAGAGTGTCGGGATTGAATAGATAGCCTTTGAAGGTCACGGGACGATCATTGACGATATTTATCATCTCGGCAAAAACAGGCGTGCGCAGGGAGTTTACTCCAGGATTGGTCATCGTATAGGCCCAGATGAAGGCGGTGATTCTGTTCAGGAACTGAAAAAAGTCCTCGTTGTCCCATAAGCCGGGATCTTTATTCTTGGACATATAGGCCATATAGTAGACGGAGGTCAAATAGGTCCACATGCCGTTGGGTGCGTAGTTGAGCACGAAGAGACGACGGAGGATGCGCTCTGAGAAGCGTTCGGTATCTTGGCTCTGCACATCGTTCCAGAAATTGGCGAGGTCGATGAGGTTGTCAAAAGTCTGCTCGTCTTTCAGCAGTGCGTAGGTGTCTTTCTCGTAGAACTTGCGCAGTGCCTCAGTAGTCGAAGATTTGATGCCCTGCTTGGCCCGTTCGTAGTACATGTAGCGTGTGAAGAGCTCATCCATGGGGGTGCCGGTGATGGGATGGAAGATCGAATTGCACAGGACCTCCAGATCCTTCCAACGGCGGATAAAGTCATCTTTGCGGCCGATCTGGGAAAAATACTTGTAAAACTGGGCCTTGAAGATGTCAGCATCAGACAATGGCTTGCCTCTGTCATTGAGAGTCGAGAAAATACGCAGCGCGGTGTCCTGCGACTCCGCCTCGATGGGCAGCAGGATGCAGTTGTTCATGATGCGCATGGGGAGGTAGGCGAACCAGCTGGGGTATTCCTTGAGAAATTCGTTGATCTTGTCCTGGAAGAATCGGTAGTTGCCGGCGTAGCTGCTTCTGGCGCCTTCCGGGACGAGGCCGGTCTTTAGGATGTCGAGAAACTCATGCTTTTCGTCGTCGGTGGCAACCTCGGAGTCTATCTTGAGCGCGGACTTGTCCGGCTTGCCGAATTCGTCCGTTTTCCAGATGCACTGCTCGATGTCCTGGCGGGCCGTCAGGGATTTGTCATCCTTCATTTTGCCGTAGAGATCGTAGAAGGCGCGCAGGAGTAGCATGAGAGTGGTGAGGCGCTGCTGGCCGTCGATGATTTCGGTTTTGCCATCGGCGTTCTTGAAAGTGACGATGGGGCCTAGGAAGTACTCGTCCCTGTCGAAGTTGAACTTGTCGCAGTCGAGGTCGGGGAATGCGAAGATGAAGAGATCGTCCCACAGGGTTTGACATTCGTCCCTACCCCAGGCATAGGGCCTCTGGTAGTCCGGGATGAGGAAATCGGCGTTTTTATCGTTGAAGAGGCCTTTGACGCTCTTCTGGTCGATGTTGATCTTGGAAGACATCGGCAAAGCTCCTTGTCATGACTGGGGTAATTATACGATGAAGTGAGAACCAGCGGCCGAAGAGTATGTACGCATTGAGGTGCCGCTGTGCCGCGTGAGGTCTGCCGACAACAATGGTTCGTTCATTTTGTGACTATAAAGCCTAATAGTGGTGATCCGCGCCTGGCACCAACCAGCTAGGGTTATTCAAATACCAGTAAATGGTAGAACGCAGTCCGCTCTCAAAGTCATGCTTTGGTTCCCAACTAAGTTCAGAGCGGGTCTTGTCGGGATTGAT
>JAFUGP010000005.1 GCA_017469335.1 Succinivibrio sp. | reverse complement strand
TACAGAGGGCCTCATTTTTTTTGTCCACAAGGCCAATCACGGCGGTGACAAAATCGCAGGCTAGATCGAGGACAAAATGAAAAGCTAGAAGTGGACAAAATCAGAGGCTAAAAACCTGCCATTGTCACAGGCTGGCGACAACTTACCGCTGCGGTACATAAATCCTGGGCCTTCTCACTTGGTAAGCTGCCACCTGGCCACCGACTTCTTGGCGGCGCTCACCACCACCGCAAGTTTGACTGTGGGCTTCTCAGGTAAGATCTCCCCATAGCGCTTGTCGGTAAGCTGATTTACGGCCTCCTGCAGCAATTTCTCTTCCTCACCTTCACCTCTGGCGAGTTTGAACTCGATGATATAGCGTCTTTCAGGAAGCTCAACTGCCAGATCGGCCCGGCCTTTGGCGCTGTAAAGCTCCCTGCTTGAGCTAAGACCTGTGACCGTCAGGATGAGATAGATGAGATCGCGGACATAGGCCTCAGAGGCAAAGGCTTCGCGGTTATCGTAACCGCAGGTGTTTAAGATGGCATCGAAGGTCTTGATGAGGAGCTCATGGTTTTGCTGCTTTAGGTTGTTGTAAAGGGAGCTGCAGAACTCGTCCAGAGCATGCTCCCCGGGAGCAGGGGTGCTGTTTTTGATCAAAAAGAGCTTGGTCAGGGCAGACTTAACCTCAAGATTGGGCGGGGCCAGAAACAGTCGCTCTCCGCCTAAGCCATTGGGCTCGGTGCGAACGGTGAGATACCCGGTCTGGTAGAGCAGAGCTGCCGGAGGAACCTCAAAGTAATCGCAGAAGTCAGATAATTGATCTTTTGTGATCCTAACTTTCTGCAGGCCCTCCCAGGGCTTACTCTGAATGGTTTTGAGATATTGGATCACCAGCGTGGGGAAGGCTCCGCCGCTTTCATACCAGTAGTTCAGAAAGCCGCGTTTTGCATAGCGCAAAAAGTTCAGTACTGACCAGGGAGCATATACGGTCTTATCAGACTCCACAGTCATGCGATAGCCGTCATAATGGGCTTTGAGCTCGGCGTAGAGCTGGCTCTCGGTAAGCTTGAGCTCCAGGGCAGCGTCCTTGACGTATTCCCCGAAATACCGGTGCACCTCATCATCGGTATAGCCCAGCAGGGTGGCATATTCGCCGTTGAGGGTCAGATCATTGAGGTTGTTGAGCTGAGAGAATATTGAAGTCTTGGCAAATCTGCCCACCCCGGTTATAAAGAAAAAACGCAGGGAGCCGCAGATTGATTTGACCGCCCCGAAGAAGCCCTGCAGGTACTTGCGGTACTCCTCAAACAGGGTCTTGTCCTCCAAAGCGTGGGTCAGCGGGTAGTCATACTCGTCAATGAGCAGGATCAGCTCCGAGGGGTGGGTTTTGACCAGAAGCTTTAAGATCCCGCCGGCTTTGTAGCCTGTGAGATCAAAATTGAGTTCCAGATGGTTGAGTGTCGCGCTTTCTTTGAGGCAAAGGCATAACTCTGCGTCCAACTCAGCCACATTTTGGTAATTGAGTGACGAGAAATCCAGATGGATGGCCTTATAGGTTCTGCCTCGCTCCACCTCTTCCCAGCGTGATTCAATCTCAAGCCCCTTAAAATACTCGGTGCCGTGGGTAAAGAGGGACTCAAAGGTGGAGAGCAGCAGGGATTTTCCAAAACGTCTTGGCCTCGAAAGAAACAGGGGATCGCTCAGGCAGGCCAGATCGAAGATCAGGGAGGTCTTATCCACGTAGATTTTCCCTGCCCGGCGCAAATCCTCAAAGCTGGTGCTCCCTAGGGGCAGTTTGGCAGGTACCGGCATGATTTCTCCTTAACTGACTTCCAGCTGCTTATATTCCACAGTATAGGTGATCCCGGCCCTGGTCAGGGGGAATTTGCCTGACGGCAGCGGAACATCTGGTGGTTATCACCATGTTGATCCTTGATGTATAAGCGCTCGATCTTTTAATGGCCAACATAATAGCCAACACCTGAGGACTATACAGCCTTCTCCTTGCTCTTGTCCTTCTCTTCATGTTTAAGCTCCACCCAGACGCACTCGCTCTGCCCGCCGGTCAGATGCCCCGAGACGGTGGAGACCTTGCTGATGTCGGCCGAGGAGCGCACCACTATCATGGTCAGCAGGGTATAACGTGTCTCCTCGGGAAGATTCCCCAGGTCAACCTTAAGCACCTCATCGCCTGCCATCACCCGCTCACCTACCTCCCGGGAACTCTCAAAGCCCTGCCCGGTGAGGTTGCTGAGCCCCAGGCCAAAACTCAAATAGAGCTCTATCCCTGAGGGGGTTTTCAAGGCAAAGGCGTTATGGGAGGAGAGCAGTCTGGAGATAATCCCCTCACAGGGGGCCAGCACCTGCGAGCTGCCCTGATCGGGGATGAGGGCCAGCCCCTCGCCCATGATGCGCTCTGAGATCACCGGATCGGGCACGTCGGTCAGGGGGATGACGGTACCGCTCAGCGGGGCTACCAAGGTCAGATCGCTTTGCCTGGGCAGGACCTCGGGGCTCTCCTCTTTTTTCTTGAACAGGTTGCTTAAAATTGACATGTACAAACTCCCAAACTTTTATCCTTAACCAAACTCTTATCCTTAAACCTACTCTTATCTTTGCCTAGGCCTGCCTTGCCTTGCCTTACTTTTACCTTGTCCTACTCATACCCGGCATATCCGGCATACCCGTGCTCGCTCTTATCCTGGGCCATCTCCAGGCTCTCTCTAGGCTCTCTCCAGTTTCTCTCCAGTTTCTCTCCAGTTTCTCTCCAGTTTCTCTCCAGGCTCTCCTCGCTTTCAGCGTTACTGGTGCGTTGCGCCTTTTGAATTTAGGCTACGGGGCTTGAAAGTACGCCGCAGCGCTTTAATACACGCCCGGGGAGAAGCCTGCCGTTCTGTACTCACTGCACTCACTGCACTCACTGCACTCACTGCACTCACCGCACTCACCGCATTCACCGCACTTAAGCTCCTTTTGCCTGGGCAGCGCTTTTTGGTACGCTCGGTGAAAATAACAGCCTCAGGTCAGCTCCTTTTCGATGAGCACGCCCAATTCATCACCAGAGGAGACCTCCAAAATTCGGCGGCAGAACTCCTTATCAAAGCACGGCACCGCGTGCTTTAAGTTGATGCGGGCGGCCTGGCCTCTCATTCTGCGCAGCTGATAGCCGTCCACCGTGATGTAAGTGACCCCCATGCGGTAGAAAAAAGGCAACAGCTCCACGCGCGGGGCATAACGTCCGGCTATCCCCACTGGCTTGCCGGCCTCGTGGGCGGCCTGAGCTGCCAGGGCGATCATTTTGGCCAAGGCCGGGGTGAAGGCCGCATCAGCCGGGCGCGGGGCGCTGGCGTATTCTGCCAGCGAGCTGGTGCCGATGATAAAGCACGAGCAGGAGCCAGCGAAGGCCGCCGCCGAGAGCACGGCCGCCGGGGTCTCGATCATCAGCGCCACCTCATAGTCGGCGCAGGGGATGTGCTCTTTTAGCAGCTCTTCCCGGCACTCCTTGATGAGGCTGTTCAAGGCCCGTGATTCGGCCACCCTCGTTACCAGCGGGAAGACCACCAGCACCCTACGTGTGGGGGCGGCGCGCAGCATGGCACGCAGCTCCTTGCGCAAGAGGCGGCTGCCCACCGCCGCGCCGTAGCCGCTCAAAGGCCCCTGTTCATCCGTTTCAATGGCAAAGAGCGGTTTTTTGTCACCGGCAAAATCAAAGGTGCGCGCGGTGATGGGCTTGTGCTCGGGGATGAGGTCAAAGAGCGCCTTAAAACGCGCGGTCATCTCATCCTCGGAGGGCTCGACCTTGGAGCTTAAAAACAAAAACTCCGAGCGCAACAGCCCCAGCCCATGCTCTTTTAAGAGCTCCTGATGGGCACTGACGGCCAGGGCGCCCACCGAGCAGGCCAAGGTCAGAGGCCCGGTGTCGTCAAAGTCCCCGTACTCGCCCTTTAATTCCTGCCTGGCCTTGAGATCCTCCACAATCTCCTGGGGGGGATTGACAATGACCGCGCCGGTGTTGGCATCGACCAGCACCAGCTCGCCGTTTTCGATGGTCTTGGCGCCGCTGACGTGAAACACTGCCGGGATCCCCAGCTCGCGCATGATGGTGCCGATGTGCCCGGAGGCGCGTCCACCCTCCAGGATCACGGCCTTTACCTGGTCATACTGCAGGGACAAAAACTGCGCGGGGGTGAGATCGGCGGCGATGATGACGGCGCTTTCCTTTAACAGCGGGATCTCCACCTGACCTGCGTCGCGCAGCAACAGCGAAGAGATGAACTCGTGCACCAACGAATACAGCTCCCGAAGCTCCCCGCGCTCGGCCTCGGTGGTCTGCGGGCTGCGATCGGTGATGGCCGCCAGGCTCTGCAGCAGCACCTGCCGGGCCGCCACCGAGGCGGTGGCCCCGCGTGAGATTAAACCCTCGATAGCCTCGCGGTTTTCCTTGCTGCTCAAAAAGCCGGCCGCCTGACCTAACACGTCCCGCAGACGGTCATCGGCGGGGCTGACAATTTGCCTGAGCCACTGCGCGAAATCGGCGCTTTTGCGCTCGTAGAGGGAGATTTCGGCGTCCGGGTCGAAGATACGGCTCTCGGGCAGGGCCGCAAAATCGGCCGCGCGCGATAAAACCAGGGCCCGGGCGCTGCCGGTGCCGGAGGTGACCGGCAGACCTGAGAGTGTGTACATTTTAAGGGGTAACCTCCCTGGAAGGTGTCGCGGGTGCTGTGGCAGCACCGGGTTGGACCGCGGCGTCAGTTCCCGCTGAGGCGTCAGTTTCCGCTGCGGGGGCGGCAGCTCCCGCCTCCTGATTACTGAAAGTCAGCCCGCGGGCTTTGAGATAAAACCTGGTGCCGGCGCAGACGGCGGCCGGGGGAATGAGCAGATTGAGGATGGGCACGGTCAGCGCGAAGGCGATGAGTCCGCCGAATACCAGGGTGCCCCAGGTATTGAGTCCCAAGTCGGTTTTCATGTCCCGAAAGGAAATGCGGTGATTGTCATAGCTGTAGTCGGTGTACTGCAAGGTGGCCATCCAGGCGGCCAGCAAGAACCACATGAAGGGGGCGATGGCGTTGACCCCGGGTATGAGGGTAATGATGAGACAGCACAGGACCCTGGGGAGAAAATACAGGAGCTTTACGCACTCTCTTTTGATGATCCGCGGCACTTCCCCCAGGAGCTCTGTTAGGCTCAGATCCGCGGCGCCATGACCGGTGAGGCATTTTTCGGCCCGATCGGCAAGCAGTCCGTAGAAGGGTGAGGCGATGATGGTGGCTACCGTGGAGAACATATAGCAGGCCACCATGATGATGGAGGCTCCCACTATGAAGGACAACAGCCAGATGAGAAGTCCCAAAAAGGCCGGCAGATAGTCGGTAAGCGAGATGATGAAGCTGTTTAGGTAGCTGTAGATAAGATAGCCGCACCACCCCAGCAACAGCACGTTGACCAGCAAGGGCAGCAGCACGTAAGGCCTACAGGGTTTGGACAGCGCGAGCTTGAGTCCCTCCAAGAGCAGCGCGGGAGCCTCGGAAGCCGGGATGGCGGGCAGCGGGGTGGTCACTTGAGATTCTCTCCAATCAAACAGGCGCAACACCAAAGTGCGGCATTGCGGCACCGTACTCCTTGAGGGCGCGGCGGATGCACGGTGGAAATGACCGCGCCTGAACTTTCAAATGCGCCCAATAACACAGTTGTGCTCCTTGCTTTGGGGATCATAGCTGATACCGGCCAGGATGAGATTGCCCAGGTAAGCCTCCAGGGCCTGGGGGTAGTGTTTATTCTTGATCTGCGCAAGAGCAGAGGCGGCGCTATCATCATACTTGAGTTCAAGCAACAGCGCCGGCAAGTCTTCCCCGGGATGGGGAATGAACGCCAGATCGGCAAAACCCTTGCCTGAGGGCATCTCCCGGATGAGGGTGTAGTGATCCCGGGCACAGTAAAAGGCCAGAGTAAGGGCACAGGCAAGGGAGTTCTCGTCATTGTATTTGAGTTGTGAGCAGCATTGCTCGTGGGCGCGGGCCACTCCCCGGGCTACGGTTTGTGCGTCCCCTTGTTGCAGTGCCAGCAAAAGTTGTTTCGAATCTCTGAGAGCGGCAGCCACCCGGGCATATTTTTTCTCGTCTCTGATCGCAGTTTCAAGCTCTTCACGTACCTCGCGGTTGGGTACGCGCACCAAAAACTTCCGATAGGAACTCTCTACCGGGGTAGCGGTTAGATACCCCAGGTGCACCAGCAGCGTGAGCACCTGATCGCGGTTTTTAAAGGAGGTCAGGTCGTTTTCAAAGCCCTGAGTGTCGATGAGTTCCTCACTGCCCGTAAGCAGCCTGACCATGGCATCCTTAAGACCTTTGAAATTAAGGCGCAAATAGATCCCCAAGGCCTGAGAGCTGCTCTCGGTTTTGGTCCAATAACTCATGAATTGCCCTTTGCTCAGGGCGTTGTTCACTGAGTTGGGATTGAAGATGTGAAATGTTTCACCTGCGGTATAGCCGTCATACCACTTTGCCATCTCCTCAAAGTTGGTTTGATTTGCAGCGCACAGAGTCTGCACCTCCTCCTCGGTAAAGCCGCTGTAAGGGGCAAACTTCAGGGGAGTGAGCATGGAGTACTCGTCAAACATGTTAAGGGCACTGTGATCACCGTATTTTTTGATGGGCAGAATGCCGGTCAGGTACGCGAGGGCCACGTAGTCGCGGTCTTTTAACAGATCGCGCAGGAAATTGAGGTAGTCTTTGATCTCCTGTTGCCTGTCACGGGAGGACCTGATGACGCTGTCCCATTCATCGATGATAAAGACGAACTGCCCCGGCACCAGGGGCTCTGCTGTCGTCTTGTCGGCAACCTTATGCTCTGCCTGGTACTGCTGCCGATACTGAGAATAGACATCAGAGAGCATATCCCACAGCTTTGAACTCTCAGCCTTGACGGCTCCCGGGAAATGTTCTTGAAGCTCAGCGCCGATTTTCTGTGTCAACTGCTCTTTTAGTTTAGCCACACTGTTGCCTGAGCTGCTGTATTCCGTGGCCATGCTGATGAAGATGACATCGTAGCGGTTTAGGTGTTTATGGTAGAGATCCTCAGCTTCAGTCTTGGTGATGGCATCAGTGTCCTCGCCTGGCTTAACCTTGAGTTGAGAACCCGCAATACCGACCTGCAGAGGGTCAAATAAGCCTGAGCTGTTCACACACTTGTCATAATAGGCGCAGAGCATCTGCGCGGTGACGGTCTTGCCAAAACGCCTGGGGCGGGAGATGCAGACGTATTTGCGATCATCATTGTCAACACATTGGTTAAGCTCAATTAACAGTCGGGACTTGTCCACAAAAAAGGGTAATCTGACCCGTTTGGCAAAGGCCTGTGAGTTAGGGTGAAGATAAACTGCCATCTTGCATCGAACCTTTAATGCAACCAAGAGGGATGTACCGGCTGTGGCATGTTCACGCAGCTGTGTTTTTGGCCCCTTTCAGCATAGTCGATGCCAATGAGGATAAGGTGGCTCTGATTGGTCTTCAGAGTTTTGGGACAGTGTCTTTTTATTACCGATCCGCGTAAGAGCGCACCGGGCGCTGTCGAGGTATTTAGGCTGCAGTAAGAGCTCCGGGCGGTCGTTGCCCGATCAAGGCAGGAGCAGGAGTTTGGCAAAGTCTTTTCCTGAGGACTGCTTGTGCCTGATGCAATCAGCTCTGGCGCCGTAAAAGAGCTGGATAAGTGCACAGGGGAGGGATTTCTTATCATGGTATTTGAGTTGAAAAGGCACTGTTCATGGGGGCATACCTGCGAGAAAATAGCTCTATGATGCTCACAGTTATGCAGGTAGATAGCTGTCAGTCAGTGACACCATATTGCTTATAGAGCGCATGGAGTTTGGGGGACTCCGTAATTTCCGAATAGATGGACTCCAGAGTTCTGCCTGCTTTTATCATGGCTTGGATGAGTTTTTGAAGCTGACGTTCGCCCTCATGGACAGCCTCCTCATAAACCTCCTTATAGCCTTCAAGAAAACCTTCCCTGCGATACATTTTCTGGTACTGCTCGTCAGTCAGCTGAATAGGCATAATTTCCGTTACCTCCCACTACCGTGCAGAAGTTAGCTCTCATGAAAGCCTACCTCTCAGAGGATGAATACAGTCGGCAGTGATGCCGTACTGTTTATACAGCCGAGGCAATTTGGCGGAGTCGGAGATCTCCGTGAAAATAAATTCCGGATTTTTATCGGCGTTCTTCATGGCCTGGATGAGTCTCTGCAGCATGCCTTCACCTTCCGCACGACCCTCCGCGCGGCCCTCTTTACGGTACATTTTCTGGTACTGCTCGTCAGATAGCTGAATAGGCATAATTTCCATTACCTCCGCCTACCGGACAGAAAATTAACTCAGATGAGGTCGATCGCTCTGAGGGTGAATGCTGTCAGGCAGTGATGCCGTACTGCTTGTATAACCTCGGCAATTTGGCGGAGTCGGAGGTCTCTGTGAAAATAAACTCCAGAGTTTTGCCGGCGTTCTTCATGGCCTGGATGAGCTTTTGAAGTTTACTTTCACCTTTTTGTTCACCCAGAACAATTCCTTCGGCACGACCCTCGGCACGACCCTCGGCGCGGCCCTCGGCGCGGCCCTCTTTGCGATATATTTTCTGGTACTGCTCGTCAGATAGCTGAATAGGCATAATTTCTGATACCTCCGCCGCCTGGCAGAATTTAACCATTACGAGGTTGACCGCTCAGGGGATGGACACTGTCAGGCAGTGATGCCGTACTGTTTGTAGAGCCCGGGCAATTTGGCGGAGTCGGAGATCTCGTTGAAAATGTCTTCGACGGCTTTCCTCGCGTCCTTCATAGCCTTTATGAGACGCTGTATCATGCTCTCACCTTCCACGCGGCCCTCTTTACGGTACATTTTCTGGTACTGTTCGTCAGATAGCTGAATAGCGTCTTTGAAGGTTCTTTTGACTTTAAACGGAGCCTTCCTGGTAGTTTTGGCCCTTTGCTGTTTACGTACTCTTTTGGCTTTATTGGACATAACTGCTCTTTTTTACGGGAGCCCTGATGGCCCTCATTACAATGTCGGCACCTTAACTTTCAAACTCAAGGTTAATATTATCATCAAAGCTAAAACAAGCAAAGATTTTCATGGTGACTTTGCAGAGCAGTACGCAGGCTTTATCAACGCTCTCAGAGCCTGTGCCTTACCCATAGGTCCGTAAAAGGCCCGGGTATGCGTACAGTCCCGGTCTGGGTAGCTCTATTGTGTGCTCGCAATTCGCCTGTCACCTGAATGGACAACACTGCTTTACGGATTGTGCGGTCTTATCTCCTAAAGTTGAACTTGAGCGCTAGTAGGGCGCACGCACTCCCCCTATAATATAGCCCAGAACTCTGACGGACTTTTTTCATTCAGACCTGGCAGAGCCCATTGTTCCCCTGTGCTCTGCGCACAGCGGTTTGCTCCCAGGTGCTTTGCGATCGGCCCTAAGGCTGATCTAAGCGGTAGTTTTCATGAATATCAACGATTCCAGCGCCATTATCCTCATCATCGGAGCCCTGGCGGTCATAGCCTTCATCATCCACGGCCTGTGGTTTTCCGGGCGCAGCGTCAACCGCAAGCTCTCACGCAATAATAAGGAAGACCGCGAACTAGAGCAGAGCGCGAGCATCGGCAAGGTAAGAATTGTCACCGCCGAGCTGCCCTCCGAGGAACAGGCCGGCGAGCGGGGCTTGACCGAGGGCTTTAAGTTTCAGGATACCTCGGTGGGTACGCTGCCCAAGGAAGGCGAGGCAGTGGCCCCGGCTCCGGTGCCGGGACTGGAGACGCCGCCGCCCGAGACGCTGGAAATCAATCTCTTCGCTCCCCAGGATCGGCCCTTTAGGGGTGAGGATATCGAGGATGTCTGCAAGCAGTACGGCTTCATTCGCAGTCCCCGCGATCTGTTCTTGGTCTATGAGAACGCCGAGAGCCGCGACAAGGTGGTCTTTCGCATCTGCTCTCTAAAAGAGCCCTTTGCCTTTCCCAAGTCTTTGGACGGCTATACCACCCATGCCCTGGCGCTTTACATGAAGCTGCCCGCCCGCGGGCAGGCCTTTCCCTATTTCAGGGCCATGCGTATGGCCGCCGATATTTTCCAAGAGCGCCTGGGCGGACACTTTGAGGATAACGACAAGCTGCCCTTGAGCGATGAGGAATTAGACCGCATCGCCGAGATCCTAAAACGCTATGACAATGCCCCCGAGCATTGATGTGCCGGGGGAGAACATGAGCCTTAGCAAAGCGCAGTATTCAGAGTACGTTGACACCTTAAACCGCTGGGCGCAGGCCTATTATGTGGATGACGCGCCGCTGGTGCCTGACAGTGAGTATGACCGTCTGTACCGGGAGGTGGAGGCGGCGGAACTTGAGCATTCCGACTGGCGCCGCGCCGATTCGCCTACGCAGCGCGTGGGTGGCGCACCGCTTAAGAGCTTTGCCGCGGTTACCCATGCCATCCCCTTGATGTCCATGGGAGATATTTTCTCCGCTGACGAGTTGGATGATTTTGCCCGCCGTATGGCCGAGGCCTCGGGAAATATGGAGCCTGAGTTCTGTGCCGAGGTGAAATTAGACGGCCTGGCGGTGTCCCTTATCTATGAAAACGGCGTGCTGGTGCGGGCTGCCACCCGTGGCGACGGTAAGGTAGGTGAGGATGTCACTGCCAACGTGCGCACCATCAGAGCCATTCCCCTCAAACTTATCCCTCCTAAAGGCGGCAGGGTACCTGAGTATCTTGACGTACGCGGTGAGGTCTTCATGGAGCGCGATAAGTTCAACGAGTGGAACGAGCGGGCCCTAAAGCACGGCGGCAAGGTGCTGGTCAACCCGCGCAACGCCGCGGCAGGATCGCTCAGGCAGCTCGATCCCAAGGTAACCGCCCAGCGCAAGCTGACCTTTAACTGCTATTACCTGGCCGACTGCCGGGGCCTTGAATTGCCACCTGCTCAGTATGAGCGTCTGCAGCTGCTAAAGGCCCTCGGGCTGCCCGTCAACGCCGAGGCCCGGGTAGTGACCGGTGCCGAGGGGCTCAGGGAGTTTTACGAGGGGATCCTTCAAAAACGCGAGAGCCTCAACTACGACATCGACGGGGTGGTGCTCAAGTTAAACGACATCTCCCTGCAGGAAAGACTTGGGTTCACCGCCAAGGTGCCGCGCTGGGCCGTAGCCTATAAGTTCCCGCCCGAGGAAGTGGTGACGGAGCTCATTGACGTGGAGTTTCAGGTGGGGCGCACCGGACAGATCACTCCGGTGGCCAAATTAAAAACCGTCTATGTGGGCGGTGCCAATGTCTCCTCGGCCACCTTGCACAATGAAGATGAGATCAAAAGACTCGACCTTAAAATCGGCGATCAGGTAATTATCCGCCGTGCCGGCGATGTGATCCCGCAGGTGGCGGGGGTGGTCAAGGAAAGGCGGCAGGGCACAGAGCGTGAGGTGGTTTTTCCCACCCACTGCCCGGCCTGCGGCTCGGCCATCGAGCGGGTGGCCGGTGAGACCATAGCCCGCTGCAGCGGCGGGCTGGTATGTCCGGCGCAGCTGCGCGAGGGCATTTTGCACTTTGTCTCCCGCGAGGCCATGGATATCGAGGGTTTTGGCAGCAGGATTGTGGAAGCGCTGGTAGGACAGCGCAAGATCTCCTCTTTAGCCGATCTCTATTTGCTCAATTTAGAGGATCTGGCCTTGCTGCAGTTAGATGAGGGCTCGGCCGACAAAAAGCCGCGTCTGTTGGGTAAAGTGGTGGCGGCCAAACTTTTGGAGGCCATCCAAAAGTCCCGGCAGGTGCCCTTTAACCGTTTTCTTTATGCCCTGGGGATCCGCGAAGTGGGAGCGGTGACGGCACAACTGCTGGCCGAGCACTACCGGGGGATCGCCGATCTCAAAGCGGCCACGGCCGATGAGCTTAAGGAGATCCCCGAGGTGGGATCTGTCGTGGCGCAGCATATCGTCGATTTCTTCGCCGAGCCGCACAACCTGGAGATCATCGAGCGCCTCACCGGCAGCGGGGATCTTTTCAGCGCGGGGATCAGCGTGCAGCCCCTGGATAGACCGGCGGCCGGAGAGGGTACGCTGCCCCTTTTAGGGCAGAGTTTTGTGCTGACCGGTACTTTGGAGAGCATGGGGCGTACCGAGGCCGGACGCTTGTTGCAAAGCCTGGGA
The DNA here is from genome assembly GCA_017469335.1 of Succinivibrio sp. GTDB lineage: Bacteria > Pseudomonadota > Gammaproteobacteria > Enterobacterales > Succinivibrionaceae > Succinivibrio. The sequence continues at coordinate 35,594 of JAFUGP010000005.1, read as the reverse complement.
GCTAAAATCTCAGGCTCCGTTTCTGCCAAGACTTCTGCCGTGGTTTGCGGCGCGGCGCCGGGGTCAAAACTCACCAAGGCTCAGCAGCTGGGGGTGAGGGTGATCTATGAAGAGGAGTTTTTGGCGCTCTTAAAGGAGCATGGCCTGAACCCGGCCTGAACTTACTGAATTCACCGGAACGGTGGGAACTGTTTTCTGTCTTGCTTGTGAGCCGTCACTGCGGCCTGCGTCTGAAAGACGCGGACCGCTGTGCATCATATCCAAGCAGACGGACAGTTGAGGACAGTCCTAAAAAGCCCTCAGGCTAACTGCGCTTTCTTGTAGGCAATCAGATCGCTGATGGCCACCACGGTAAGATCGTGCTCCAAGGCAAAGGATACCACCCGCGGCAGTTTGGCCATCAGGCCGTCCGGAGCGCAAAGCTCACAGAGTATGCCCGCCGGCAGAAAACCTGCCATGGCAGCTAGGTCCACCGAAGCCTCGGTATGCCCGTCCCGCTCTAATACCCCGCCTGGGCGGGCTACTAATGGAAAGGTATGCCCCGGGGCGGAGAGATCGCTTTTTTTACCCTCGGGGTTAATCACAGCCTTGATGGTCTTGACCCTGTCGGGGGCCGAAACCCCGGTGGTGATACCCTCGGCGGCATCCACTGAGAAAGTAAAAGCGGTACCGTAATTTGAGGTGTTATGAGGCACCATGGGAGTGAGACCCATCCGGTCGGCCTGCTCCTGTCTGATGCATACGCATACAATGCCCGAGCACTCTCTGATCATAAAGGCCATCTGCGCGTCGGTGACGGTCTGCGCGGCGAAGATCAGATCGCCTTCATTCTCGCGATCCTCATTGTCGACCACCATGATGCCGCGGCCGCGCTTGAGCTCGGCTACGGCCGCCTCCACGCGCTCTGCGGCGCTGTGACCGAAAATTTCCAGCAAATTGGTTCTGGACATGGCAGTTTTAATCCTTAAGTGAAGCCTGGGCGCGGGCCCTGAGCATGATTTCCTTCATGGTGCGCACGGCCTCGTCAAGACCGGTGAAAATGGCGCGTCCGATGATGCTGTGACCGATATTGAGCTCATGCATCTGCGGGATGGCCGCCACTTGTGCCACGTTCTGGTAGTTAAGTCCGTGCCCGGAGTTAACCCCCAGGCCTAAAGAATCGGCCAAAGCGGCCATCTGTGAGAGCTTGCCAAGCTCCCGGGCCTTATCCTGCTCGCTCTTGGCGTTGGCGTAACGGCCGGTGTGAAATTCCACGAAGGGCGCGCCGGTGCGCTGTGCCGCTTCCACCTGCTCACGCTCCGGGTCGATAAACAGCGAGCAGGCCGTGCCCACCGCGCTTAATTTGTCCACTGCCGCCTTAATCCTGCTCTCTTCGGCCACCACGTTGAGACCGCCTTCGGTGGTGATCTCCTCACGCCGCTCTGGTACCAGGCAGGCCTTGTGCGGGGCCAGTGCCACCGCGATGGCGAGGATGTCGTCATTGACTGACATCTCCAGGTTCAAGGCGGTCTTGATGGTCTCACGGATAATGCGTACGTCGCGGTCGGTGATATGCCGGCGATCCTCACGCAGGTGAGTGGTGATGCTGTCCGCACCGGCCAACTCGGCTACGGCCGCCGCGGTGACCGGATCGGGATAGTCTGTGCCGCGGGCATTGCGCACCGTGGCGACGTGATCGATGTTCACGCCTAGGTAAATGGGTCGCATAAGTATGTATCGCGGCCAAAGCCGCCTCTGCTGATAGCCTCAGCCCCCGCAGGTTAAACTTCAAAAGAAGTTCAAAGCGAAGGTCAGGGCGCAGTACCGCCTTTAAAAAGAGCCTTACCGGGCTCACCACCTCACAGCACAGCCCTGAGGGCGGCTGTGTATTGCAGGCTTGTATTTTAGCATAGTTAGGCTCTGCTGCCTTGAGGCTTACCTGCGTGGAGCGCGAGGACGTGAGGGCGCGATAGGCAGATTAAGCCTTGGCACTTGCCTTGGGAGCAAACAAAACCCGGGTCTGGCCCGGGCTTGCTCATGCATGATGTGGTCTGAAGACCTTAAGGTTTCTCAGTAGCTGAAGACCTTCCAGTTGCCGGCCTTGTCTTTTTTGAGCTTGACGATGGTGTTGACCAGCGGGATGTCGGTGCGTTTGAAGATGAGCAGCACTTCCACGTATTCAAGATCCTTGTCGGAGAAGGAGTGATCGGAGACTTTGTAGTATTTGAGCGTGGCACTCATCTTGGAGCAGGTGGTGCTCAGATCCGAGAGTTTTATTTCCCGCTCGCGCTCTGACATGTAGTCTAAGAACACCAGCGAGGTCAAAGTCTCCATATCGCCTTCGACCATGGCATCGTAAAAGGCATCGGCCACGTTGACCGGGGTGTTCTCGCTCATGTTGACGGCGGAAACCTGAAAGGCGCACAGGGTGCCTAAAAGCAGCAGAATTTTTCTAAACATAATAGGTGGCGCTCCTAGTTGAACTCATCTGCAGTCACATCCGCAGCTCAGAAGTTACGGTACAGATCTCTTAGTGTTTCGTTTAAGCTTTCATTATGCCCGGATCCTTAAGGGAGAATAAAGCATTTTGGACGTTTTGATGGCAAGAGTGCGTGCGCTGTCACTTACCCCGTCCCTAAGCAACCTCAGCATGCCTATCTCACAGCTTTCAGTGTTCGGTATCTCTTTGAGCCCGCTCGCGGTAGGGCGCTGAGTCCACGTTCTGCTTGTCGCTCTCCTGGTAGGGCGCCAGGGTGGAAATCATCACGATTTTCTCCTGGTAGGGGTTGTAGCAGTAATGCACCTCAGAAGGCTCAATGTGAATGAAGTCCCCGGGGCCTAGGTGATTGACCTTCTCATCGACTACGATGTCGATGTGCCCTTCCAGGATGTAGAAGTTCTCCTCCATAATCTTATGGTAGTGCGCCGGGAAGTCCTGTCCGCTTTGAAACTGCACGATGGCAAAGTTCATCCTGGGGCCTTTCATGAGGTATTTGGGCCCGGAATCGCCGAAGCGAAATTCCTTTTCCGAGTCATGTAAAGTGTACATACGCGCTCCTTGTGGTCTTTGATGACGTTTTGAACAGTCTTTGGTACTGTTTTACAGCCAAAACGGCGGATCTTGCCGCTAACTTGATGATTCTACGGACTTAATGCCCATTTTCAAGTTTGTTTTTCATAGAGCATGAAATTAAACTTCCTTCTCACACTCTGGTTCCCGGGCCCTGAAAAGTGGCAGTTTGGTGGTCTGCCAGGTGCAGCGATTGGCAGGCAGTTGCCGGAAGCTGTCTTAGTTACCTTCACCGCACTCATACTCCCGGTGCCTTCCACATATAAGAGGTCAGACCCCGGTCACTTAACTTTAACTGCGCCTGATAGTAATCCTGCCAGCGCTCATAGAGCTTTAAATAGAGCTCATGGTTCTGGGGATCGGGGCTGAGCTCACGCTCTATTTTTACGGTGCAGGCGACGGCGGAGGAGAGATCAGGCCAGATCCCTACCGCGCAGCCGGCCAACAGGGCCGCTCCCAGAGCAGTGGCCTCCTTGACCACGGGTACCTGCAGGGGCAGTCCCATGACATCGCAGAGGATCTGCGACCACAGCGGAGATTTGGCGGCGCCGCCGGCGAAGATAAGGTACTCCGGCAGCTGTCCGGTGGTCTCCTTGACCAACTGCATATGCCCGTAATTGACCAGGGCCGTGTTCTCCTGAATGGCCCGGTAGAAGGTATAGAGATTGAACTTCTGCGCGTCCAGGTCAAAGTTGCCGAAGGTGGGGGCGGCGTGCTTCCAGGAGGTGAAATTCATGACATCCGAGAAAGCGCAGAGCATGCCGTGGCACCCCGGCGGCACCCTGGCAGCCTCGGCGTTCATGTAATCATAAATATTAAGGCCCTGCTCTGAGGCAAGCTCCTTTAAAGGAGCGCAGAAGGCGTCCCTAAACCAGCGCATGACCAGCCCCGGCTGGAAAATCAAAGCCTCAAACTGCCATTGTCCGGGGATGGCGTGACAGTTGACCCGCACCCGGCCCTGCGCGTCGGTCAGAGGCTTTTCGGTATTGAACTCATACTGCCAGAAACTGCCCCCGAAGGTTGCCGCCTGCCCGGGGAGTACGGCGCCTACCCCGATGGTGCCTAACTGCGCGTCCCCACCGCCTGCCACCACCGGCGTGCCGACGGCAAGGCCGGTTTGGGCGGCCGCATCGGCGTTCACCTCCCCTGCCACCTTGCCGCACTCGATGCTCTCGGGGAGAATATTCTCCTTGAGGCCGCAGCGGCGCAGCGGCTCGGTGTCAAAACGTCTGCTTGCCAGATCAAAGAGGCCAGAGGTTGAGCCGTTGGAGGGCTCTACCTTGAGCTCACCGGTGAGCTTGCAGATAAGCCAGTCATTGAACATGCCCACATAACAGGTTCTCTCGTAGATCTCAGGCAGCTTGTTCTTGACCCACATAAGTCTGGGCAGGGCATCCAGGGCAAAGGACTGACCGCTTTGACGGTAAAGGTCAAGCTCCAGGGCCGGGTGGTCACGCATCAGCTGCACCACCTCATCGCCTGCGCGGGCATCGACGTTGGCGCAGGCCCACAGCTCCTGCATCTGCCGGTCATAAAGCACGATGCCCTCGCGCATGCAGGTGGTGGAAATTGCGGCTATCTGCCTAGGGTCAAGACCTGATTTTTGAAGCGCGCCCTGCATGCAGGCACAACTTAGGTCCCAGTTGTGCACCCAGTCAAAATCCTGGGAGCCCGGGTAACGGGGATCCTCCTTATGCGTCCATTCACGCTGCTCTAAGGCGATCTGCTGACCTTGGGTATCGAAGATCACCGCCCGTACCGAGCCGGTGCCGGCATCCACAGCCATGAGGTATCGTTCCATAAAAGCTCCTTGTCCTAAGCCTTTTCTCCGATCCTAATGGGGAGCTTGGTCTTAATCTTGGTGCTTGCGCTCAAAACTGCAAGCACGCAGTGGGGTCTGCGGCCGCGGCCGCGTGAAAATGTGCGCCAGGGCAAGGGCAGGGTTTTCAGGCCGGGCTATTTTGCCTGGGGGACAGTTCTCTGAGCTAGAATCGGTACAGTTGCATTTTTTGCAGTGTCAAAGCCCGGGGCAGCGCGCCTTGGGTACCGGTTCTTCCACTTTATGCCGCGAATATGAACAGGAGCAATTATGGCCGATCTCGACAACCTCAAGGTTCCGCATGATTATCATCTGGACAAACCCTTTGCCAACAACCGTCCCTTTTATGTCAAGGGCGCCAATGCCTTGGACTGGGGCATGAAAAAGCACCTGGCCAACATCTTCAATCCCAAGAGCGGCAATACGGTGATGTTCGCCTTTGACCATGGTTATTTCATGGGCGCGGTGTCGGGCCTGGAACGGCTTGACCTGGTGTTGCCCAAGCTTATGCCGCATATCGATGTGCTGATGTGCACCCGCGGGGCGCTGCGCACCTGTGTCGATCCGGCCTGCCGCAAGGCGGTGGCCTTGAGAGCCACCTCAGGCTCCTCCATGGTGCAGGATGATCTCTCCCATGAGATTTTGGCCGTGGACGCCGAGGAGGCGGTACGCCTCAACGCCGACTGCCTGGCGGTGCAGACCTTCATCGGTGCCGACGGTCAGCTCTCCTCGCTGCAGAATTTAGAGCAGGCGGTGAACTTGGGGCAGCGCTACTCCATTCCGGTACTGGGCGTGGTGGCCGTGGGCAAGGAGATGGAACGCACCCAGAAATACTTCAAGCTGGCCACCCGCATGTTAGCTGAGTTGGGCGCCAACATCATCAAGACTTATTATTGCGAGGGCTTTGATGAGGTGGCCGCTGCCTGTCCGGTACCGCTGGTGGTGGCAGGCGGGCGCAAACTGCCCGAGCAGGAAGCGCTCAAGCTCTGCTATGACTCCATCTCCCACGGCGCCAGGGGTGTGGATATGGGGCGCAACATCTTCCAGAGCTACCACGCGGTGTCCATGATCAAGGCCGTGCGCAAGATTGTTCATGGCGGGCTAAATGATCAGGAAGCCTATGAGTACTACAAGGCCGAGGTGGCCAAGGAAGGAGGAGAGGGAGCGGGATCCTAGGCGCATTTAAGGTTTGGGCCTTGCGGTGAGCCAACTGAGATATCTGGAGTCGGTTTTTGCAAGGCCAACTTGGTCATTATTCCTTTGGCAAAAAAGTGACCTGAGGGCACTGGGTGGTTTTATTGGGCTGGCTCGCGTGTTATTTATGCAGTTTTTTTTCGGCATCTTCATTGGTTAAATCTTCATTAGAATTCATCAGGATATTTAAGCTTGGCATCGTATAAATTGAAATTCTGAACCGACTTTAGCCCCATAAAATTTTTCCCTGAAATGGCCAGAGCAGGCAGCAGAGGCATAATTTTGTGTACTTTATCGTAGGTGTCCTGATCGTTTTGCATGCTGGATGTCATGGCCAGATCGTGCAGCCTGGCTTTATCCTCGGCCGAGACAAAGTGATCAAGATCCTTTCTCAGTTGAAAATAGTGTTCCCAGTCTAATTCCGTCATAACCTCATCTTTGCAGTATCTTGATGGGTTAGGAAGCTTTGCCGGTATGGTCATATTCATTCATCCTTTGTTCGGTAACTGATTGATATATCATAACTATAAGCTTTAAATGATCTTTTGTCTACTAAGATCAGAACTACTAATACATAAAATTTCAACTCAAGAAGATTAAGTAAATTTCTCATCGATGAGTTGGCGGTTCACAGAAATGACACTTCTATTTCAATCTCTTTCAAGGTTAAAACAAAAAAGGATCCCCGCGGGGATCCTTTCTTGTCCTCAGGCTACTCTTAATTGGCCTGGGTAGTGGCGGTACGTGCACCGCCGTTTTGAGTGCTCAGGCTGTTGCCGCCGTTGCGCAACGCCTGCTCTAAGCGGCCGGCATGCTCGGAGGGTACCAACAGGCCGTGCTCATCTTTAGTCTCCAGACGATCGGTCAGATAGCCGGCGTTGATGAGGCGTAGCGTCTCCAGGCTGGCGCCGGATAACTCGGCAGCCTTCTTCATGGAGTTCAGACGACCTGCCACCTGCACGCGCTTGAAAGCCGGACGGTTCTTGATCTCCGGCATCTTGATGCCGTAACGCTCCGGGTGATGCAGCATCTCGGCATAAGCGTGGAAGCGCTTTACATAACCCTTGGCGTAGCTGTTGATGCCCACGGTGTTGATGTTGAAGTTGGTCACGCCCCGGGCCTTGGCGGCACGATAGGCGGCCTTCACCCCGAACTCACCCTGATTGTAGGCGGCCACGGCCAAATCCCAGTTGTTGTCGAACTCCTTGTAGAGGTACTTGAAGTACTGCAGTGACACGCGGGTGGTCTCCACGAAGTCGTAGAGTTCGTCATAAGTCTGGGTGGTGGTCAACCCCAGGGACTTGCCGGTACGGCGCATATACTGCCAGGGGCCCACGGCGCCGGCGTAGGAGTGCACACGCGGCTGCAGACCGCTCTCAATCATGGGAATGGCGGCCAGTTCCACCGGCAGATCCTGCTCCTTTAACTGATTGAGCAGGTGATACATAAAGAATTTGCCGTTGCCTAAGTAAACTTCAAAGGTACGGGCGTGCTGCTTGGCAATCTTCTTTTCCTCGGCGGTCGGCACGATCTTCATGGTGAAGCGGTTCTCGGCCATCAGATTGCTGTCAAAGACCGACTTCTGCTGCTCCATTTCGCGCAATTCGGTCAGCAAAGGAATGTAATTAGTGGTCTCTTTGGCGGTCGCATTGCTGCTGGAGCAGGCGCTTACACTGATAAGACCGACGCTCAGCACACTCAGAAACAGTAAAAGAGTTTTCTTAATCATCCTAGCCCTGCTTGCAGTGTTAAAGGACACTGCGCTAAGTTTTCAATTTCAGGGGAGGTAGCCCTCATCCTGGACTTTGCCTTCCCCGCCTGCGGCTGTTCTGGCCAGTTCGTCACAGCGCTCATTCTGTGGATGTCCCGCGTGCCCTTTCACCCATTGCCAGGTGATTTGGTGCCGCTGGCACTCTTCATCGAGCTGCTGCCACAGGTCCTGGTTCTTGACAGCCTTTTTGGCACTGGTTTGCCAGTTATGGCTCTTCCAGTTTGCCAGCCATTGGGTGATGCCGTTTTTCACATACTGACTGTCAGTAGTCAGCGTCACCGCACATGGTTCTTTCAGTGCCCTCAGAGCCGCTATCACCGCTCTGAGCTCCATCCGGTTGTTGGTCGTCAGGAGATAGCCCTGAGATAATTCCTTGTGATGTTCGCGGTACTCAAGTACCGCCGCGTAACCACCTGCTCCCGGGTTGCCCAGACAGGACCCGTCGGTATAAATTGCCACTTCCTTCAACATTTGTGCTCCAGTTTCCGGAGGGGTACCGCACGGTAGAACGCGTTGCCATCTGTTCTTAAGTTGGTGCCATTTTAACATAGAAATGAAAATTTACTTTTTAGTCTGAATAACAATGAATAAGGTGCCAAAAAGCCATGATGCGTCTAATTTTTAGACGGTTATTTTGTGATCGGTGGCAAAAATGGGCAGGGGGTGGGTATGAAAATATGAAAATAGTGCTTTCCACCATGATTTATAAGGAAATAAAGTTAGAAAAAGTCATTTTGACCCCACTTTGGCACTAAAGAAGCGTTTTTGATATAAAAGTACTGAAAATGCAAAAAGGGGTGCAAATCAAGACAGTTAGTACGTATAAAAACTAGATGTGTTCTAACAAATAAACTGAGTGTGTATAATTAAACAGAGTTTAAAAAGAGTGGCCCGACTCGGCCGCACCTTAGGCCCCGGAGAGCCCTTTTTCCACCTGCCAATTCGCAACTGCGGGCGGTGAGCTGCTTTGGGGACAGGTGACAGCCACCTCTCTTTGAGACTTAAGAGAGCTATTCTTCTAATACTTTGATTTTACCGTCAAATACTGCAAAGTATTATTGAGCATGGGTCATCAATTTGCTAGAGTGTCCATACTTGAGCCCCTCTGTATGGGGACAGCGATTTTACTTGAGGCAGGATAAGTCTTGCCGGCAGGGCTTATGGCAGAAGAGAGACTGGTGGCTTTGGACACCGAGACTACAGGTCGCGGTGATGACGGCACTCCCGGTGAGCACCGCATCATTGAGGTGGGCTGTGTCGAGATTATGGGCCGCAAAATCACCGGCAACAAGCTGCAACTGTACATCAATCCCGAGCGTGAGGTAGACAAAGAAGCTCAGGAAGTGCACGGCATGAGTTGGGACAGCCTGCGCGGCTGTCCTAAGTTTGCCGAGGTGGGGCAGCAGATCATCGATTTTATCCGCGGCTCCAAGCTGCTCATTCACAACGCCCGGTTTGATACTTCCTTTTTGGATAAGGAATGGCTGTTGATGGGGATCACCGAGCAGACCGCGCAGATGGCCGAGGTGGTGGATACGGTCTCGCTGGCCATGAAGTTGCTGCCGGGGCATCAGGTCAACCTTGATAATCTGTGTAAACTGCTGGCGGTGGATCGCTCGGCCCGTACGCTGCACGGCGCTTTATTGGACGCACAGTTGCTCGCTGAGGTCTATCTGGCCATGACCGGTGGACAGACCAGCATGGATTTTGGAGAAACCAAAACCGTCGCCGGTCAGAGCTGGGTGCGGCCTCAAGGCTATACCCTGCCCAAGATAGAGGTTGGCCCTCAGGATTTAAGCGCGCACTACCACCAGATGGTGCCGCTCTCGCAGGCCCACTGCATAGAGCGCGAGGGCGTTAAGCTCTGCGGCAGTGACTGGGGGCCTGAGTTTGACATGGAACAGCTGACGGCGCAGGAAGGCGAAGATAAAGGTGCCTTTAAAGCCCGGCAGAAGGCACAGCGTGAGCAAAAACTGCAGGAACTTCTGCACAGCCACGGCCTGGAGAGTGCCTATCAGGATTATCTGGCCGCCGAAAAAGAGGCTGACAGACGCTGGGAAGAGCGCCTGGGAGCAGGTGCATAACAAGAAGAGGAGAAAAATATGAGCAACCAGACCCTAACTTTTAAGGTCATAGACGAGCTTAAGGAAGCCTACGAGGTGTTGGGATTTTTTATAGGTCGTCCGGACAGCGCCTCGCAAATTGAAATGGCCATCTCGATTATGGCTCACAGTATTGCCAGAAGAGGGAAAATCATCAGTGCCGGCAACGGCGGCAGCATGTGCGACGCTCAGCATTTTGCCGAGGAGCTGACCGGCCGCTATCGGGAGAACCGTCCCTCCTATCCGGCGGTAGCCATCTGCGACCCCAGCCATCTGACCTGTGTGGGCAATGATTACGGCTTTGATCAGGTTTTTGCCCGCTATATTGAGGGCATGGGCTTTGCCGGTGACGTGTTCCTGGGGATCTCCACCTCCGGTAATTCCAAGAACATTATCGAGGCTTGCAGGGTGTGTAAGGAAAAGGGGCTGACCAGTATCTGCCTGCTGGGCAAGGACGGCGGTGCTCTCAAAGATCTCTGCGATCTGCCGATTATTGTGCCGCACGATGGCTATGCCGATCGTATTCAGGAAGTACATACGATGATCATTCACATCATGATCCGCGGCATTGAGGATATGCTGAATATCAGGAAGGACTGAGATTGAGTTCCCGATAAATACTGCAAATCGTCATATCAATACTTACACATAAGAGAGGCAGTTTTTTACCGGTATTTGTAATTAAGTTGGTCACTTTGAGGAAGGATATTCAAGTGGCCTGTGACTAAATCGCCTGCTTAAGCGGGCGATAAAAGGTGTTGAGCCCGTCATAATGTTGAGGTGGGAGTTCCCTGTCGAATTAAAGCCATAGCGTGCCTTGGAGCCTGAAAATACCATCTATGTGTGCCTGGTTGGCAAGAAACTTTTGCTTGTAGTTTGAACCTGTTAATTATTTAAAATAATTTGTTTCTGTCTTTATTCCTCCAATGGCGATATAGTGCGTAAACGGAAATAAAAAAGACCACGCCAAAAAACAGATCAAACGCTATCAGTCCTGTTAGTGACATCATTTATCTCGCCCGTGGGTTATAACTTGTATTAGCGCCAGAAATGTCTGCCTAAACGGTAGAAATTCAACTCAGTTTTACCTGCTCACCGTCGTCACCAACCGGTACCATACTGCCTATACGCCAGGCCTGCTCTCCGCTGCTCTTTAAGGAATCTAAGGCCGCTTGAGCTTGCTCTTGTGGTACCACGGCAATCATGCCCACACCGTTGTTGAAGGTGCGGTACATCTCGCGCTCCGACACTCCCCCTTGCTCGGCCAAGAAATCAAAGACCTCAGGCCTCTGCCAGCTGGCAGCCTCCAGTTTGGCGCAGAGATCCTCCGGCAGCACGCGCGGAATGTTGTCCCAAAAACCGCCGCCGGTGATATGTGCCAGTGCGTGCACCTCAACTTCCTTAATCAATTTGAGCACGCTGCGCACGTAGATGCGGGTGGGCTCGAGCAGAGCATCAGCCAATTTGCGCCCCGAAGGCAGGGTGGTGTACTGGGGATTGATGTTGCCCGAATTTAAAATGGCTCTGATGAGAGAGTAGCCGTTGGAGTGCGGACCCGAGGAGCCTAGGGCTATCAGCGCGTCTCCGGCCTTAACCTTGGAGCCGTCGATGATCTCCGACTCCTCGACCACGCCCACGGCAAATCCCGCCAGATCGTAATCGCCTTCCTCGTACATGCCGGGCATCTCGGCCGTCTCGCCGCCTACCAGCGCACAGCCGGCCATTTCACAACCTTTGGCGATACCGGCGACCACGGTGGCCGCCACATCCACATTAAGACGTCCCGTGCCGTAGTAATCCAAAAAGAGCAGTGGCTCGGCGCCCTGCACGATGAGATCGTTGACGCACATGGCCACCAGATCCTGGCCTACCGTATCGTGGCGCTGCAGATCAATGGCCAGTCTCAGTTTGGTTCCCACACCATCGGTCCCGCTTACCAGCACCGGCTGTTTGTAACCCTCAGGCAACCTGGTCAGGGCACCGAAGCCGCCCAGACCGCCTATCACCTCCGGACGATTGGTGCGCTTTACCGGCTCTTTGATACGCTCCACCAGAGCCTCGCCGGCGTCGATATCCACTCCGGCATCCTTATAGGTAAGATTGGTCATGTCGCTCTTCGGGCCAGCGCCCCTCCTGTGAAAGGCCTGCAAAAGGCCGGTGAGAATAGGTGCAGATATTTTAGGGTGCAGGGAGGGTTATTTCAAGCACACCCCGTAAGTTGCAGTCTCTTTGAGCATAAGCGGTGAGGCCTGCCACTATGTTAAAATCACGGGGCATTGGACTTTCGTAGTAAAGGCTGTCAGTCTTTTTGATGAGTTTGAAATTTATGTATAAATTATTAACGGTACCGGTGCTTTGTGCGGCCTGGTGCCTGGGGTTGACCACAGCGGCCTTGGCCGAGGAGCAGGATGGTGTTGCCGTTCAAGATACCCAGACATCTCCCATGGTCTACGAGCAGGATCTGTCAAAAGGCATTGACGGGGCACTGCTTGCGGCCTTCAGGCAGGCCAGGCTCTCCGTCAGTTCAGAGCAGGGCAAGGACGAGGCTTTGGCCGATGCCGTGGCCGCGCTTAAAAATGTGGAGATCAACGGTGATCTGCTCAAGGTCGAGTTTGACAGCAAGAAAGTGAGCGATTTCGTCAAATCAACCGGTGCCCTGGTGTGGGGCGGCAGCTCTGACAAGGTGGTGGCCTGGTTGGTGAATATAGGCGATGACAGCTCGCAGTTATTGGGCGGCTCCGAGCGCGATCTCTTCAGTACGCAACTCTCCAACGCCGCCAAGATTGAACATTTCTCGCTCACCTTCCCGCTGCTGGATTTGGACGATGTGCAGCTGGTTACTCCGGCCAAGGTGCTCGCCCGCAGCGAGCAGGATCTGGTCAAGGCCTCTGCGCGCTACGGCGCGGCCTATATACTCACGGGCGGGGAGGAGTCCGACGGCGACGGCGCGCTTATCTTCAAATGGAACCTCTATACCGCGCAGGGTGCGCACTTAGGCCGCGGCGAGGCGGTAGGACAGGGGGCTCAGGCCGCCGCCAAGTCCGCCTCTGAGATAGCCAGGATCCTGGCCGCGCAGCAGGAGAGTGCCACTCTGCAGCAAAACGTGGTCTCCGCAGGCTCTGGCAACGGTGGTTTTGTCTTGGGGCCCAACCGCGGGTATGTCAGGGTCAAGTTAAACGGCGTGCAGGATCTGGCGGACTTAAGCCGTATCCGTGCGGCCCTGGTTACCTACGGTTATGAGTCCAGCTTCCGGGTGGCCGGCTACTCCGACGGGGGACTTATCGTGGATATCCCCAGCGGCTCCACGGCTACCATCTTGGACGGCACACTCACGCACGCGGCGGAATTTACCCGTGAGGATAACTGGGTTTACCGCTTCAACGACAGCAACGGTACCCAGGCAGGTCCGGTGTCCGGCACGGTGGGACCGCGCCGCGCGGGCTCTGCCTTTGTGTCAGCCCCCAGTGTGACCGTGAGCCGCGTAAGTGAGTAAGGACGAGGCCTCCGGGCCGCAGCAGCAGCCGCTGCTGCTTAAGATTGCCGACTCCTATACCTTAAGTAACTTCGTGCCCGGCTCCAACGCCGGGCTTATCTCGTTGCTTACCGGCATCATAGAGCGCGGCAGCTGCGAGTTTGTCTACCTCTTCGGTCCGCACAGCAGCGGCAAGACCCATGTGCTGTGCGCTCTGCGGGATTTTGCGCAGCGCCAAGGCCGTGAGGCGGTTTATCTCAATTTGCAGCTGGCCCGTCAGCTCTCCACCAGACTCATCCCCGAGCGGCTGCCTTATCTCTATCTGTTGGACAACGTGCAGGAGGCGGCCGGACTGCCTGACTGGGAGCAGGCGGTATTCTCACTTTACAACCGTTGGAATGACGCGGGGCGCGGCACGCTCTTGGTAAGCGCCGATCGCTCGTTTGACCGGTTATCCTTCACCCGCCACGATCTAGCGCCCAGGCTGGGCAGCGGTCTTATCTGCGCTCTGGAGCACTTGGATGAGTCAGGCTGTATACAGGCCCTGCAGCTGCGTGCCGCAGAGCGGGGCTTTCAGATTTCCACTCCGACCGCGCAGTTCATGGTCACCCACGGCAGCCGGGACATGACGCATCTGATGGCGGTGCTTGATACCCTGGATGAGGCGCAGTTAAAGGAGCAGCGGGAAATCACCATTCCTTTTGTCAAGCGCGTGTTGGGCCTGAGCTGAGAGCGCGGGGCAGTCTTACCGAGACTTAGGTTTGTCTGCGGGTGTATGTGCGGATTTTCTACTTGAGTCCTTTTTCAATGGCCTCATCGAAGGCACGCTGCTCGCTTAACTGTACCAGACGTGCCTGCAGCACATCCCTGGAGTAGGCCCCCGGGCAGGAGTTGAGCGCTTCATTGTAACTGCTCACCGCCCGGCCGTAGTTGGCATAAAGAGCGGACAGCTGTCCCTGGGCCTGCAGGGCGTTGCAGCGATCCTTGAGCTTGAAAGAGGCCTTGGCGAGCAGATCGAGCGCTAAGGTATTGTCAGGATGACGGCCCAAATAGGTGTTGAGGACTTTTACCGCCCGGGCGGCCTGAGAGGTTTCCAGGCAGGCGTTGGCCAGATTGATGACCACCACCTGATTGTCGGGGTGGCTGCGTAAGGCCTCCTGCAGGCGGTTTACGGCCATAAGACCGTTGTGGCTGGCCAGATCGATATCGGTGAGCAGATCCAGCACGAAAATGTTGTTGCGGTAGCCCTCTAAGGCCTGCAGATACTCCCGCGCCTGAGCGTAGTTTTTCTGCTCAAAGCACACCAGCGCCAGACCGTAGTTGCGATAGAGCTTGTTGAGACCTTTGGTATTTAAAAAGCGCTGCCTGAGCTCTTCCAGGTCGCGATGCTCGGTATAGCGCACCTCGATGCGGGCTTTGGCAAAGGAAAAATCGGCGTTGGTGGAGTTGTGACGTTTGGGCAGCTGCGCCACGCGCTCCTGTGCCTCGGCAAGGCGCACCTCCGAGAGCGGATGGTCGATGAGCATGCTGTAGGCGGCGTTGATCTTGCCCTGCATGCTCATGAGCTTGCGGAACATGTCGCACATGCCTTCGGGATTGAACCCCGCGTCATACAACAGACCGATGCCGATGCGGTCGGCCTCTGCCTCGTTCTCGCGGGTGAAGTTGATGCCGCTCTGGGCCGAAATTCCCACGGTGGTGGAGAGCGCGGCGGCACCTAACGCCGGATTGATGATGGCCATGGCCACGGCACCTATCATACCGGCTACGGTGAGGGAGGAGGAGCGGCTCTGTGCCTCGATATAGCGGGCGATGTGGCGCTGCGTGACGTGGGAGATTTCGTGGGCGAGCACCGAGGCGAACTCATCTTCGCTGTCGGCGTAATGAAAAAGCCCGGTATTGACCTGAATTTTGCCCCCCAAAAAGGCCGAAGCGTTCAAGGCGGCATTCTTGACGATGAAAAACTTGAAGGGAAAACGTACGTTATGAGCGTGGGCGACTAGCTTGTTGCCCACGGTGTCGAGGTATTCGTTGAGCACGGGATCATCGGCGATGGCCAGATGCGAACGGGCCATGCGCATGAAATACTCGCCCACCTGTTTTTCGCGCTGCACGGTCATGCCGGTGATGCCGGCGGTGCCGATGTCAGGGGCCTGATAGCTCTCAGCGCTTAAGGCCGGGGCGCTCAGGGCTAAGAGCGCGGTAAGTGCTGCCGCCTTAAGGCTTACTTTTATGCTGTTTGGCCGGGCTTGGTTTAACTTCTTAAGCCGTGGAGGGCAGATGATCCTCAAGGCGACACTCCGGTGCGCAGCCGTCGGCTTTAACGCCCGGAGCACGGGCTCTTCACAAGGCGCTGACAGGTGACGGGCAGTTGGTTGAAAAGCAGATGTACGAGGCTCATAATAGCACATCTGATATTTCAACCTAAAAGACAGGTGGCAGGCATGTTTGCCTTATTCAAGAACTGGTATCTGCGCAATTTTTCCGCCCCGGGCACCAATGAACTGGCGCTGCTGCTGGCGGGGATCTTCATTGTGGTCTACTTTTTCATGTGGTTGGTGGGTCCCATTGTGGTGGCTGTCTGCCTGGCCTATTGCCTGGACTGGTTTGTCAGACAGCTGGAGCGGCGCGGCATCTCGCGCAAGTGGGGCTCGGCACTGGTGATGCTGCTGTTCGTGGGACTGGCCGTAGGAGTGATGCTCTTTCTGGTGCCGCGGGTGGTCAAACAGGGCACGGAATTTTACCAGAACCTGGAACTCTACACCCAGGACAACGGCAGCGATGAGCCTGCGTCCGGCACAAAGCTGCCCGAGAGTCTGACGATTGTTCCCGAAATAAAGGATTTGGATACCGTCGCCACCGCCGAGGCAACGGAGCACCTTTCACCGGAGGTTGCGGAGCACCCTGCGGACGGTGCCGGTGCTGCACACACAGGTAGCAGCGCTCAGGAGAGCGGCAACCTGTCGGGGGCGGCGCATTTTGATCTGACCTTGGCGCGCAAAATCTATTCCTTAGCCGAAAATCTGCCGGATTTTCTCTATTCCATGGTGTCCTTGGACGCGCTGGTGGCCTATGTCAAGGCAGCCCGCTCGGCACTGGTAAGCAACGCCGCCGGGATCATCCGCACCCAGATCGTGCCCTCGGTGGCCAACGTGGCCAATGTGCTGCTGTATCTGGTCATTGTGCCTATCTTCATGTTCCTGATGCTGGTGGACAAGGAGGCGTTGCAGCGGCGTTTCGTCGCCTATGTGCTGCCCACCGAAAGCCGCCTGATCCTCAAGATGTGGCAGCATGTCAATCAGGTCTTTGAGTCCTATATCATGGGCAGTGTGCTGCATATCATTATCACGGGGGCGGTCAACTGCGTGCTGTTCTTCAGCTTCGGACTTAACTATGCCCTGCTGTTGGGAGTGGGCATGGGACTGTCGGTGGTGATCCCCTATGTGGGCGCGGTGGTGGCCGGTGTTCCGGTGGTGCTGGTGGCACTGTTTCAGTTTGGCTGGGGCAGCATGTTCATCTGGCTGATGGTGGTGTATCTGGTGGTGCAGATGCTGGACAGCTACGCCTTAACTCCGCTGCTGTTCTCCAAGACCATGGATCTGGACGCACTCTCCATTTTGGTGGCCATTTTTGTGTTCGGCGGTCTGCTGGGTTTTTGGGGCGTGTTCTTTGCCATTCCGCTGGCGACTTTCATCAAGACGCTCCTGGAGCAATGGCCGCGTACGCCGCTGCATGAGCAGGCCACAGCCAAGAGAGCCTAGCCTGTGCACTCAGGCAAGACCTAAGACCACTGCAAGCTGTCCGGGCACGGAATATCCAACCGCAAATACAATATCCCGTATCCGCGGCGCCTGATTAAAGTGACCAAAGCAGGGCCGCTGAGGCGGGTACTTTGGTCTTTGGTGAGGGAGCCCCGGCTCAGTGGGCAGTGTGGTGCTTTGTTGGTACAGGCCCCGCATCCCCGGGGCCTTGAGCGCTTGAAGGTCTCAGTACAGCAGGGTGTAGAGCTTTTTGCGGTACTGCGACTGCAGGGGATCGCCTGCCATGGTGTTGAGCACGTCGATGAAGGTCTGACGGATCTTGGCATTGCCGCTGTCAGCGCGCAGTATGTCCAACAGCAGTTCCAGCGCCTCCTGTCTTTTGCCGGCCGCCGAGAGCGCCGCCGCCAGCTGCGAGGTGATTTCATCATTATGAGGCTCGGCCTCGTGCTTGCGTTGCAGCTCCTTGATCTCCGGGGAGTCCTGCGCCTGTCTGGCCAGTGTCAGCGCCGAGAGCAGATCCTTGTATTCCTGGGTGTCCTGCTCGGCCCGTCCGCAGCTCTCCAGCAGCTTTTCGGCCTGCTCTAACTGTTTGGCGGCTATGCACAGCCTGATGTAGGTGAGCTTGATGGCGCTGTCCTTCTCATCTTGCTGGTAGGCTGCAGTTATCTGACGCAGAGCCTGACCCAGATCGCCTGACTTTTCCGCCTCCAGAGCCTGTTTGAGCAGCAGCTCGCTCTCCTTGGGCAGGAATTTTTGCAACAGTTCGCCAAGTTTGGTGACCACATCATCACCCTGCAGGGCATCCACTGGCTGACCGTTTTTGAGTACGATGATGGCCGGAAAGGCCCTCAGTCCCATCTGCATGGCCAGGGCCTGACCAATCTGGCTCTGGATGTCGGCCTCGGCCAGCGTGATGTAGGCGTTGTCGTCACTGACGGCGGCCCTGACGGCCTGATTGGCCTGGGCGCATTCCGGCACATTGGCAAAAAAGTACACAAACAGTGTCTTGTGCTGGGCGCTCGGCCCCAGCACATTTCTTACGTTTTCTTCGGTAAGCAGCATAATTGTTCCTTAGCTTTTTTTATTTGATGAAACGGTTCATCTCGCGCAGGGCCCGTACCAGATCCTGCAGCTTGGGCTGCACTTCCTGCTGTCCCTGCTCGCTTTGGATGTAGGAGCGCCCTGAGCGGGTGTAGACGGTCAGGGTCTTGGGTGCTATCAGCAGCAGATCGGCGTTGGAAGAGACCGAGGAAGTGGTGACGATGAAATTGCGCTCCTCGTTCTTAGAGAGCAGATCGACCCCGGTGGAATATTCCGCCGCCTGATTGCTGATGCCCAGCACTTCGCGCCCGAAGGTGGGAACGAGGTCGAAATGGGAACTCAAAAAGTCCTTGCTGACCCCGCGCAGGCGATCGTCAGGCCACAGCACAATGAGCGGTACATGCTGCCTCTGGCGCACAAAGGCGCCCTGGCTTTGCAAGGCAGGGTTGCCCTGACCTGAGGTGATCACCACCACCGTATGCTGCAGCGCTCCGCTCTCCTTGAGGGAGTCAAGATAGGTGTGCAGCGCACCGTCCAGGCTTTTTAAAGTTTTTCTGCGCTGTTGCTCATCAAGTGCTCCGCTGTGCAGATCATCCAACACCACCAGCTGGGCCTGGGGATGCTCGGCATCGGATTGCGTGGCGTACTGGGATGAGCGCTCCAGCACCGCCCGGTCATTTTTGAACTCATCCTGCGGCAGACGACGGGTACCGGTTAAGGTTGCCAGCGTACCGCTGTGGGCCTGACGCGGTCCTGAGGCCAAAAAGCGCAGATCGTAGTTCTGGCGGCGCAGCTCTTCCATGATGACCGGGAAAATGTGGCGCTGCTCGAACATGAACTTGTAGAACAAAGGCAGTCCGTAGATGGCGGCAAAGATATTCTCATCGCTCTCCTGGTAGGGCAGATAGTGTGACTCAAAGCTGAGCGCCTCGCGTTTTAGGTCCAACAGATGAGGCGTGGTGTCGGCGCTGAGATCCCCGTAGGAAAGACCGTTGACGAAGATGACCACCAACTGCTCGCTGTGCGCGGGGGGTTCCACCTCCAGCACCGAGAGCGGGTAGTTTAAGGCCGGCGCCCCTCTCATGGAAGATAACTGTTTGGGCAGCCAGCCGTGATTGGTGAGGAAGGTGCGGGCCGTGGTGGGGTACTGCAGCGGAAATACCGAGCGCAGCGCCGTAACCCCCTCATAGCGGGCAGCGTCGGCCCAGATATACAGACCGTGCGAGCCCAAAAAGCACAGCAGTGCTGTCACCATGAGCGCGCGCGAGAGCAAGGCCGGTTTGGCCCTATAGAGATCGCGGGTGGCGAGCAGGGAGAACACTACCTGCAAGGAGAGGATGACCGGCAGGGCGATGTACATGAAGTTGTAATTAAGTCCGGTCTTGAAATCGAGATCGCCGAAGATGAGCCTCAACATGGACCAGGAGGCGTGCACCTTGACGGTCAGGAAGAGCTTGGCATCAAAGAGCAGCGCGATGTCGGAGAGCGTGGCCAGCAGCACGGCCACAACGCGGTAGATTTTGAAATTGGAGATAAAACTTAAGGGGAAAAAGAGCAGCACATAGATGACAAAGCACAAAAAGGCGGTGTGCCCCAGCCAGGTGAGCAGCAGATAGACAAAGGAGAGAAAACTGGAAGTCTCCGGGGCCGCGTAGAGATAGCTCAGGCCGATGGCGGCGGTCAGGAGCACATTATAAAAGAGGAAATGCTGTCCCCAGCTGTTGGAGCGCGAGACCTGCTCTTTGTAGTTTAACAGACGGGAAAAGTTAAAATTTTCAAACATAAAAGTGTTCTCTTTAGGCCCCGTCCGGGGCGCTTTTGTGTCAGCTCCTATCTGAGGCTCATTTTAGCACCTATGGCAGATTGGGGCGAGAGTCAAGCTCTGGGGTGCTTATTGCGAAAATTTCGCGATAAGCCCAATTGGTATTGACCGCAGTGCGGTGCCTGGGGATAATGGCTCGCCTTTGCGGGCCGACCTTAACCTTAAACTTCAGCTCCATCCCATAAATTCAGGAGGTTTTGATGGAACTTGCCGCCACCGCCTTGCCCATTATCGTTAGCAACTATGCCCGCCGCTTCGGCGTGAAAGTCAGAATGCAGGGCTGCACTGCCTATACCAACGGCAAGAGCATCACCATTCCCCGTTTGAATCTAAACGATCCGCGCAAGGCGCGCTGTGCCTACGGCTATCTGGCGCACGAGGCCGCTCATATCCGTTACACCAATTTCCGCTATGTGAAGGCCGCCTCCGGCGATGCCCTGTTAAGCGCCCTCTTCAACGTGCTTGAGGATGCGCGGGTGGAAACCCTGATAGGAAGGGAGTTCATCGGGGTGTGGGAGAATCTGCAGTTCGTGCGTGACGCCCTAAAGAGCGATATTGCCCGCTATATAGACGAGATGGGCTCCAAGAGCACTTTGCATATCTTTTTGAGTGCGCTTATTTTCTACTTGGGTGCCCACTGTCAGCGTTTTGTCCATCAGCGCACTGAGGCAGCCGCGCTCTTAAGGGAGCTGCGCGCCCGTCTGGGGCACCGCCAGCTCAACGCGCTGCTTGCTGTGGCCCTCAAACTGAAAAAGGCCAAAAACTCCTCGCAGACCCTCAAGCTCGCGCGCACCCTCTACCGGCAGCTGGCCACCATTCCCGGTACTTTTAACGGGTCACAGTACGGCATTGAGCAGGACCTCAACACCTTAATCGATCTCATCAAGCAGGATGCCGGGGCGAGTACCCTGGAGGAGTGCTCCTGCGGCGAGCTGGGGCAGGTGAACGGTGCCGATCCCAGGTTTGTCACTGAACTGCAGCGCCTGTTAAAGAGTACCGACAGCGCGCCTCTTCAGTCCGTGCCAGGGGCCAATCCCGCGGCAGTGATGGAGGATCTGGTGGACCGCGATACCACCTCGCGGGACGATTTCGGGCTGCTGGAGCCGGGCAAATGCCAGATGGGCAGACGGGATTTTCTTTCCACCATCTCCGGCACCCATGCCCTGCGCGCGGCGCTGACGCGCCGGGTGCGCTCCTACTCCGAGTTCGCCGGCTCTCATATCGAACGCGGGCACAAGCTCAATCCCTATCGCCTGAGCCTGATCCGCGTGGGTGAGACCCGCATTTTCTATGACAAGGTGGTGGAGGATGACAATTCCACCTCGGTGCATATTCTCACCGATGTCAGCGGCAGCATGCTCACCTACGATGATGACAGCACCTCACGCTGTGAGGCGGCCTGCCAGAGCGCACTCTCCTTGGGGGTGGCGTTGGAGGGCATAGACGGCATCAAGACCATGGTTACCTATTTCCCGGGCAGAGCCCAGGAGTTTGACGTGGTGCTGCGCGAACATGAGCGCGCCTCGCTTAGGGCACCTTACTTTGATCAGCGCGCCCGCGGTTCGACTCCGCTGGCGCAATGCCTGTGGCATGCCATCGGCCGGGTCAAGGAACTCGACTGCAAGCGTAACATCATCATGGTGATCACCGACGGCATCCCCGACAGCGTGGAACAGGCCCGTACTGCCTTAAATGCCGCCCGCGACCACGCCATCGAGGTCTACGGCATCGGCATCTGTCTGGATTTCATCGGCAAGCTTATCCCCAACAGCGTGGTCATCCGCAAGCCATCGCAACTGCAGGGGGCGATGTTCAGGCTCTTTAACCGCATTTTCGATCCTGAGATGTTAAGGCAGCGCCGCCTCAATGCCAAGGCAGCTTAGGCTCCTATCCCAGATTTCTATTTTCCTTTCATGACATTAGACTGGTTTGGTCGGATCGCAAGGTCCGGCCCTTTTTTTTGCGCGCACGGCGCTCAGGACAGCTGCTCTGAATTCTCCGCCCACTTGGTCTTACCGGCACTCTAAGCTAAAATGCCCATCCACGGGAGAAAACTATGCTGCTGAGTGATTTTGATTTTGAGCTGCCCAAGGAGCTGATCGCCGCCTACCCTTCAGAGGAGCGCACCTCCTGCCGCATGCTTTGTGTGGACGGTACGGACGGTCACCTGGAAGACAGACACTTCTATGAGCTGCCTGACTATTTGAGAGCAGGTGATGTGCTGGTGTTGAACGATACCAAGGTGATGAGAGCGCGGTTATACGGCAAAAAAGAGACCGGCGGGGCCGTGGAGATTTTGGTAGAGCGTCTGTCAGGCGCGGATCGGGCCCTGTGCCATGTAAGGGCTAGCAAGTCTCCCAAGAGCGGCAGCTCTCTTATTCTGGACGGAGGCGGCAGTCTGCAGGTGCTGGAGCGTCAGGGCGAACTCTTTTTGCTCGCTACCACTGATGGCTCAGATTTTTATCCCTTAATGGAGAGTCAGGGGCATATCCCTTTGCCTCCCTATATTGACCGCCCCGACGAGCCTGCTGATGCCGAGCGCTATCAGACAGTCTATGCCCGCGACCTGGGGGCAGTGGCCGCGCCCACCGCCGGACTGCATTTTGATGAGGCCATGCTCGCGCGTCTTAAGGCGCAGGGCGTGGAGATACAGTACGTAACCCTGCATGTGGGCGCCGGCACCTTTGAGCCGGTGCGCACCCGGGATGTCACTTTGCATCACATGCACCAAGAGCGCATGGTCCTGGGAGAGCAGTGCGCTCAGGCGGTGGCAAGGGCCCGCGCCGCGGGGCGCCGGGTGGTGGCGGTGGGAACTACTGCCGTAAGATGTCTGGAGAGTGCCGCTCAGCACGCTCAACAGGAGGGTTTGGGGCCTATCTCGCCCTACGCCGGGGAGACCGGTATTTTCATCTACCCGGGGTATCGGTATCTGGCCGTGGATGCCCTTATCACCAACTTTCATCTGCCACAGTCCACGCTCATCATGCTGGTGGCGGCCTTTTGCGGTTATGAGCGCACCATGCGCGCCTACGCACACGCCGTGGCTGCGGGGTACCACTTTTTCAGTTACGGTGACTGCATGTTTCTGACCCAAAACCCGCAGGCATCAGCCGATCTGCCGCCTTCGGCGTGCGCGGATGCAAACACAGGAGCTAGAGCACATGAGCTTTGAGGTACTGACACGGCAGGGTAAGGCCCGCCTGGGAAGGCTTACGCTGCCGCACGGGGTGGTAGATACTCCGGCTTTCATGCCGGTGGGCACGCAGGCCACGGTAAAAAGCTTGCGCCCCGAGCAGGTAGCCGAGAGCGGAGCACAGATCCTGTTGGGCAACACTTTTCATCTGTGGCTCAGGCCGGGGCTTGGGGTCATAGAAAAATTCGGCGGTCTGCACCGCTTCATGAACTGGCCGGGTCCCATTCTCACCGACTCGGGCGGTTTTCAGGTCTTTTCGCTCTCGGGACTGCGCAAGGTCACCGAAGAGGGGGTGAAGTTCCAAAGTCCCATCAACGGCTCCAGGCTTGTTCTCTCACCTGAGATCTCCATGCAGATCCAGAAGGTGCTCAACTCCGATATTGTGATGCAGTTTGACGAATGTATCGGTCTTCCTGCCCCGCAGCGTGAAATGCGCCGGGCCATGGAACTCTCGCTGAGGTGGGCGGCCCGCTGCAAGGCAGAATTTGCCCGCCTGGAAAATCCCAACTCGCTTTTTGGCATCGTACAGGGCGGTACCGATCTTAGGTTGCGTAAGGACTCCCTGCGGGGACTTACCGAGCTGGGCTTTGACGGTTATGCCATAGGCGGTCTGGCGGTGGGCGAGCCTCACGGTGTGATGTTCTACGTGCTCGATGAGATTGTGCACCTGCTGCCTGAGGACAAACCGCGTTATCTGATGGGGGTGGGCAGGCCTCAGGATATCCTGCAGGGAGTGCTCAGCGGGGTGGATATGTTCGACTGTGTGATGCCCACCCGCAACGCCCGCAACGGTCATCTCTTTACCTCGCAGGGAGTGGTGCGCATCCGCAACGCCCGCTATGCAGATGACACCTCACCTTTGGATCCTAAGTGTGACTGCTACACCTGCCGGCATTACTCCAAGGCTTATCTGCATCATTTGGACAAGAGCAACGAGATGCTCGGTGCTCACCTGCATACCGTGCACAACCTGCGTTTTTACGAGCGCTTTATGGCTGATTTGCGTCAGGCGCTGCACGGTGGGGAAGTGGAGAGTTTCTGCAGTCGCTTTTATGAGGTTTACGGTGAGCCTGAGCCCAGAGAGGAACCCGAGACGATACTCTGAGGCGTTCTAGGACCAGAAAGCTAAAAAAGGACCTCCGTCCCTTTGGGGAAGGCGCTGTCTGCCGGCTATTTCATGATCTTCCAGGTCAGCCAGGCAAAGCCGAGTGCAACGACAGTCAACATCAGACAGGCCAGTGATATGGGGTCCATAGCATCCTCCTTAAAATTCAAATTTAGGGCAACCACGTCAAGTTTGGGCCGAGCTAGAACCATGAGATGGTATCCAGTGTGATCAGGCTCGAAAATTTGCCGGGAATGACGTCTTTTTGTGATATAGTACGGATTTAGTTTTTTGGGACCTAGGTCTTGTTTTTCTAGCAAATGGACTTAAAAATGGACATTATTTCAAATGCTTATGCCGAGGGCGCGGAAGTGGCGCCGGGCGCCGGCGCCGATCTGCCCATGATCATCGTACTGACCGTGTGCATGATCGCGGTGTACTTCTTCATTATGCGTCCTAACTCCAAGAAGAGAAAGGAAATGCAGAAGGTGCTTGACAACCTGGCCGTGGGCGATGAGGTGCTCACCAACGGGGGTATCACCGGTCGCGTGGTCAAGTTGCCGGACAACCGCGAGTATGTGCTGCTTAAGGTCGCCGAGAACGTGATTTTGCAGATGAAGCGCAACTATGTGGTGGCGGTGCTGCCTAAGGGCACCTTAGAGGCCGTGGCCGTGGAAAAAACACCCAAAAAGCGTGAGGGCAAGGCCACTCGCAAGAGTACTGCCGCCAACGAAAACGCCCAGCTTGAAAACAAGGCTGAAGCTGCCGAGGTTGAAGGCAAGAGCGCCGAAGCCGGGCAGAGCGCTGAGAGTCAAGCCCCAGAGAAGGCCTGAGCTTCAGATAATTTACAACACGGCAGCTAAGGCTGCCGTTTATGCGTGTTTAACTTTTGTTTCAATTTGTTGACAACGAGCGGTAAGCAAAGTGCTAAACAAATTTCCCTGGTGGAAGAACCTCCTGATCTTTGTCATCATCGCCCTGGGGTTTTTCTACTCTCTGCCCAATCTCTACGGTGAAGATCCGGCGTTGCAAATCTCCGGCACCCACGGCATTGACGTGGACGAGGCGGCGCTGGAGCGGGTCAAAAGCGCCCTGGAGGCCCGTAACATCAACGGCAGCTATGAGCTGGAGAACGATCAGCTGCTGGTGCGGTTCAAAAGCACCGATGAGCAGATCCAGGCCCGTGAGATAGTCGTGGCCACCTTAGGTGACAATTATGTGGCGGCCCTAAACCTGGCTCCGGCCACTCCCGAGTGGATGAGAGCGCTGGATATGCATCCCCTCAAACTGGGACTTGACCTGCGCGGCGGCGTGCACTTCCTCATGGAGGTGGACATGGAGGAGGCCATGAAGAAGATGACCTCCCAGCTGGTAAGCGATTTCCGTACCGAGCTGCGCAACGAGAACATCCGTCTGTCGGGGGCGAGGGCCGAGAAGGACAGCGTGCTGGTTACCTTCCGTGACGAACAGACCCGCGATCAGGCCAGTAAGTTGCTGCAGGATCGGCATCGCGACTTCGTGATGCAGGATTTTGAGCAGGACGGACAGTATTTAATCCGCGCGCAGATGACGCCGGCCAAGCTCTCCGAAATGCGCACCAACGCCGTTGATCAGAACATCAACATTATCCGTAACCGTGTCAACGAGCTGGGTGTGGCCGAGCCTCTGGTACAGCGTCAGGGCGCCGAACGTGTGGTGGTCGAGCTGCCGGGCATTCAGGATACGGCCCGCGCCAAGGAAATCTTAGGCGCCACCGCCACCTTGGAGTTTAGGCTGGTGGACAGCACCGCCGATGTGGCCGCCGCCGCACAGGGGCATGTCCCGGCCGGCACCGAGGTGCTGCATGACACGCACGATTATCCCGTGGTGGTGTACAAGCAGGTCATTCTCACCGGCGATCATATTGTGGACGCCTCCTCCAGTGCCGACGAGAACGGTCGCCCGCAGGTGAACATCAGCCTCGATTCCCGCGGCGGCACCCTGATGTCCAATTTCACCAAGGACAATGTGGGCAAGCCCATGGCCACCAACTTCATTGAATATAAGGTGGTGGCCAACGCCGATCCCGATGCTCCCAAACCAGGTGACAAGGACTACAAGCCCAAGTTCCGCAAGACCGAGCAGATCATCAATGTGGCGACCATTCAGACCAGGTTGGGCAGCAATTTCCGCATCACCGGCATCAGCACCCAGAAAGAGGCGCATAATCTGGCGCTGCTTTTGCGCGCCGGCGCCCTGATTGCCCCCATTCAGATTGTCGAGGAGCGCACCATCGGACCGTCCTTGGGACAGCAGAACATCGACAACGGCCTCAAGGCCATGGCCTACGGCCTTATCTTCCTCATCATCTTCATGGTCATTTACTACAAAGGCTTCGGGCTTTTGGCCGATCTGGCGCTCATCTTCAACCTGGTGCTGCTGGTGGGTATCATGTCGCTGATCCCCGGGGCCACCATGACGCTGCCGGGCATTGCCGGCATCGTGCTCACCTTGGGTATGGCCGTGGACGCGAATGTGCTCATATACGAGCGCATCCGTGAGGAAATCAGGGCCGGACGCGGGGTGCAGACCGCCATTCATGAAGGTTATGCCCGCGCTTTCGTGACCATCGCCGATTCCAACATCACCACCTTTATCACGGCCTTCATCCTCTTTATGGTGGGGACAGGCGCCGTCAAGGGCTTTGCCCTGGTGCTGATGATCGGTCTGGCCTCCTCGGTGTTCACCGCCGTGACCGCCTGCCGTGCCGTGGCCAACCTCATCTGGGGCGGCCGGCCCAATCTCAAGTCGTTGAGCATTTAGGAGGGCCACAGTCATGATGCAGTTCATCAAGGAAGGGACCGTCATTCCCTTCATGAAGATCAAGCTCCCGGTGGAGCTGATCTGCTTAGGGCTGGTCATCGCCAGCATCGTGTGCTTCTTCGTCAAGGGCCTCAACTGGGGCTTGGATTTCACCGGCGGCATCGTGGTTGAGACCGAGTACACCACCAACGTGGACTTAAACGCGGTCAAGGCGGCCTATGCCGAGCGCGGCATCGAGGGCACCACCCAGCACTTCGGCACTCCCAAGGATGTGGTGGTGCGCGTGGCCCCCAAGGAAGGTCTTGACCAGCAGAACGTCACCAATCTGGTGATGTCCGCCTCGCGTACCTTAGACCCCAATGTCAAACTCTCCCGCTCGGAGTACGTGGGACCTGCGGTAGGCGAAGAACTGGTGGAAAGCGGCATTCTGGCCATCGTGGTCTCCCTCATCGCCATTTTGGCCTACATCGCCTTTCGCTTTGAGTGGCGTATGGCTACCGGCGCGGTGATCTCCTTGGTCTATGACGTGATAGTGGTGCTGGGGGTGTTCTCCTTTACGGAGGTCGAATACGATCTGACCGTGCTCGCCTCGGTGCTCACGGTGGTGGGCTACTCACTGAACGACAAGATCGTGGTGTTTGACCGTATCCGCGAGAACGCCACGCGCATGCCGCGCAACGTGAGCATGGAACATCTGTTTGATGTCTCACTCACCCAGACCCTCTCGCGTACCATCATCACCTCCGGTACCACCCTCATCACGGTGGTGGCGTTGCTCGTCTTCGGCGGTGAGATGATCTTCGGTTTCTCGCTGGCGCTGTTCGTGGGCATCGTGTTCGGTACCATCACCTCCATCTACGTAGCCTCGACCTGGGCCCTGATCCTGGGTATTTCCCGTCAAGATCTGGTGCCCAAAAAGATTGACAAAAAAGAAACTGATATAATAGAGAGCATTGACTGACTCTTTAGCTTTGATTTTGTAAGGAAAAGCCGGTCTTAGGATCGGCTTTTTTGTGTGCTGAACATGATCTTGAATCTCCCCCTGAAACCTTGGTGCAATGCGGCCTGGCGTGCCGCCGCGCTGCTGACGGCGGCGTGGTGTCTGCCCGGCTGCAGCGGCTTTACGGGGAGCTCCGGGGGTGCGGAACTGTACGGGCCGTTTTCGGTGCCGCCGCGCCAGATCATGTTCACCAACATCGCCCCGGAGGAGAAAAACCGCTTTGAGGATGTGCTCCTGGGCGTGATGGGTTATCTGAGCACCGGACCTCACACCAAGACCGAGCTGGCCGAGGCCTACTACGCCGCGAGCGTGGCCAGCAACGCCTTGAACTTAAATAACGCCGAGCAGTCCTTTACCATCGCCGCCTTAAGCGAGAAGCCTGATTTCGGCGAAGCCTTTGCCTCGCTGGCCAACATCCGCAGCATGCAGGGCAGCTACAACGAGGCCATTGACTCCTACGGCGCGGCTCTGGAGCTTGACTCCAATCTGGAGTATTCCTATTTCAACCGCGGTTTGACGCTCTATTATGCCGGGCGTTTCAGCGCGGCACTGCAGGATTTGAAGTCTTTCTATATCCGTGATCCCCTGCAGCCTTACCGCATGCTGTGGCTGTATTATGTCGAGCGGGAACTCTCGGGGGTTGAGGAGGCCAAGGTCAAGCTGAAAAAACGTCTGGAGCATGCCGAAAAGACCAATCCCAATCGCGAGTGGGGCTATAACCTGGTGCGTTATACCTTAGGGGAGATGACCGAGGATGAACTGCTGGAGAATGTGGCCTTGTACCGTCACAACCAGAAGGATTTTTCCGAGCATCTGTGCGAGGCCTATTTCTACATCGGCAAAATGCAGCTGTTGCTGGGTAAGGATAAGTTAGGTTATGACTACATGTCATTGTGCCAGGCCACCAATGTCACCTACTTTTTGGAGGTGGGCTTTGCCGAGTTGGAGCAGCGCCTGTTGGAATACCGCTACGGCCTGCGTCCTGACAAGCTTCTGGTGCACTCCAACAGCTGAGGATCTGTCATGTCTGCCGTCCTCTCCGATCCGTCCTTGGACAAAATGACCGACAAAGCGCGGGGCGCAGGTGATCGCACGCTCTCGACCGAGGAACTGGGTGTGCTCAAGGAGAGCATGCTGCCCGATGATGACGTCATGATTGCCGCCGAGTTTTTCAAGGCGCTCTCCGATCCCACCCGCATCAGCATCGTCGACGCGCTGCAGCAGCGTGAGTGGCTGTGCGTGAGCGATCTGGCCGAGCTGTTGGGTCTGACCCGCTCGGCGGTGTCCCATCAGCTGGGCAATATGCGCTTAAACAAACTGGTACGGGTCAAGCGTGACGGCAAAAGAGTGTTTTACGCTTTGGATGACGACCACGTAGAGCAGGTTTTCAAGCTGGCAGTCTCCCACATTCACGAGTAGGGAACTTGCCCGTAATCCCAAGTCAGCAAGAGCCGTTAGAGTTGTGTTTACGACCGGATTAACCTCTCTTTTGGATTGTCTGCTGACGTTCTAAAAAAGCAGGCCTTTCATGTCCACACGCCCAGTTTATCTTGATTATGCCGCCGCCACTCCCACCGATCCTCGCGTCATTGAGGAGATGGTGAAATGCCTGAGCATTGACGGTACTTTTGCCAATCCTCACGCTAAGGATCATGTCTACGGCTGGCAGGCCGCCGAGGTGGTGGAACAAAACCGCGAGCGGGTGGCAGCGCTCATCGGGGTCTCGCCTTTGGAGATCACCTTCACCTCCGGGGCCACCGAGAGCAATAACCTGGCTCTGCTGGGACTGTATCAAGCCCTGAAGGCACGCGGTGATCCCCGCTGTCATATCGTCACCGACCGCATCGAACACAAATCGGTGCTGGAGTGCTGTGAGGCCTTGGAAAAGGAAGGCTGCCGTGTCACCTACCTGACGCCGCGTAAAGACGGCAGCATTGACACGCAGCTTTTGGCAGAGGCCCTGGAGCCTGATACCTTCCTGGTGAGTATTGCGCAGGCCAACAGCGTGCTGGGTACGGTGTCTGACGTACATGCTCTCGCGGCCTTGTGTAAATCAAAGGGGATCTTCTTTCACACCGATACGGCACAGAGCGCGGGTTATGTGCAAACCGACTTTGAGCACAGCGACGTGACCATGGCCACCCTCACTTCCGAGAAAATCTGCGGTCCTAAAGGCGTGGGAGCCCTGTACGTCAAGCGCAGCGCCGCCGTGCCGCTTGCCCCGCTTATCTCAGGCGGCGGGCAGGAGCGGGGGCTGCGGGGCGGTACCGTGCCTACCCATCAGATCGCGGGCATGGGCAAAGCCTTTGAGATCATGCAACAAGAAGGCAGACAGGATGCCGAGCGTATCGCCGCCTTGCGACTTAAGTTAGAGCAGGGGCTGCGGGAGCTGCCGGGCATTATTTTCAACGGCAGTGCCGCAAGCCGCGTGCCCGGTATCTTGTCGGTAAGCTTTGAAGGGGTGGACGGGCATATGCTGCTGCCCTCGCTGCCGGGCATTGCCGCCTCCACGGGCTCGGCCTGTGCCTCGGACGATCTCAAACCCTCTTATGTGCTCAAGGCCATCGGGCACAGCGATAGCTTGGCTCGTGCCTCACTGCGCCTTTCTCTGGGCCGCTGGACTACGCAAGAGGAAATAGAGCGGGCGCTTTTGGAAATACAAACCGTCATCCCCAGGCTGCAGCAGGCAGGGAGCATGTGGAACGTAAAACAAGGAACATGATGATGAGCAAGGTTGAACTCTTTACCCTCAAGGACGCCCCGCAGGATTTGTGCGAGGTAAAACTCAGCTTTGATGCCGCCACCGCGCCATTTGCCGCTGATGCCGCCGCGCTGCCTACCGGTAATCGCAGCTTCGTGATACTGCTTAAACCGGGCGACTCGCGCCCGCTGATGCGTGCCGCGCGCACGACAGCCTCGCTGGGGATCTGTCAGTTGCGCCTGGAGCACAAGCTTGAGAGCGCGTTGGAGGGCTTTTGGTTTGTAACGGCCCTGTATGACGGCAAACGCGACCTCAAGGTGGCGCTTGACCTGGATGAGAGACAGCTTGGCGCCGTCAAAACCATGCTGGAGGTCGCGCTGCCCTGCCGGGAACTGGCCGATGGCGCGGCGCTTACCCGTACTCCCGCGCAGTTTGCCAAAGAGG
The DNA here is from genome assembly GCA_017469335.1 of Succinivibrio sp. Lineage (GTDB taxonomy): Bacteria > Pseudomonadota > Gammaproteobacteria > Enterobacterales > Succinivibrionaceae > Succinivibrio. The sequence continues at coordinate 4,318 of JAFUGP010000005.1, read as the reverse complement.
CCCTGGAGTTGTGCGCTCAGGCGGCAGCAAAGTCCGGTGGCAGCTTTACCTACCGTATCATCCAAAGAGGGGAAAGTGAGTTTGAGAGCCTGTCCGGTCTTAAGGCTGTGGGCGCGGGCAGCAGAGCCGCGCCCTGTCTGGGAGTTGGAACCTATCTGCCTGAGGGAGCTGCGGAGGGCGTGATGCCCGAGGTGGCGTTGTGCGGCAAGGGCATTACCTTTGACAGCGGCGGCTATAATCTCAAACCTGGCAAGTCCATGGCCGATATGCGCACCGACAAGTGCGGCGCGGTGACCATGGCCGGCGCGCTGGCACTGGCAATCAGGCAGGGCCTTAAAGTGCCGGTCGGGATTTATCTGCCCTGTACTGAGAATAGGGTGTCCGACTCCTCGGTGGTGCCCGGAGACATCATCTCCTATCCCAATGGTCTGCGGGTGGAAATAGGCAATACCGATGCCGAGGGCCGGCTTATTCTGGCCGACGCGCTGCTTAAAGCCTCCAGGAGCGGGGCGCGGGTGATCCTGGATGCCGCCACTTTAACCGGGGCGGCCAAAGTGGCACTGGGCCGTGACATGTTCGCGTTATTTGCCCGCAATCAGCAACCGCCAAAAGGACTGCCCGAGGCTCTGACTGATTGTGGTGAGCTTTACTGGCAGCTGCCCCTTTGTGACTTTCACCGCCGCTACATCAAATGTCGCCGGGCCGATCTCTGCAATACCTCCACCATAGAAGACGGAGCCGGGGCGGCTACCGCTGCCTCTTTTCTGGCGGCCTTTGTCCCCGAGGATACTGCCTGGGCGCATCTTGATCTGAGTTCTGCTTATCTGCCATCAGCCACGCCATTTTTGGCTGCAGGTCCCACGGGGGCCGGCATTGTGGGCCTGGCTTGTTATCTTACGCAGTACAGGAGCGAAGGTTAATCAGAACTTTTTGTTAGTGAATTGCGTCAATTGAATTGACCGCTGCATGGTGGCATGATGAGGGTATCTGACCTAGGTGTTGGAAAACAGGAGAGCGCCCAGATGAAAAAAATCTCGCAAGCCGACGGTATTAAGGACTTTGCTGGCCGTAACTACATTTACGTAGACAAGACTGAGTACATCTATTCACTCGTCAGCAACTACAAGCGCGTATTTTTCTCCCGCCCCCGCCGCTTCGGCAAAACCCTGACCTTAAACATCATCGGCACTCTGTACGGGGAAGGGGTGGAGCCCTACTTCAAGGACACCTGGATCTACGATAAGTGGAATTTCGGACAGTTCCCGGTACTGAGACTTAACTTTCAGAATTACCGCGCCCAGAGCGTTTTGGATTTTAAACAGCTCTGCTCCAAGGCCATAGCGGAGTTTGCCGATGAGGTGGAGCTGACAGGAAAGGTCAAAAGCACCGAGCCTGACGTGGCCATCCTGGAACTGCTCAATGCCTTAAAACGCAAGAAGCAGAGGATAGTCATCCTAATTGACGAGTATGACTATCAGATGACGGCCAACATCAATAACCGTGAGCTCTATGAGGAGTTCAGAGTCTGCATCAGGAATTTTTACTCCAACCTCAAAAGCAATGAGCAAATAGAGTTCCTGGCCGTCACCGGCGTGACCCGCTTAAAGGACGTCTCCATCTTCTCGGCAGGCTCGGACATCAAAGATCTGACCTATGAGTCCGCCTTCAGTCAGATGATAGGTTTTACCCGAGATGAGATTAAACGCTTCTACAATGATTACTTAAGGCTCGGTGTGTCCTATGAAGATACCGAGATCAGGCCGGAAGATGCTACGGAAGCGCAGATAGATGACCTGTTAGATCGCATGGCCTGGCGCTATGACGGCTACTGCTTTGACAAATTCTGTGAGCTCAAAGTGTTCTCCACCTGGTCGGTGAACAGTTTCCTACAGGAAATGTCAAGCAGCAAAAGAGTTAATTTCGGAGACTACTGGTTCGATGAAGTAGGCGGCGGTCTGCCCTCCATTCTGGTCAATTACCTGCAAACTCATACCCTGGATGTGTCAGTCCTGCAGCAGGACGACATTCTCATTTCCTATAGCGAGTTTCAAAGCCCCACCTCGCTTACGGACATCAACCAGAGTGTACTGATGTGCCAGACGGGATATCTCACCTTAAAGTCACCCGCAAACGAGGATTGCCTGTTTGTAACCTTGGGCCTGGCCAATCAGGAGGTCAGAAAGGCGCTGTCGCGGCTGCTCATGTTCCGCTTCATCAGCGAGGATTTCTTAAAGACCCACCCGGCCAAAGAGGCTGTCGCACAGTACTCTGCTGAAAAGCTTGTGCTCTTTTTCAACAAAATGCTCGCCGCCGTGGCCTATGACCGCTATCCCCTTAAAGAAGAGTCCATGGTCCGCGCTCTGCTGCAGGTCTTTTTGCAGGGCAGCGGTCTTAAGGTGGAAGTTGAAAAACACAACAGCAAGGGGCGCTGCGATCTCATGACTCATACCCAGGAGCGCCATGTCGTGTTGGAGCTTAAGTACTCGAAGGACGGCACTGACGAACGCTCTCTCCTGGATGATGCCGTAAACCAGATAAAGCGCCGCGATTACGGCGCTGAGCTTGATGACGGCAAGGCATTATTAAGGCTTGCTTTGGTCTTCAACGGCAGGGATGATAAGCGTAAATTTACGCTGTGGCAGGAAGTGCCGGAGGCTTAGCTAAGATCGCAACCATGCCGATATACTTGAAGAATACCGCACATTGCGCACATTAAGTCTACTCGTGAGAAATATACATCTAACCGAACTGCTACAACTAGATTATCTAATCTCAATATTTATGATCCTCCAATAGGCGATATAGATCCGCACCTGTCCATAACGAATTTATTGATCATAAAAATCATTCATCAAATATCAAGACCAACATGCTTGAAATGCAGGTTTATATATTGAGAAAACATGTAAACAACCATGTGTTATTACAACAGAATATATTCATAATATTCTCAAAATCTAAGGAGACAACACATTTGTTAACGAGCTTGATTGTAGGGCGCCACCGGGCTTAGTAGCCTCCACTAATTTTCCGGCGCGCCGGAAGTGTGGCCATTCTGCCCACGCTACCTAATTGAATTGACCGCTGCATGGTGGCATGATGAGGGTATCTGACCTAGGTGTTGGAAAACAGGAGAGCGCCCAGATGAAGGAAATCTCACAGGCCGACGGCATTGAGGATTTTGCTGACAATGACTACATCTACGTAGACAAGACTCAGTACATTTATAAGCTGGTAAAAAAATACAAGCGCGTATTTTTCTCCCGGCCCCGCCGTTTCGGCAAGACGTTGACCTTAAACATCATCGGCACCTTATTTGAAGAAGGGGCGGACCCCTACTTCAAGGATACCTGGATCTACGATAAGTGGACTTTCGGGCAGTTCCCGGTGCTGAGGCTTAACTTTCAGAATTACCGCGCCCAGAGCGTTTTGGAGTTCAAGGAGCTCTGCTCCAAGGCCATAGCGGAGTTTGCCGATGAGGTGGAGCTGACAGGAAAGGTCAAAAGCACCGAGCCTGACGTGGCCATCCTGGAACTGCTCAATGCCTTAAAACGCAAGAAGCAGAGGATAGTCATCTTAATTGACGAGTATGACTATCAGATGACGGCCAACATCAATAACCGTGAGCTCTACGAGGAGTTCAGAGTCTGTATCAGGAATTTTTACTCCAACCTCAAAAGCAACAAACAAATCAAGTTCCTGGCCGTCACCGGAGTGACACGCTTAAAGGACGTCTCCATCTTCTCGGCAGGCTCGGACATTGAGGACTTAACCTATGAGTCCGCCTTCAGCCAGATGATAGGTTTTACCCGCGAGGAGATTAAGCGCTTCTACAGCGACTATCTCAAACTGGGTGTCTCTTATGAACAAAAGGTTAAGCTTGAGGATGTCACCGACGCGCAGATAAAAGAGTTCCTCGATCGCATGGCCTATCATTATGACGGCTACTGTTTTGACAAAAAGCACCGTGACAAGGTCTTCTCCACCTGGTCCGTCAACCATTTTCTGCGGGCCCTAAGCCTCAATCATAAAGTGATCTTCGGTGACTACTGGTACGAGGTGGGAGGAGTGCCTTCCATCCTCGCCAATTACCTTGAAAAGCATACCCCGGAAGTGTTGATGCTGCAGCAGGATGCCATCAAAATATCCTATGAGGACTTCCAAAACCCCACCTCCTTGACCTCCATCAATCAAAGCGTGCTGATGTGCCAGACCGGGTATCTGACCTTGCGCTCGGTTCTGGACTCAGGGCGGGTGAATGTCAAATTGGGCTTTGCCAACCGCGAAACGGCAACCGCCTTATCCTCACTGCTCTGCT
>JAFUGP010000085.1 GCA_017469335.1 Succinivibrio sp. | reverse complement strand
GGAGCGGATAAAACTTGCCAGTCCGCCTAAGGTACTTTTGGCCCCCAGTTTCCTTACCTGCCAGGCCAGAAGCAGCAGTACGGCGAGCACCAGTATCTCCCAGCCGGGGAAACTCTTGGTATTGAGCAAAAAGTCATGCTCCCTGATGAGCATGCACACAAACAGCGCCGTGATCACCAAAAGTCCGCCGCGCTCTCCTGGGAGCAGCAGTACCAGCCTCACCCCCATACCTATGGTCAGCAGAAGCATCACCGACTGCAGCGCCTCCAGCATGGTCTCATTGGCCAGGTGAAAGTAGCCGTGCAGGTAAAAGCTCAGGCACAGCAGGGCAAAGAGTATGCAGATCCCCAATCCTGCGGCTATGCCGCGCAGAAAGGTTGCCAGATCTTGGTCTTTGTCAGGATATATCTCGTCACGGTTGCCGCTCATAAACCTTTATCTCCCCTTAATGCAGAAAAAGACTACCACACGCAGTCCGGCAGGTCGTGTCCTGTATGTCACATACCCGTGGTTTGCAAATGCGGGCTTTTAGCGGTTTTCGGATAAGTGCGGCATAAAAGGTGAGCGGCGGTGCTGCCCGGATCAAGCCAACACCCCATTTTATTTGCCCCTGACGCGGCTGTCTTTAGCCCGGGCCGCACTTGCCCGACAGGTGGCAGAGTGTACACTGCCGGTTTTTAGGGCCATCGTTATCTAAGCGAGTTTTTCAATCAGACACCGGTGATCTTTGGTCTTGCTGCTGTAATTTATGCCGACCATGATGATATTGCGGTACTGTCCTTGATAGCGTTTGAAATACTCCTGCCTTTTAATCTGTGCTATTGCGTCTTTTGCAGAGCCGTCGTACTTAAACTCAATCAGGATAAGTGGAGCAGTTCCCTTGATGGCCGGTTCGTATACCAGATCCGCCCTGCCCTTACCTGCCTGCTCTTCTCGGTGAGAGATGTATTTGCCCAGAGTTGACCATAAAAGACCGGTCATCACACAGTAGGTAAGAGATTCTTCGTCGTTGTAATCAAGCAGAGCCACCGCCGGGGAATTGTGAACCTCCTGGATCAATGCTGCTGCCGAGTTCCCATCAAGTTCCAATATGGCTTTGAGCAGGTTTTCTGAACGTCTGATGGTCTCCATCCGCTCATACCATTGCTGCTGTTTAATGATCCCTATCAAAGCCCGTCTGATTTCTTTATTGGGAACATAAGCCTGTTTAAGCTCATCATCCCCGGCTATATCGGAACATCCCAGATAGCCCAGGCACACCAGCAGACTGAACACATCGTTTTTATCCTTGAGGTTGACCATGTCATTTTGAAAGTTACCGCACTCAAATTGAACTTGGGCACCTTCAATTAAATTCAAGATGTCTTGTTTTATGCCGTCAAAATCCAGGTTAATCAGACGTACCACCTCTTCATTTGACGAAGTTTTACTCCAGTAACTGATGCATTCGTTGCGGCTGACCGCTTTGCATACCGAATTAGGGTTGTATATATCAATTCCCCTGATCCGGTAGCCCTCATACCATTCTTTTAAATCCTGATGCGATACTTTACAGTCAGGCGCTTTGGCAATAGTGGCGACTTCATCCTCCGTAAAACCAAAGTAGCAGGCATAGTCACCCGGGGAGAGCATGTTATATTCATCAAAGCCGTTGAGCGAGGATTGTGAATTGTATTTTTTGATGGGCAGAATACCCGTGAGGTAGGCAAGAGCAAAACAATCCTGACCATAATCTGCTTTAAACAGCCCGCGCATAAATGCTATAAACTTTTCCTGTAAGGCGGTCTCATCCCGGTACTCTCTGTATATCAGATCCCATTCATCCATAATTAAGATGAATTGTTCGGCGGTATTTTTATTTATGACTTCCAAGGCAGAAGATAAGGACTTCTTGCCAATCAGAGGATCGCTGCTGATTTGTGCGGCGTATTCCGGTATCTCCTTTAGGTCACGAATCACCAGGTACTGCAGAAAATCCACGATATCGTCAATAGCTTCAATATAAAGTGATTTATCAGATTTATATGAAATGTACCTGTCATTTATGGAGTTCATATCGATATAAATGACATTGTATTTATTCAGGTGTTCGGCGTAACTGCTTTTTTGGGAAATTTCCAGTTGGTCAAATATACTTCTGCCGGCATACCCTTTTGAATAGTAAGCACAAAGCATGTGAGCCGTAACGGTTTTCCCGAAACGGCGCGGGCGGGTTAAGGCAAAAAAACGGTTATCCTGATTCAATCGCCTGTTGGTTATGTCTATAAATTCAGTTTTATCAACAAACAAATACTTATTTTCTCGATTTGCAAGTCTGGTAAAGCTGTTATCCCTGTCAGGATTAAGAATACTTCCCATGAGTTTAATTACCCCAAACTCAATAACATCTGTGTTTATTTTATTACGGCAGTGAATTATTATCCGTGATACGCTCAGGACTCACCTGTGAATAATTATTTGTACTGTTTTTTATGTCAGTCAGTTAATGTTAAATCTTTTTGTCATTCTTTTGATTCACAGGCCACGGCATGGCCAAACTTTTGTCAACATTCCTTCAACTTAAATCCGATCTGCAATAGCCCTCGTTATGCAATTCTTATTGCCATTGTCCTCATTTCATCAACTTACCGTCAACCTAAAATCAAGCCCGGTACGGCACATACTTATTTCAGTACCTCCCAGTATCCGGTTTTATTTGCTCCAATCCTCTCGATATAGCCGTTTTTTTTCAGAAATGCTATGTTATTGTCGATGGCAGTGGTGCTTATCCCTATAGTCCTCGACAGTTCCGCTTTCGTCACATGCGGACAATTCCTCATTGCCGCGAGAATGTTTATTCTGGTATCATTCAGCGTTTTATTGTTTTTGCCAACCTTATTGCCAACTTTATTGCCAACTTTATTACCAACCTCATCATCAGCCTTATTTATCCAGTTAAAAGGTATCGTAACGAATATCGCATTCTCCTCAAATGAGAACGCCTCACGTCCATAACTCTCTACGATTTTAGGCACTCCTCGACCGGATTTTTCGCTGATATGCAGCTGAATGAAGATTTCCGATAGCTTCCGATTCACGGGAATGGAACGTCCGAGAAAAAATCCTTCCAATGTCTGTTTGGGCGGAAGTGAACCCCGGGACAAAATTTCCATACGATCAGAATAGACTGTAATCATAGGTTCATCGCCGTCTACCCATAAATTATGCAGAATGGCATTGATAATAGCTTCACGAAAGGCTTTGTCATCAAATAAAGAGGCCTCATTTCTTGTCACCACTCGGTTTTTCTCATCTGTCTGAATGATATTCAGCACATCGCCATACCTAAGGAGATTATCCAAGGTATAAAGCAGGCAATCATTGCCAAACTCACGAACTGAAAACAGCTCTGATCCTTTGGTAGTTCCTGTAAAGATGGAGACCCGAAGCGGCATATGCGAGTCATCGGACAAAAGCTGCGCCATCAGGTTATACTCCCCGCTCTCAGTTCGCAGCCCAAGATTGTCCTCAAAAGTTTCCTCTCGAAGCACGATGCCCTTGGAGCCATAGTATCCAAAAAGTTTTCTGAACGTCAGGTTCTGATACGGCGCAGGTGTATTTTCAATCGTATCAATTCCGCGATCGAGAAGCCTGAACAATTTCTTTTCCCGCTCCGGATAATCCTTGAGGTTGGCTTTTGAGGAGCCGATCCGGATATATCTGCGGTCATTGAACGACGTAGGGACATTTTTTGCCGCGGGTATGGTTAGCACGACGACCTTTTTTCCATCAACCTCCAATTCGTCAAATTCAAATCCTATGCTGGGAGAAAGATTCCTTGCAAGATAATTCTGATATGGTTCTCTTTTGTAATCTATGTACTGGTTAAAGTCTGTTCCGACAATCTCGTGAGTCTCGTCATTTACGCCCCAGATAAAAAAGGCATTTTCTTTCTGATGATAGGCAGCAGCATTGGATAAGGCGGAGACATACTCGCCTAACTGTACCGGTTCATACCAGTTCTCCTTAAACTCAAACCACTCCTGCTCATCATGTTTAGCACAAAGGCTTCTTACAAGATCTTCAAGATCCTCCATCTCGAGTCTCCTTATTTTATTACCAACCTAATTTTTAACACATTGGCAATAAGATTGGCAATAAAACGCACAGAAAGGAAAAAAGCGCCCGGACTGAAAAGCCAGGATGCCTTAATCGCACTTATCGTTGAATTAATGCTAAATAGATGAATATCTTGATTTTGCAGAATTTGTTTGCTTGCAGAGAATGCATCGCGCAGTAGGTTCCACCTTTACGGGACATCCACATGCTTTGATGTAAGCCCGGCGCATTACGTTTGTTATCGCTTAAATTTGCAAAATAGAAGCTATTGTCACCCTTACAGAGATTAAAGGCCACCAGTGAGGCAATCACCGCTACCGTCTCCTCGTAAAACCCGGCCTTCAACAAGTCTTCCTCCAAACCAGTCTTCTTCATGGCACTGAGCACCAGTGCCGCCCAGCCAGAAATGCACCATCAGGGAGAAATCAGGCGCTCTGAGCTCCTCTGTCGGTACCAGAGCAGGTGTTGCAGCAGTTGCAGTGGAGGAAGGTGCGGCAGTGCCCGCCACCTCTGCTGTGATCTGCACATTCTCAGTGTACTCTTGCTTCTTAATCCCAATAGCTGCTGAGGTGACTTTTCAGCGATCTGACGTTCAAGCCTGACAACTGTGGACGACCAATGACGACACGCCCTGGTCAATGCTGTTTTCCCCACACGCAGGGCAGCGCCGCAAATCAATCCGGAAAGTATCATATTCTGTAGTAAAAATATTAGTCAAAATGGCGATTGGAAGTTAAAACGCTTCTACTATAGACCACTATTTGAAGTACATCAAAATTGGTAGCTTATCTTGACTTATTCAATCTGCCTTGTGCTATCTTGTTTCCATTTACAAAGAGCAGCGCCCAGGAGCCTTCCAGATGCTGCTTTGTGAATCCAACGGCAAGACGCGTCTCGGCGCGATTCAGAGGGTAATGCAAAATGTCTGACATTTTTTCTCTGCGCGATTTCAATCTGGTTTCCATGGGAGAGTACAACGCAGGCCAGGTGGACATAGTAAAGGACAAGCAGGGCAATGACGTGCTGTCCGTAGCCAACAGTCATGTGTCGAAAACCAAGCTCAACAACGTGGTGTTCTCCGAGGAGAAAGTCCTCAGGATCAAAGAAGCCTTCATCTCCGCACTGCAGCGCGGCGGCGTGACCGAGGAGAAAATTGCCGAGATCCGGGCCCGCCTGGGCATACCGTCCGAGTTCAAACTGGGCGCGGACGGCCTGAAAACTCTTGAACAGAGGATCAAGCCGCTCACCCGTGACGAGGTACGCCAGATCCTGGACACCTACGCCAAAGGCGGACGCGGTTATGTGAAGGGCAGCAACGAGGTAAGCCACTATGAGGCACAGCAGGCCTTTCGCGCCGGAAGTTTAAGCGGCAAGGCGGCGGCAAAGCGCGATGCGGTCAACCAGGCGAACCTCAAGCTGGTCAAGTCGCAGAATTCCTTCGCCCAGGCGCTCGACGTGCTGACCATGAGCCGCAGCCTTGAGGCGGTGCACCAGATGCGCTGCGCCTGGATCACCGGCGAGGACAAGCTCAACCAGGAGATGGCCTCCAAGACCGCCCTTATCAACAATTTCAAAAATCTCTTTACCCAGGTGCTGAGCATGCAGTCCCCGGACAAGTTCGAGAGTGCCGAATTCACCATGTGCGGCCAGAGCGTGAAGCTTGTAAAGGGTGAAAACGGCGAGATGAGCGCAATCGTGGGCAAAGGTACCCTGGCCACCCGTGTGAGCCTGCACGCCACCTCCCAGCAGATGATGGAACGCCTGATGGGGCGCACCGCTGCAGACAGCGATCTGCTGGGCCAGACCGCCGTCAAGCAGCTGCTCAACAAGGTTTACGACCGGGATCTTGACGCGGGCACGCTCACCTCGGCCGACAAAACCAGCCTCACCAGACAGTTCGCCACCCTCATCTGCGCCGTCAAGACCAATGACATGGGCTTTGACGCAGTCTACCGGGGCAATTACAACACCGGCCTTTTGGTGGAGATTGCCGAGCACGCGCTGGACGGCAAGGTGGCTACCGCCGAGCAGGTCAAGGCGCTGCACGAGAAGATGCTTAAGGACAACGCAGGCCTGTCCGACGAGATGAAGCAGATGCTCGCCTCCGTGGCCAACGTTCCGCTGGGCAAGCCGACCCACAACACCCTGTTCGAGGTCAAGGCGCCCATCGTGGACGACATCAGTAAGGTGGCGCAGAACACCATCCCCCCTGCCCCGCCCGCTCCTGTGGTGCCGCGCGACGTCCCGGTTGCCGAGGTCAAGAACTTCGTGGCCGACCTCATCTTCTCCGATGAAGTCCTGGTGGCCGATGTAAAGGTCAACCGCCCCGGCGAGGTCATGCGCGGCCTGCTCACCGACGAGAAGAATATCCGCGCCTTCATCGAGATCATGAAGAACCCGGATGTGCTAGACGGCACCGCCGCCCCCGAGGTGGCAGGGATCCTCAAGGAAGGCTTCTCCAAGATGCGCGAGATCATCAATGAGAAATTCCTCGCCGCCGAGGGCAGGCCCCTCGATGAGGCCGCCTCCGATCCGCGCTTTGTCGCCAAGCTGGGCGCCCTGCTCAAGGACGCTGACAAGCTGCCGGGCGCGGAAATCGCCAAATTCGATGCCATCATCCAGTCCATGGCCAACCGCGGCTGCGAGGCCACCCAGACTTTCATCAACGAGATCTTCAAAATAGAAGGCGGGGCCCTCAACGCGCAGGGCGGCATGACCACCGAGCCGTACAAGAACCTGAGCGCCGAGCAGATCAAGGCGCAGCTTGACGGCAAAAACCTCAACCAGATCCTCGATGACGCCAACTCCGACGCCTCGGTTCCGGGACAGGTTGGTCTGTTCAAGCAGGTGCTGAGCGACTACTTTACCTCCATGGGCAAGGCCGACAAGCGCTCCGCTTTCTCCGCCGCGCTGCGCTACGCCCAGCCCTTCGAGTTCAAGGGCGGCGACGGGCAGCCGCTTGAGGGCGAGGCTCTGGAAAGCGCCAAGAACGCGGCACTGAACAAATACGCCGGAGCCATTTTAAAGGGTGCCGGCCCCCTGCTGCAGAAGATGATGCAGGGCCTGCCCAAGAACGTCATGGGCGGCTTTGCCGACGCGCTCGACGACATGAAGTCCAATCTCGCCCCCATACCGCGCAAGATAGTCCAGGCCCACCTGATGAAGATGATCAACGATTCCCAAGGCAAGATCACCGACATCAAGGTAGAAAGATCGCTGGGAGCTGCCTCGGTGGGCGAGGTCTTTTTGTGCAATGTAAGCTACACGGACGCACAAGGCAAGAAACATACTAATGAAGCAGTGGTCAAGATCATGCGCCATGACGCCGAGCAGCGCGTGCAGCGCGAGGCGGAACTCTTCACTGCCGCCGCCGCCAAAATAGGCCCCGGCATGGCCAAAACCTGGGAGGGACAGCTTGGGCAGTACCTCAAGGAGTTCGACTTTACCTTGGAGGCGGACAACATAAAGGCGGGCGCCCAGATCTACAACGTCAGCAGCGACGATCAACATCCCTCCCACGCGATTGCGCCTGACGTGGGCTCCATGACCGTGTCGGATCTGATACCGCCCACCAAAAACGCCCTGGTCGCATCCAAGGCGTCCGGCAAAACCCTGGACAGATTCTTCAATCAAGCAGTCACAGATATGCAGCAAAAGGTGAGCTACGTCTTCAAGCGCGATCCCGCCACCGGCAAGCTGCAATGGGATCCTGAGACCAAAAAACCCATTTTCAGAGAAGATGCCAATCAAATGTCCCTCATCAATCTGAAAGGAGAGGTCAGAGAGACGGTAGACGACCTGTACAAGGCCCAGGACAAGCTCCAGCAGGCCTCCCGCCTGTGGTTTAGGGAGGCGCTCTTCGGCAGCGGCCAGTTTCATGGCGACTGCCACGCCGGCAACCTCATGGTCACGAACTACCATGTCGATTTCATCGACTTCGGCAACCTTTACAAGCTGGAGACCCGCCCCGCCCTGGGTGCGGACGGAGCGCCGCTCATGAAGGACGGGCAGCCGGTGATGGTGAACGAGCGCCAGGAGCTGCTGCGCATGATCATGGGCGCCACCATGCGCCGCGGCGACTTCTTCCTCAAGGGCATTGAGAACCTGCTCTCCCCGGCGGGCAAGCAGGCGCTCGGCAACCCCGAGATCCGCGCCAAGGCCGAGGCCATTGTGGATGCGGTGCTCGCCAAGGGACAGTTCTCCTTTGACGTCTGCTACCGCCTGCAAGGCGCCATCTCGGAGCTGCAGAAGCTGGGACTGGAGCTGCCCCCGCAGATCAACTGCTTCGTGCAGTCCATGACCCGTCTGCAGAACAGCGTGGCTGAAATGAACAGCATCATCAACCAGAGCAAGACGATTTTAAGCGAGCTGGATAATTACTCCAGGCCTCCACAGCAGGTAGACGACTGCGATCTGCTGGGACAGATTCTGCAGTATTCGTCCACCGCCGAAGGCAAAGAACTGGTGAAGGCTGAAGATAATGATGATGATGATGATGATCAAGTACCGCGGTTTGTCGACAAGATAGAAAACGAGATAAAAGGCGATGCAAACAGTGTGGGTGCTGCTGCCACCTTCCAGCCCGGCGGCGAGCTTTATGAGAAAGTCTACGCCCGCCTCAACGGCGCCGCTGATCCGACAGCCGAGGCCGGCAGGCTCTTTGACCAATTCAAGAACCATCTGGATCCGGTAGCCGGACTGGTGAATGGCGCAATGGTCGAGGGCATTGATCAAGGCCTGGAGGAATTCCGGGGGGTATATGCCAACGGTGATGATGCGGCCAAGGAGAAGGCAATCAAGAATGTAGTGGCGCTGTATACCAGAAGTACCGCAAAGGCCCTGGGTGATCTGACGCGTTCGGCAACTGCCAAGATGGAGGAGCCGGCGGAGCCGCCGGCCTCCTTTGCCGGCATCATCATGAACACGCTGTTCAACGACGCCGGCGAGGCAACTGACCTCATCAACAACACCTTCGCGGGGGACAGCCTCTCTCTGGCCAAAACGGCGCGCGAAATTGCCACCACTGAGCTGGGACTGGGCACCTTTGCCTCTTTCATACCTTCAAACGTGATAGACAGCATAGTGAATGACACCAAGAACATGGGCGGAGACAAGTCCTATCAGATAGACATAGGCATCTGAGCTATCATATAGCCCCGTTGATGACAAGCACTTATCTGCCGTCCCCTGAAGGGGGCGGCATTTTGGAGAGAGTATGAACTTTGAGGAACTGCTCAAAAAGGCCGCGCAGGATAGCGGCCTTCCCTTTGAACCCAGAAACGGAGCCTGCGGAGTGGATGCAGACGGAGTGGCCGTGATTCTGCAGGATGCAGGCGACCTGCTGCTCATGCATACCGATCTTGGTGCGCTGCCCGAAGCGCAGCGGGAGCATTTTGCCGCTGCGGCGCTGGAGGCCAACTTCATGTACCAGGGCACCGGAGGCTCCACCCTGGCCTTAAACCCTGCCGACGGGCATCTTATCCTGCAGCGCTACAACTATTTGGAGCGCTTGGACTGTGGCAGCTTCCTCGACGGCCTCAGCCGCTTCGTGCGTACCGCCAAGTACTGGATGCAGCTGCTGGAAGATTCCGCCCGGGCAGATCGGGGCGAGGATGCGCATGACTCACAGAGTCTCCTGTCCACCGGACTGATGCTCTAGCCTTTAGTTGTCTTAAAAACAGCAAGGCATTAGAGGCGGGCTTGGGTTTCCTATAGGGTGCCGTGCGCTCTCCCCTATGTTCCAACTTTTTCTGAACGTCAGGGTTATGTCACGAGGCTTTTCAGGCCTCAGGCGGAGACCTGCTTTATTGGCGGACTTCTGTTACGCGGCGGTTTTTAAACCACTTTGGAAATCAGCCTGCTGCACGCGCTCTGAGAGTTGTTCACGCTCACAGTCATCTCGCTGCCCTACCATACAGATCCGCAGTCATTCATCTTTCCATCGCGGCAGATCGAGGCGTTTCTCCCCGCAGTGTCCCTGCCTGCGCAACGGCTCACCTAAGGCCATGAGGATGGGCAGTCCCGGCCCTGAGGCCGGGATCTTGGGTTTTGGGCAACTTGCTCTTACAGCGCGCAGGCGGCCTTGAACAGCCGCAGCTTGGTATGGGCCTTGAGCACGCCCTCCTCACCGGGGATCTGATAAAAGGCGCTGCTGCGCTTTAAGAGCTGTGCCTGCCCCTGCAGGGCGCCTTCGCCCTCAAACACCAGGTAGATACTGCCGCCTGTAGGTGACTTCAGTGTCAGGCTCTCACCTCCCTTTAACTGATACTCACTGAGCACTTTGCGAATTGTCGAATTCGACAATTGCCATATTGTTTTGTCTGTAGGCAGGCCCGAGATAAATCTTATGCCCAACACTGCGGCCAGCTTGCGGTTATTGCGCAGCTCACTCGCCATGGCGACGTTGGTCAGCCCCAGGAATCGCTGTAACAGCAATACTCGCAACATGAAGGCAGGATCGAAAGACGGTCTGCCCGATCTGGCCTTGCGCGGATGTGCCTCCTCATATTTTGCTCGCACATCCTCATCAATAGCCTCTGTTAGGAACTTCATCATCAGCGCCCCGAACATCAGCAACTGGTCATTGGGAAACTCCCGCTTCATCAGTTCCATTGTGTCATAGGCAAAGAACAGATCGGGCTGGGCAAAGGACATGTTATAATCTCTCATGGTTGGCTCCTGTATGACAGTTTTGGTTTATCTT
>JAFUGP010000084.1 GCA_017469335.1 Succinivibrio sp. | reverse complement strand
TGCCCCCAAACTCCACGACCGGGCACTAGCCACTGCCTGTGAGGATGCCTTAACCCAAATTCACAAGAAAGATTACGCCTGCGCCCTCAAGGAGGAGGGAATAAGCCCCATCTACGGTCTGGGCCTGGCCTTTGCCGGCAAGAGATGTCTTATCAAGGCAAGCGGCGATCTCAGTGGGGAGACGGGACAGAGATGAGGCCTGATTTCTCAGGCCAAAACTTTATTGTCATCACTCAAGCAGAGGGGCTAAAGGGCATCCGTGAGCTTACTGTCTACAAACTTGTAATGTCCCAGGCAAAGGAGCGATGCCAAGCCCTCATTTCCCACCCGAGATCAGGGTTGGCGGTCAAACAGCCCCCGCATTACCGCCGCAACTTCCTCCTCAACACTCAGCCCCTGCGAGAGCACCAGCTCCGGGGTGCGCGGATACTCGGCTCTGACCTCAAACCCGACCATGGAGCCTGCCGCATGATGCAGTCCCTTGGGATTGCGCCTGGCGCATTCTGCTGCGGGGATGTCCAAAAACACCTCAAAGTAGCCCGGCAGCTTAAGTCTGTTCCACTCCTGCACCTCATGAAACAGCGAGACGGTGGCAATCACCACCCACTGCCCCTGCAGGGCAAGCAGCCGGCACAACCTGCCATAGGTGTAGGCCAACTTTAACCTGCCTTCAAGATCAAAGGCACCATGAGCGCTGCCTAACACCTCACGCAGGGCGTCCCCGTCAAGCAGCACAGGCCTTGAGGGCAAACGCCGCTGCAGTGCCTGCACCAGTGCGGTAGCCAGAGTGCTCTTGCCCGATCCCGACAGCCCGGTGATCCAGACAACCCGTCCGCCTGAGTTATCCTCACTTCCCCCAGAGCTCATCATCTCTCCTTGCTCGTTCCAATCTCCTGCCCAATCGGCACTTGTGAGTGTTCTCCCTGAAAACTGTCCCTGGGCCTTTAAACTCTCAGGCCGCTGTGCGCGTCAAACAAGCTGGCCCGGCCCGGATCACAATACAGCGTCACCTGATCCCCGCCGCGCGGACGCGACTGAGCGCCCACACGGGCACACAGACTTTGGTTACCGCAGGCACATACTATCAGAGCATCGGCACCGTTGCTCTCGCTTACGCTCACCGGCAACGTGATCCGGCAGCCCCCCTCTGTGGGGCTCAGACTGAAATTTTCGGCTCTGAGCCCCAAAAGCACCCGCTGTCCTGCCTCAACCGGCCTTATAAACTCATAAGTATCAAGCGTGACCCGCAGCGGCCCGCTTGCAAAAAACAGGGCATGGTGCTCCTTGCCGATCACCCCCTCCAGCAAATTTACGGCCAACGTGCTCAGACAGCGCCAGGCCGTAACAGACTGCGGCCTGCGGTAGATCTCCTCGGGGATACCGGTCTGCTGCAGTGCTCCCCGGTCTAACACCGCCAGCTGCGTGCCCAAAGTCAGGGCATCCTGCGGATCGGAGGTGGCCATGATTACGGTCAGCCCCAGCCTTTCCTGCAAGAGCTTAAGATCCCGCCTGAAGGCAGAGCGCTCCTCACCTGACAGGGAGAGAGCGGGATCATCTAGGAGATAAAGCTTAGGCTGACTGACCAAAGCCCGACACAGCGCGACCCGCTGGCTTTGTGCCACGGTAAGCCTTGAGGCCTTAAGCTCGAGCAAGTTGGTGATGCCCAGGGCTTGGGCCGCATCCGCCACCAGGATTTTTATCTCATCGGCGCGGCGGTGCTTAAGTCTCAGCCCTACGGCGATGTTCTGCGCCACATTAAGCTGCGGCAGCAAAGAGGGAGTGCTGAACACCATCCTGACATCGCGATGCTGCGGATCGGCCAAAGTCACATCCCGGCCGTTGACGTAGATTCTCCCGCCGTCATTATCCTCCAAACCGGCAATGAGCTTAAGCAGCAAAGACGCAGCAGCGTGATCACTTCCCGTCAGCACCATCAAGGTGCCCGGTTCCACCTTAAGGTCCAGCTTGCGGATGATATCGCCCTTACCTGAACTTTTGGTAAGCTCTTTTAATTCCAGTGCGCTCATGTCAAACCTCACTCAAGCTCCCGCTTTATCCCCGCAGCACTGGCTCTGCCACCACAGCCTTGGGCTGGCAAGTCCCCACAGCGCCCGCCTCAGCACTCCTCTGCCCAGGATAAGCAGTAACAGCAGCGGCAGCAAGGAGAGTACCAGCGCAGCCGCCTCCACCGGCAGGAGAGAGGCCCCTTCCTCATGCAGACGATAGAGCGCCGTGGCCACGGTCTGCGGTCCGTCGCCCGACAGGTAAATGAGCGGGTAGTAGAGATCGCCTAAGATAAAGAGCGTTTTCAGCAAGGCCACCGCCGCGATGGCACTTTTGATCTGCGGGAGAATGGCGCAAAATAGAAGGCGGGCTGCGCCCGCGCCCTCCAGTCTTAAAGCATCCGTCAGCTCGCGCGGCACGGCGTGGATGAAATGCCACAACATCAGGTAACTTACCATATCCGTGGCGGCGTACAGGATAATTACGGGCAGGCGCGACCCGCTAAGTCCCCAGGGCGCGAGGAGCTCATATACCGCAGGCTGCAGCGCTGCGGCAGGCAGCAGCAGAAAAACAAGAAAAAGCCCCTGCACAAGGCCTCTGCCCCGGAACTTACCGCGCGTGAGCGCATAGCCTGAGAGAGTGCCCAACAGCACGGTAAGACCCACGGACAGCGTTACTATCAAGGCGGTGTTGACCCAGGCCGGTGCAAGCTGCCCTCTGTCCAGCGCCGCCTCATAGTTCGCGATGTTGAAAAAGGAGAGTGGCACTGTCGTAAGCGTACTGCGCTCAAACTCCGCCGGGCTCATCACCGAGGAGGTCAGAAGCGTATACAGGGGGAGTAATGCCAACACCGAGAGCGTAAGCAGCGTAAGCGCCCTCAAGCCCCTAAGCCAGATAAGGCGCGGCTGTCTTAAGCGCAGTAAGCCAAGCTCACGGTGTCTGTGCCGACGCTCCCTGAGCTCTGCAGGCGTAAGACCCACCTGGAGCCTCTCAGGTACGCTCATGCCAGAACCCCCTCTCCGGGATAAAACGGCCTAGGAGCGCCACGGGCACGGCACACAGCAGCACTACCCCCAAAGCGGCCGCCGACGCCGCGGCGCCCTGTTCAAAGGCGGCCGCAAAAAGAGCGCTCAGGGGCGTCTGCGCCCCTGCTACCTCGGCAGCCAGCACCCACGGTGCCTCAAAGACCAGCAGCGCCTCGCCACACTCCCATAACAGCAGCAGCCCCACCGCAGTCTTGAGCCCGGGCCAGGTGATCTGTAAAAAAAGCTGTGTAAGAGGAGCCCCTTCGAGTTTGAGCGCCGCGTAACGCTCGTAAGGCAACGCGCCCATCAGCGCACCGACCGCCAGCAGATCAAGGCCCAGAAAGCGCCAGGCCCAGATGCAGGCGAGCGTAAGGTTGTCCTTCAAGAGAGAGTGAGGACCGGGCCCCTCAAAGAACCACGGAAGCTGCTGCAGCGTCCCTTCTGCTCGGTACACCAAAATCTCGCCTATCAGGCAGCTGCCCAGCGCATTTGACGAGAGCAGCAGTATGCCAAGGGCCGTCAAGAGTCTGCTGCCGTGCCTTTTATCCGCGTACAGCGCCGCGCACCACAACGTCAGCGCCATTACCCCCACGGCGGCTAACATATAGCAGGCACAGTTGAGCAACAGCTGCCACCAGGAGGGTAACGACGCTAAGGCGGAAACCTCAGGCAGGACACTGCCCTCGCCTGCCGTGCCCAGAAAAACGATCAGAGTGCGCAGCACGGGATAATAACCCAGGCACAGCAGCAACAAGAGCGGCAGCGCCACCCCCAGCCACGCCGCGCTGGGTCTTAATGAGTTCAGCGGACGGGGCATAAGCGCTCCTTGGCTTGATCCCTTTGACTTATAAGGGAATTTTTAGGCGCAAAAGTTTTGACCATACAATCTTCTCTTAGCTGCAATCTTGAGAGTGTTTAGGTACTTTTCGATGCTCACCACCAAGCGGTGGGCACTTAGCCGGACGCCGGGCACTTTTAGCGCGGAACCTGTCCTGCCTTAAGCCGCCTCAGGAAGCGATTTAACCCAGACGCCACGCCGCCTGTCTTCATAATATCGGGGCATTGGGCACACTCTTTAGGGCTGCGCAGGTGTCACTGCGAACTTACTCATGATTTTATCAGCTGCACATGAGGCCTGGGCGTTTGCATTGTATGATAAGCAATCATCACGTGCAGACACCGATCCTTACGCAAAACTGCCATAAAACGGGTAAGAAATGAAAAAGATCGCCACCTCTGAGAATATCAGCGAGCTTATCGACCTTAACCGTATTTACGTAGATAAGACCGAGTACATCTTCAAGCTGGTAGACAACTACACGCGCATATTTTTCTCCCGGCCCCGCCGTTTCGGCAAATCCCTGACCTTAAATACTATCGGCACTCTCTTTGAGCAGGGTGTTGATCCTTACTTCAAAGGCACCTGGATTTACGATAAATGGGAGTTTGGCACTTATCCGGTGTTGCGGCTCAATTTTTTGGACTATTCCACCGACGATTTAGAGGAGTTCAAGGAGTTTTTGTCTGCCGACCTCTCTGACTTTGCCGAAGATCTGGGATTGACCGGTAAGGTAAAGAGCTCTCACCCGGTGCTGGCCCTAAAGCAGCTGTGCAAGGCGTTGGGTTCCGGGCAAATGGTACTGCTCATAGATGAGTATGACTGCCAGCTTACCGCCAACATCAATGACAAGGTTCTCTACGAAAAATTCCGCAAGATCATCCGCCGTTTCTACGGAGCACTCAAAGGCAAAAAGCAGATCAGATTCCTGGCCGTCACGGGAGTGACCCGTTTAAAGGACGTCTCCATCTTCTCGGTAGGCTCGGACATTGAGGATTTAACCTATGAGTCTGCCTTCAGCCAGATGATAGGCTTTACCCGCGAGGAGATTAAGCGCTTCTACAGCGACTATCTCAAACTGGGTGTCTGCTATGAGAATAATGAGCAGATTAAACCTGAGGATGTCACCGCAAAGCAGGTGGAAGAATTTCTTGACCGCATGGCTTACCACTATGACGGCTACTGCTTTGACAACAAGTACCGCGACAAGGTTTTCTCCACCTGGTCCGTCAACCATTTTCTCAGGGCCATCGGCACTGATAAGGAAGTTAAGTTCGGTGATTACTGGTACGACGCAGGCGGTGTACCGTCAATTCTGGCCAATTATCTTAAGACCCACACCCTGGAAGTGTCGGTGCTGCAACAGGATGCAATCAGAATATCCTATGAGGACTTCCAAAACCCCACTTCTTTGACCTCCATCAACCAGAGCGTACTGATGTGTCAGACGGGGTATCTCACCTTAAAGTCACCCTTAAACGAGGATTGCCTGTTTGTGACCTTGGGCTTTGCCAATCAGGAGGTCAGAAAGGCCCTGTCGCGGCTGCTCATGTTCCGTTTCATCAGCGAGGACTTCTTAAAGACCCACCCGGCCCGGGAGGCCTTGGCGCAGTATGACGCCAAAGAACTTGTGCTATTTTTCAATAAAATGCTCGCCGCCGTGGCCTATGACCGTTATCCCCTTAAAGAAGAGTCCATGGTCCGAGCTCTCTTGCAGGTCTTTTTGCAGGGCAGCGGTCTTAAGGTAGAAGTGGAAAAACACAACAGCAAGGGCCGTTGCGATCTCATGGCCCATACTAAAGAGCGTCATGTGGTATTTGAGCTTAAGTACTCACCGGACGGCGCTGATGAACAAACTCTCTTAGCTGAAGCCGTAGATCAGATAAAGCGCCGCGATTACGGCGCCGAGCTTGATGACGGCAAGGCAGTCTTAAGATTGGCGCTGGTCTTCAACGGCAGGGATGACGAGCGCAAATTCACCTTGTGGCAGCAGGTCCAATAAGCCTTTCATTGAGGGAAAGCCCCCCAGCGCCCCACACCCAACTTGCCGGCTGATCTCCTAGGCTTACGTGCTGCGCAGCTCTGACTTTTGGCCGGGAGGAATAGAGAGTACCTGCAAGATTGCAGGTCAGAGGACGCGCCTGTGGCCGCCTTTCACATAGACAATATGAAGTGGCCCCCGAGAATGTAGCATTCGCGGATTTTCCCGTTACAATGCGCATTATTTAACCAACTGCGGGGGAGTTACCGCATACATTTCGGAGGCCACTATGAGTGTAGTCTATGTAGGAATTGATGT